>JAJLKH010000036.1:0-19601 GCA_033839205.1 Rhodobacterales bacterium | reverse complement strand
ACGAGCTCGTCCACCGAGCCCACGATTTCGCCGGCCTTGCGCGCCTCGGGCTCGCTGGTCTTGACGATCGCCAGCCGCGGCGTGACGTCGACGCCGTAATCGGCGGCGGTCTTTTCGTCGAGCGGCTTTTTCTTGGCCTTCATGATGTTGGGAAGGCTGGCATAGCGCGGCTCGTTCAGGCGCAGGTCGGCGGTCACGATCGCGGGCAGCTTGACCTCGATGGTCTGCAGACCGCCGTCCACCTCGCGCGTGACCTGGGCGGCATCGCCCGCGATCTCGACCTTGGAGGCGAAGGCCGCCTGGCTCCAGCCCAGCAGCGCCGCCAGCATCTGGCCGGTCGCGTTCATGTCATTGTCGATGGCCTGCTTGCCCGCGATCACCAGACCGGGGTTTTCCTCGGCGATGACGGCTTTCAGGATCTTGGCCACCGCCAGCGGTTCGATGTCGGTATGCACATCATCCGAGGCCACGACCAGAATGGCGCGGTCCGCACCCATGGCCAGCGCGGTGCGCAGGGTTTCCTGCGCCTGCTTGACGCCGATGGAAACCACCACGACCTCTTCGGCCTTGCCCGCTTCCTTGAGGCGGATCGCCTCTTCCACCGCGATCTCGTCGAACGGGTTCATCGACATTTTCACATTGGCGAGATCGACACCGCTTCCGTCCGCTTTCACGCGAACCTTCACGTTGTAGTCGATCACACGTTTGACAGGCACGAGTACCTTCATTGGCGTGGTCTCCCTTGGATAGATTGAATGTTTCCTGTGCTCACGCGGTCAGACCCGTTCCAGAAGCAGGGCCGCGCCCTGCCCTACGCCCACACACATCGTGGCCAGCGCATAGCGTCCCTGCCCTGCGGCAAGCTCGATCGCCGCGGTGCCCGCGATCCGCGCACCGGTCATGCCAAGCGGATGACCCAACGCGATGGCCCCGCCATTGGGGTTCACACGCGGGTCGTCATCCGCAATGCCAAGCCCGCGCAGTACGGCCAGACCCTGGGCGGCGAAAGCCTCGTTCAACTCGATCACCGACAGATCGCGCACCGAAATTCCCGTCAGCGCGCAGAGCTTCTGCACCGCGGGCACGGGGCCATAGCCCATGATGCGCGGCGCGATACCAGCGCTGGCGCCGGCACATATCCGGGCAATCGGGGTCAAGCCGTGCCGCCGCGCGGCCGCGGCCGACGCGACGATCAGCGCCGCTGCCCCGTCATTGACGCCCGACGCATTTCCCGCCGTCACCGTGCCATCGGCACGTGTGATCGGGCGCAATCCGGCCAGACTGTCCAGCGTGGTATCAGAGCGCGGATGTTCATCTTGGGTTACATCAAGCTGCTTGCCACGTCCCAAAGGCACGGTCACCGGCGCAATCTCCCGCGCCAACCGTCCCGCTGCGATGGCCGCGGCCGCACGCTGTTGCGAGCGCAAGGCCAAGGCGTCCTGATCTGACCGGGAGATGCCGAAATCATCGGCCACATTCTCGGCCGTCTCGGGCATGGAATGGGTGCCATATTGCGCCTGCATCTGCGGGTTCACAAAGCGCCAGCCGATGGTCGTGTCATGGATGTCCGCCTGACGATCAAATGCCACTTGCGCCTTGGCCATCACAAAAGGCGCGCGGGTCATGCTTTCGACGCCGCCCGCGATGGCCAGGTCCATCTCGCCCGCCTTGATGGCGCGCGCCGCGGCCATTACCGCCTCAAGCCCCGAACCGCAGAGACGGTTAACGGTCACACCCGGCACCGTGTCAGGCAAGCCCGCCAGAAGCGAGGCCATACGCGCGACGTTGCGGTTATCCTCGCCCGCCTGATTGGCGCAACCCAGCCAGACCTCCTCGATGTCGGCGGGATCAAGACCGGGGTTGCGTGCCAGCAGCGCGCGCAGCGGGATGGCGGCCAGATCATCGACCCGCACGCGGGCCAGAGCCCCGCCATGTCGCCCGATGGGCGTCCTGATATAGTCGCAGATGAACGCGTCGCTCATGAAAGGCTCCGTCTGTCACAGATGGGGATGTATGCCGCCCGCGACGGCCATGATCTCTCCGGTCACGAAACGGGCCTCTTCGCGTAGAAAAAAGGATATCGCCGCCGCGATCTCTTCCGGCTCGCCCATGCGCGGAATAAAGGCAGCGGCCGTCAGACGCGTGGCCTCTGCCTCGGGCATGTTTCGCGTGACGGATGTGTTTGTCAGCCCCGGCGCCACGCAATTCACCGTCACATGCGGCGCGAATTCCGCAGCCAGCGACCGCGTCAACGAGGCGACCGCCGCCTTGGCAGCCGCATAATCGGCCTGCCCCTTTTCGCCTCCGAAGACGATGGAAGAAACGTTGATCACCCGACCGAAACGCCGCGCGATCATGCCCGGCACGACAGCCTGCATCAGGTGGAATCCACCAAGCAGGTTCAGATCGAAGGTTTGGCGCCACTGATCCTCGCCCATGTCAAGGAAAGGGGTGTAAAGCCTGTTCGAGCGCAGACCGCCCACCAGATTGACCAGCAGATCGACGCGGCCAAAGGCAGCGATCCCGGCCTCGGCCACGGCGCGCGCCTCGGCGGCAAGGGTGACATCGGCCCGCAGCGAAACAACACGGTCCCCGCCCAGACGATCCCGCAGGTCGGTGGCCGCCTGCTCCAGCCGCGCGCCGGAAATGTCGGTCAACACCAATGCCCCCACGCCGTCCGCCACCAACCTGTCCGTGACCGCACGGCCCATCGGGCCACCCGCACCCGTCACCAGGGCGACATGTCCGGGCCTGTCGGTCACGATGCCAGTTCCGCACGCAGCATGTTGCGCAGGGCGAATTTCTGGATCTTGCCCGACGCGGTCGAGGGCAAGGCATCGCGCAATTCCAGCCGCTCGGGCCAATACTGGATCGCAAAACCAAGGGATTTCAGATGATCCTGCATGTCCTCGAAGGCGAAACTCTGGCCCGGCTTGGGAACCACAAAGGCGCAGGCCCGCTCGCCCAGCCGTTCGTCGGGATAGCCGACGATGGCCACGGTCTGCACCGCGGGATGCTTGAACAGGGCTGCCTCCACCTCGACCACGGGGATATTCTCGGCACCACGGATGATGATATCCTTGGACCGGCCAGAGATCCGGATATATCCCTCATCATTCAACCGGCCGATATCGCCCGTGTCGAACCAGTCGTCTGCATCATGGCTGTTCAGATGCGGCCGCTTCAGGTAGCCGCCAAAATTGGAGCAGGCCCGCACCCAGATTTCGCCCTCCTCCCCGTTGGGCAGCAGCTTGCCGTCCTTGCCGCGGATCTGCAGTTCCACGCCCGGCAAAGGCGTGCCATCAGATGTGGCAGAGCGGTCGGCCGGATCCTCCGGGCGCACTGTCGTGACCGCGCCGTTTTCGGTCAGACCCCAGGCCGATATGACACGTGCGCCCAGAATGCGCTGCGCGCGCTCGACCACGGGGCCGGGAATGACCGTACCCGCACAGAGGAATATCCGCAGCGAGGAAGGATCGGTGCCCAGTTCATCAACCGTTGCAGACAGGTCCATCAGGAACGGTGTCGACGCCATGGTCCATGTCACATGGTCGCTTTCGATCACCCGCGCGGCCTGCGCCTTGTCCCACGTGTCCATCAGAACAAACCGCGCGCCCAGCATCAGCGGCAAAAGCAGCCCGTACATGAACCCGGTCTGATGCGCCATCGGCGAGAACATCAGCACCACGTCATCCGCATCCATATGCAGCCGTTCGGCAAAAGGTGCCAGGTTGGCATACATGGTGTTGGCCGTGTGCATCACGCCCTTGGGTTCGCCCGTCGTGCCGGATGTGTAGATCAGCTGGCACACGTCATTCGGCCCAAGGCGGCTGTCGCGGGTCAGGCTGGCGCGTTCGGTGTCAAAGGCGGGATTGCACAGCAGCGTCTCGAAACTGTTGTCCCCTGCGCCCCCCAGCACCACCACATGCGCCAGGTCCGGCAGATCGGGCGCCATGCCATTGGCCATGACTTCGTGATCGAACCCCCTGAACAGCTTGGGCACCACGAAGACCCGCGTCTCGCCGTGGCGCAGCATGAAATTCAACTCATGCTCACGGAAAATCGGCATCACCGGGTTGAACACAGCACCGATGCGCGAGCAGCCCAGGTAGGTGGCGACGAATTGCCAGCCATTGGGTAACTGGCAAGTGACCACATCGTTGCGCCCTACACCCAGCTTGCGCAACCCGATGGCGGCGCGGTCAGCCAGAAGGTCAAGCTCGGCCCAGGTCAGATCGCGGCGCGTTCCATCGGTGACTGAAACCGAGGACAGCGCAAGCGCGTCAGGTGCGGCGGCAAGGTTGCGGTCGAAATAGTCGTCGGTCGTGATGTTTTTCCAGAACCCGGCAGCGGTCATCGCGTCACGGCGTGGTTCGATCAGGACGGCATCGAAATGCATTTTGGTTCCCTCCCCTTTTGATGCGGGGCTGTTGCCCCGTGCACCGTGCGCCCTCCTCGACGCACGGCAGACCTGTTGTCAGCCTGCGGTGGCTTCGCGGCCGGCGCGTTCGCGGGCGATGATGTTCTTCATGATATGCGCGGTTCCGTCCCCGATATGCAGCCCCAGGACATCGCGCAAACGCTGCTGGAACGGCAAGGTATCGCTATAGCCCGCATGTCCGTGGATCAGCAGGCAGGCATGGATCGCCTCATAGGCCAGAAGCGGCGGCCACCACTTTGTCATCGCGGCCTCGGCGGTATGCGGCAGGCCGCGATCCTTGAGCCAGAGCGCATTGTAGGACATCAGGCGCGCGGCCTCGACCTTGGTGTCGAAATCCGCCAACTGATGCGTCACGCCTTGAAACGCGCCCAGGGGTTTGCCGAAGGCGCGCCGCTCCCCGATATAGGCCCATGTCTCGTCCAGGCTGGCGCGCGCGGCCCCCAGGGCCTGCAACCCGATCAGGCTGCGCGAGAAATCAAAGCCCTGCATGACCTGCGCAAAGCCCTTCCCCTCGTCGCCCAGCAGGTGATCGGCGGGGACTTTCACATTGTCGAACCAGATCGAGCCATGACCGACTGAATTCTGCCCCATGTTCGAGAATTTCGAGGTGGTGATCCCGGGCGCATCCAGCGGCACCAGGATGGCCGAGACGCCGCGCGCCTTGTCCTCCGGGCGCCCCGTGCGGGCAAAGGTGATCACGCCCTTGGCGATCTGGTTGGCGGAAATCGACGTTTTCTCACCGTTCAAGATATAATGATCACCCACCCGCTCCATCTTGAGGCCCAGGTTGGCCGCGTCCGAACCGCCCTTGGGTTCCGTCAGCGCGATGGCCAGCATCAACTCGCCCGCTGTCAGCTTTGGCAGCCACTCTGCCGCGATGTGCTTTTGCGCGAATGTCGCAAGGATATGCCCGTTGAGCGAGGCAAGAAGCGGCACATAGCCAAAGGTAAAATCGGCCTTTCCGATCTCTTCGATGATGGCCCCGGAATAAAGGTATTCCGCCCCCATGCCGCCAAACGCCTCCGGCAGTTCCGGCGCGATCAGGCCCAAGGCGCCCATCTCGCGCACCAGGCCCATGTCGAATGTCCCGGCCTTCTCGCGGGCGATGTAGCCCGGCGCCACGCGCTCTTGTGCGAATTTCCCGGCCAGATCACGGATCTGATCCAGTTCCTCGGTGTCGAAAATTGTTCTCATGGCATCCTCCAACGGCATGGCGAAGGCGCGCGGGTGAATGACCCGCGCGCCTGGTCTCAGCGGCCGAACCTGCGAAAATCGGGCTTGCGCTTTTCCTTGAAGGCGATGCCGCCTTCCTTGCTCTCGTCAGTGTCGTAGTAGAGGCTGAGCGCATACATCCCCAGGCCCGCGATGCCGCGCTGATGTTCGGTGTCCATGTTGAACGACCGCTTGGCTATGGCGATGGCGGTCGGCGATTTCTCCATGATCTCGGCGCACCAGCGGTCCACTTCGACGTCAAGTTCGGCATCGGGAACAACCGCATTGATCAGACCCATCGCAAGCGCCTCCTGCGCCTTGTAGCGACGGCACAGGTACCAGATCTCGCGGGCTTTCTTTTCGCCAACGACACGGGCCAGGAAGGCCGTGCCGAAACCGGGATCGACCGAACCGACCTTGGGGCCGACCTGCCCGAACTGCGCGCTTTCACCCGCGATGGTGAAATCGCAGATCGTGCACAGAACGTTGCCCCCGCCAATGGCAAAGCCACGCACCTTGGCGATCACGGGCTTGGGCACATCCCGGATGATCGTGTGCAAATCTTCCATCGGCAGGCCGATGGTGCCGCGCCCGTCATACTGCCCCTCATGGGCCGACTGGTCGCCCCCGGTGCAAAAGGCCTTTTCGCCTGCGCCTGTCAGCACGATCACACCGATGGATTTGTCCCAACCCGCCATGTTGAAGGCCTTGATCAACTCTTCACAGGTCTGACCACGAAAGGCGTTGTACTTCTCGGGGCGGTTGATGGTGATCGTGGCGACGCCGTCTTTCACCGTATAGAGAATATCCTGAAATTCCATGTTCTTACCCATGCATTGTCAGGCCGCCGGAGACCGAAATCACCTGACCTGTGATGAAAGAAGCCTCGTCCGAGGCAAAAAAGGCGATGGCACCAGGCAGATCTTCCGGCTTGCCCAGACGGCCCATCGGCACGGCGCGGGTGAAGGCCTCGCGCAGCTTTTCCTTGTTGCCGGCGCTTTCCATGAAGTTTTCCAGCATCCCGGTTTCCGTCACACCGGGGCAGACGCAATTGAAGGTGATGCCGTGGCGCGAGTTCTCGCGCGCCAGCGTCTTGGAAAAGGCGATGACCCCGGCTTTGCAGGCGGCATAGACGGATTCACCAGATGACCCGCCACGCCCCGCATCCGAGGCAATCGAGATCACACGACCGGCCTTGCGTTCGACCATCCGTGACAGAACCGGATGGGTGATGTTCAGAACCGCCCGCAGGTTGATGTCCATGATCTTGGCCCAGAAATCGGGCTCGGACTTGAGAAAGGGCACGAACAGGTCCCAGCCCGCATTGTTCACCAGAATATCGATCGGCCCGAATTCGCTCTCGATCCTCTCGACAGCCGCATTGCAGTCCCCGAAATCGGTCAGATCGAAGGCCAAGGACATGGCCTGCCCTCCGACTGCCCGAATTTTCGCCGCGACCGCCTCGGCGGCATCCGCGTTGATATCTGCAACAACGACACGACTCTGCGCCTCGGCAAATCGCAGACAGGTCGCTGACCCGATTCCGCCACCGCCGCCCGTTACGACAACTACTTTACCTTCAAGACCTCTCAAGGCGTCCTCCTTCGTTTCGGTCAGACAGCGATGGAACGATAGGGCACTGCTGCATTCAGCAGGGATCAGCCTATCGAATCTGCCTGAAGCCTCCTCTTGAAAAGGAATAGGGAAGGCAAAATATTATGTCAACTTATTTACATATTATTTTGCCCGAACACCGCCCAACACCACTTGACGCAACTCTCTCCAGCAACGATGCTGGAAAAATGAAGCAAGATATTGATGAATCTGATGCCTTTGGCGCCAGCCTGTCGAACCGGCTGGCCTTTCGGCTTTACCAATGCGCCAACCAGCTGAACAAAACGGGCAACAAGTGGCTGGAACGCCATGAGGTGACGACACAGCAATGGGCAATCCTTGGCGCATTGGTGCGCGACCGCTGGCAAGGCGGGATTGCCGTGCGCGACCTTGCAGCCCTTCTGATGGTCAGCCGGCAGAACCTGACCGGCGTCCTGTCCAGGCTTGAAGCGCGCGGATGGATCGAACGGATCATCGATGAACACGACAATCGGTCGCGTCTTATCAAGCTGACCCCCGAAGGCTGGCAACGTTGGGCCGACATGCAGGGCGACATCGCATCCTTCTACGCCGAAGCGATGAAGAACCTGTCGAACAACGACAAGGTTCACATCCTGCACTACCTTGATATCCTGCGCGAGAATTTCCGCGCAATCGACGAGGCGCAGGGCGGCGAAGACTGACAGCGCCGCCCCTCTTTTTCACATGGCCGCCCGCGCCCGCTCTGCCATGGCCCGAGCGATGATCCCCTGCTGGATCTGGGTTGTGCCCTCGTAGATACGAAACAAGCGAGCATCGCGATATAGTTGCTCGGCCCGGTACTCGGCGATGTAACCGTTACCGCCATGCACCTGCACGTTCCGATCAGCGACCCGGCCCACCATCTCGGACGCGAACATCTTGGCGCAGGATGCCTCGACGCTGACATCCAGACCGGCATCCCGCTTGCGGGCTGCATCAAGAACCATGCAACGGGCCGCATAGGCCTCGGCCTTGCTGTCAGCAAACATCGCCTGCAGCAGCTGGAATTCGGCGATCGGCCGCCCAAACTGCTGACGGGTCACAGCATAGGCCATCATGTCGTCGATGATCCGCTCGGCCAACCCGGTACAGGCCGCGGCAATGTGCAAGCGCCCCTTGTCGAGAACCTTCATCGCCGTCTTGAAGCCCATGCCTTCGACGCCACCGATCAGCGCATCGACAGGCACGCGGCAGTTTTCGAATATGACATCGGAAACATGTGCCCCCTGCTGGCCCATCTTTCTTTCAGGCTTGCCAGTGGACAGTCCCGGAAGCCCAGCCTCGACCGCAAAGGCCGAGACGCCGCGCGGACCTTTCTGCGCCGGATCGGTGCGGGCCATCACGGTGAACAGCCCCGCATGAGGCGCATTGGTAATAAAGAGCTTGGTGCCGTTGAGAACGTAATGATCACCCTCGCGCCGCGCCGTGGTGCGCACCGATCCGGCATCAGACCCCACATCAGGTTCGGTCAGCGCAAAGGACCCGATCAGATCGCCACTTGCCAGGCGTGGCAGATATTTCCTCTTCTGGTCCTCCGTGCCATCGATCGCGATCCCCTGCGATCCGATCCCGACATTGGTGGCGAACATTGACCGGAATGCAGGCGCTGCGCGCCCCAGTTCCAGGACAAGAAGCGCCTCCTCCTCCATGTTCAGGCCAAGCCCACCGTATTCCTCGGATATCGACAAGCCGAACAGCCCGATACCCTTCATCTCGGCCAGAAGATCCGCAGGTATCGCATCGGTCTGCGCAACCTCTGCCTCTGCCGGGACAAGTCGTTCATCCACAAATCGCCGAATCGTCGAAATCAACTGATCACGCGTTTCCCCATCCAAAGCCATGGCGCTCCCTCCAAATGACACTAAAGGCAATATATTGTCATGATTTTAAAAGCACGCAAGCCCAAAGAGACCGAAGATCGCACAAGGCATATCGCAATTTACTCTGTTATTTTTCAGTATTTTAGTTCGAATACGCGCTCGCCACGCCAACAAACGCCTGTCTCGCAAACTGAATCCTTGCTGATTAAATGGTAATATGTTTACATACTTTTGGGAGGATCTTCGATGTACGCCGTTCATCTGCATGGCCACCGGCCGCATATTTCCAACGCTCCAGCAGGCGCTGTTGCAGGCGTCCGTCCGGGTTACACCAAGGATCGCCGCCCTCTGGCTGGTCACAACCTGGCAGATCGCGCCCCAAACTGCGCATACATCACCACATCCATCAGCCGGGGCCGCGCATGACCTGGAACACGCTTCTTGTGTCAACGGATGGTCCAGTCGGCGTGATCAAACTGAACCGGCCGGCAGCATTGAACGCCCTCAATCTGGAGCTGACCACCGAGCTTTCGTCCGCGCTCAGCGCTTTCGAAGACGACGCCGCAATCGGCGCGATCGTCCTCACCGGCAGCGACCGCGCCTTCGCCGCAGGTGCCGATATCAAGGAACTGCGCGACAAGACCTTTGCCGATGTCTATGAAGAACAGCTGATCACCCGCACATGGGAACGGGCGGCAAGCTGCCGCAAGCCGCTCATCGCCGCAGTGTCCGGCCATGCCGCGGGCGGCGGCTGCGAACTGGCGCTCATGTGCGACATCATCGTCGCTGCGCAAAGCGCCGTATTCAGCCTGCCCGAAACCCGGATCGGCGTGATCCCCGGTGCGGGCGGAACGCAACGCCTGACCCGCCTGGTGGGCAAAGCCGTGGCGATGGACATGATCCTGTCAGGCCGCGAGATGCGGGCCGAAGAGGCGCTGGCCCGCGGGCTGATCAGCCGTACGGCCTCGCAGGACAGCTATCTGTCCGAGGCGATAACCCTGGCCCGCACCCTGGCCGAACGGTCCCGCCCCATCATGATGCTGGCGAAAGAGGCCGTGAACCACGCCTACGAGACCCATCTGGCCGAGGGCATCTACATTGAACGCCGCCTGCTCTATGCGACCTTCGCCACCGATGACCGGCGCGAAGGGATGGTGGCGTTTTCCGAAAAACGCAAACCCGCGTTCGCAAACCGTTAGGGCATGACCTGACGGCCCAAACACCCTGTCTGACAGTTCTCGGGAGGAGACATTATGACACTCAAGCACCTGACCACCTCACTCACGCTCGGCGCGATGACCCTTGGCATTGCGCTGGCCCCAAGCTTCACCCCCACCGCCGCCACCGCCGCCGAGGTCGAAGGCCCCGCCGTGACATGGCAAGTCTCTCTCTGGGGTAATCGCCGCGGCTTTACCGAAGGTGTCGAGGCGCTGGCCGCCTATGTCGCGGAAAAGACCGATGGCAAGTTCACGCTGGCCATGAACTACGGCGCCGTGCTGTCCGACCCGACCGAGAATATCGACGGCCTGCAACTGGGTGCATTCGAGGCAGGTTCCGTCTGCTCATTCTACCACCCGGGCAAGTTGCCGGTCTCGACCGGCCTGAACCTGGCCTTCCTTCCGCTGCCCACGCTGGAAAGCCAGCACAAGACATATGCCGAATACATGAAGCATCCCGCAGTGCAGGCCGAATGGGCCGGTTGGAACACCGTGCCGATCATGTCGATCCTGATGCCCAACTACGAGATCATGGGCCGTGGCGAGGCTCCGACCTCCCTTGCCGACTGGCAAGGCCGCCGCGTCAATGCCTCGGGCGGTCACAGCCCGCTGATGCAGGCCTTGGGCGCGGTGCCGACCACCATCCCCTCGCCCGACATGTACAGCTCGATGGAGCGTGGCGCGCTGGATGCAATCGTGTACCCCTACACCTACGCCTTCACCGCCTATTCCCTGCAGGAACTGTCCACCTGGGTGACAGACAACTGGAACATGGGAACGGTCCATTGCGCCTTTGCTGCCAACGCAGACGCGTGGAACGCCCTGCCCCAGCAGTATCGCGACCTGATCGAAGCAGGCGTTCCGCAAGCCTATGCGCACCAGATCGATAGCTACGCCGCCACGCAGCAAAAGGATGAAGCCGATTTTGAAAAGCGCGGCATGACGCGCGTTGCGCTCAGCGATGACGTGCGCGCCGCGCTTGAATCCGCTGTCAAGCCAAGCTGGGATGCCTGGGTCGCCGACATGAACAGCAAAGGGTACCCGGGGCAGGAGTTGCTGGACCTGATCCTGACCTCTGCCGCGGCTGCAACGGCCGAGTAAAACACAAGCGACGGCGGGTCATCCTGATCCGCCGTACTGTTTTGACGGAGGCCGGCCATGAAGCCCTTAATCGACAAAACAAGCATGTATCTGGGGCATGTCGAACGCGTCTTTGCCCTTTTGGCGGGCGTCACGATCATGATCCTGATGGTCATCGTATGCGCCGAAGTGGCTGGGCGATCCGCCTTGAATCAGCCGATCCGGGGCAACATCGACATGGTGGCGCAACTGATGGCCGTCTGCGCCGCGGGTGGTATCGCCTACAGCCAGCGACGCTTTGGCAATGTGCGCATGACCATCTTCAGCGGCAGGCTGACTGGTCGCGCCAAATGGCTGTCCGAATTCCTGTCCACGGCAATCGCCACATGGGTCATCTATATCCTGATCCGCGGATGCTGGGCCTATCTGATCCGGTCATGGAACAGCGGCGCGGATACGCCTGAAATCGGCATCCCCATCTGGATCGGGATCAGCTTCGTGCTGGCCTCGCTTGCGCTGCTGCTGCTGCGCCTGATCGTGCAGCTGCTCGAGTCGATGCGTCTGCTGGTTCATCCCTCCGCAGCCTCAACGATTTTCGAAAACAGTGATGCGACAACCGCATCAGCAGCCAAGGCGTAGCATCATGGATCCTGTCACCATCGGCTCTGTCGGCATCGCGCTTCTCGTCCTTCTGGTCTTTCTGGGCGTGCCTGTTGCTTATGCATCCGCCTTCACGGGGATCGCGGGCATGATGATCATCCGCAACCCCACCGTTGCCGAAGGCCTGGCCGGCATCATCCCCTTTGCCAATTCGGCGCAATATTCCCTCAGCGTGCTGCCGCTTTTCGTGGCCATCGGCTTTCTGGCCATGCATGCCGGGATCACCTCATCCGCCTATGACGCCGCGCGCAAATGGGTCGGTCGCGCGCCCGGCGGTTTGGCCACAGCCACGATCTTCGCCAGCGCGGGCTTTGCCGCGGTATCGGGCGCATCGACCGCCAGCACCGCTGTCTTTACACGCCTTGCCCTGCCCGAGATGGAAAAACGCGGCTACGACAAGGCCTTCGCGGCCGGCGTCATTGCGGTAGGCGGCACCCTGGCGGCGCTGATCCCGCCTTCGGCACTCCTGGTGATCTATGGCATCCTTGTCGAAACCTCGGTTGCCAAACTTTTGCTCGCGGGTTTCCTGCCCGGCATCATGTCGATCTTCGTCTATCTGATCGTCATCACCGTCGTGGTCAAACTGAACCCGAAACTTGCCCCTATCGAAGCCAGCGTTCCGATGATCGAGAAAATAAGGGCGCTGCCGCAGGTCATGGGGGTGTTTTCGGTTGTCGGTGTCATCCTCCTCGGCATTTACCTGGGATGGATGACGCCAACTGAATCCGCCGGCGTCGCCACGGCGATCATCCTTGTCATGGCGCTGCGCAAACGCATGGCCCTGCGCGAGTTCGGCCAGGGGTTGCTTGATACCGTGCAGACCACCGCAATGATCTTCATGGTGATCTGGGGCGTGATGATCTTCGTCCGCTTCCTGGCCTTCACGGGCCTGCCCGCGGCGGTCACGGAATCCGTGCTGGGCCTCGACGTGCCGCGTTGGGTGATCCTCATGTGTGTGATCGTCATGTACCTGCTTCTGGGCATGATCCTTGACGGGCTCGGGATGATGCTGCTGACATTGCCGGTCGTATTCCCGGCAATGATGGGGTTGGGCTATGATCCCGTCTGGTTTGGCATCCTGCTGATCAAGCTGATCGAAGTGGGTGTGGTCACGCCCCCGGTCGGGCTGAACTGTTATGTGGTAAACGGCATCCGTCCTGACATCCCGCTGGAGAAAATCTTTCGCGGTGTCACACCTTTCCTGATCGGTGAGATCTTCATCATCGCCGTGATCGTTGCGTTTCCCGATTTCATCCTGTGGCTACCGAACATGATGCAGTGAGACAGGCGGATATGTCAGAAGGGCAATTGAGCGGCCCATATTGAAATTCGTTTGGATCGCAGGGCTGCGCACAGGATTGAAACCCTTGGGGGTGCCGGGCCTGAACGGGGGCGGATTTGGCGGGCAGTCTGGCAACAGGGGATGCGCAAACGACACGGCCCGCCACGCCGGCAATGCGCAAGTGTCGTTTGGGCAAGGAACAGTCGATCAGCTCCTGTACTTGAAATCGTAAGCTTCCTCGCTCGGCCCGTTCTTTCGCAACAGCATCAGACGTTCCTTGCCTTCTGCCAGATTTGGAATGTGGCCCGCCTGTATCGGCCAGATGACATAGGACGGTGCATTCAGGTCTTCGAACCATTCCGCCCGGCGGTTCAGAAACTGCCCATGGATCGTCTTGTGAACGAAGTGCTCAAAGTCCTCGAAGCTTTCCCAAACCGAAAGAGTAGCCAGAGCCACATCAGGACGCCCGAACAAGCGGCCGTAATCGTTCTCGGGAATAATCAGGTCCTCGTCCTGCATCCGCCACACGAAACCCTTCGATCTGTCCGCAACGGCATTGACCCGGTCCGTGTTGTCCTCAAACCCGGCAACGCGAGGATCGCCCAAAGGGTGCAGAAGATAACCCATGTTCATTTGCGCAATATGTTGCATCCGTCTGTCCATAGGGTCTGACAAGCCAACAGTGCACATGCGCAACTCTTCGGTCAATAACGCAGCGGTCGCCTATCATGGCGAAAAAAAACTGCGCCGCCGACGGCCCAACACCCGCGAGGACCGAAAAAGCCCACTGCGGGCAGGCGAAAGCCCGCATTTCAGATCAGGGAAAGATGCACCAGACAGATGCCATCAGGACGATCATTGATGGCTTCAGGCTGCCAACCTACGCCAGCGGCATGCGCCGTTCCGCCATGGCGGCAAACCAACTGCAGCCGACGGGAATAACCTCGTCATTGAACTCGTAATGCGGGTTGTGAAGATCAGCGCTCTCGCCGTTACCGATGAACAGGTAAGCGCCCGGACGCTCCAGGAGCATCTCGGAAAAATCCTCGCCTCCCATGGTTGGCTCCAGATCGCGATGCGCCACACCAGACACCGCCAGCGCGACCTCGGCCGCAAGATCCGCCTCGCGCGCGTGGTTCACCAGCGCAGGGGGGCCGGATGTATGCGTCACCTCTGCCACCGCGCCATAGGCAGCAGCTGTTGCCGTTGCCAGCGCATCAATCCTTGCACGCACAAGGCGCTGCACCTCCGGTTCGAAAGTCCTGACCGTGCCGCGCATGTGAACAGAGTTCGGGATCACATTGTATGTGTCGGTTTCGGTGCGAAAGCCGCAGACAGACACAACCACGTTGGCCATCGGATTGATGTTGCGCGACGCGATGGATTGCAGTGCGACAACAATCTGCGACGCAACCAATGTCGTATCCACGCCCTTGTGTGGCATGGCGCCATGGCCACCCGTACCGCGCACGATGATTTCGAACTTGTCAGGCGACGCCATCTGGGGCCCGGTGCGCACCGCAAATTCGCCGACGGGAATCCCGGGCATGTTATGCATCCCGTAGATCTCCTCGATGCCCCATCGCTCCATCAACCCTGCGTCGATCATCGCGCGTGCGCCACCGCCACCTTCCTCGGCAGGCTGGAAGGCCAAGACAACCCGACCGTTGAATTTCCGCGTTTCGGCCAGGTATTTCGCCGCCCCCAAAAGCATCGCTGTATGCCCATCATGTCCGCAGGCATGCATCTTTCCCGGAACGGTCGACGCATGCGGCAGACCGGTTGCTTCCTGGATCGGAAGCGCGTCCATATCCGCGCGGAATCCGATCGTCTTGCCCGACGTGGCCGACTTGCCATTGATCACACCAACCACACCGGTTTGACCGAAACCCGTCACGACCTCATCACAGCCGAATTCCCTGAGTTTCGATGCGACAAAAGCCGCGGTTCGATGCTCCTGGAAACGCAATTCGGGATTGGCATGAATATCGCGCCGCCACTCCGAAATTTCCGGCAGCATGTCGGCTAGGCGGTTCAAGACAGGCATCGGTTCTCTCCATGCAAATGCGCTGTCAGCCTGCGCCGAGTTGACAGCAGTGGCAAGATACCGCGTCCGCCAACGCGATGGATGTTTCATCCGCAAACAGGCCCGGCGCAAGTGGTCCATCGCGGCAAAACGCCTGCACTGGCCACCCTGCCCGTCCGAAACAAGTTCCTCTGACAGCCACAACGCGAGACGCAGTCAGTAAGCGCCCCTGCCCGAAAAGATGGCACCGAATGTCCGCAGCAGAATACTGGCATCGGTCCAGAAAGAGATGCGGCGGACATAGTCGATATCGAGGGAGATCATCTCGTCAAAGCCGATATCGGCGCGCCCGGCAACCTGCCACGCGCCGGTGATGCCCGGCATCACAAGATGACGGCGATGCGCGTGATCGGGGTAGACGGCCACCTCTTGCACAAGCGCGGGACGCGGAAGGCGCATCAACCGCGACCGAAGCACTGAAGAATTTGAGATAGCTGCGCGAAAGTCCAAGCTCCACTTGTCAGGCCATCCGTTCGGCGCGCATGGCAGCGGCGGCGATGGCCGGCAAGGTTAAAGCGCCTCCTCCTGTCGCAAGGACCGATCTTGATCCCCTGGTCCTGATCCGCGCGGCCAAGGTGCTCATGGGGGTTTGAAGGGGCCGGAAACGCATCGGTGATGATCAGCGTTCAAGATTTCCCCGCCCAGAACAATGCGCAAACCAGTGCTGTCAGACAAATTCGAACTCGTCTTTGCCGGGACAGTGAATCGCCTTCCATCTCAGCCAGGCGGCTGCACTCGAAGCGCGTTCGGAAGCACTTGAAAGGTCAGTGTTGGGTCATGGAAGAACGCAACACAGCCCCTTCCCCGCCTTGACCCGGCTTCAACTGACGCCGCGCGGAATAGAGATAGTCGCGCGTCAGGGGCACAGCGTCGCGCTTGTGAGCCAGTTGCAGGTGATAGACGCATTGCTCCTGTTCCTCGAAGGCCATGATGCAGACAGTCAGGTAATAGCGCCACATGCGAATGAACCGGTCATCATACCAGTCACGTACCTTGTCGAGGTTTGCGTCAAAATTGTTGCGCCAGCACCTGAGGGTCTTGGCATAGTGCAGCCGCCAGACCTCTATATCGGCTTGCCAAAGACCCGAGCGTTCCAGCGGATCAAGCAGTTCCGAAAGTGAAGGCACATAGCCACCTGGGAAGATGTATTTGGTGATCCACCTGCTCTGAGTCATCGGGGGCGAGACGCGACCGATCGTGTGAACAAGGGCCACGCCTTCACTGTCCAACAGATCGGCGACCTTCGAAAAGTAATCGCCGTAATGCGGGATGCCCACGTGTTCAAGCATGCCGACGCTCACGATACGATCGAAACTTTCGGACAGGTCGCGGTAATCCATCAGCCGAAAGTCGATCCGCTCGGACAGCCCGGCCTGCTCGGCGCGCGCCCGTGCCGTGGCAAGCTGGTTCTTCGACAGGGTCACGCCGGTTACCCGCGCTCCGTAGTCCCGCGCGAGTGTCAGCGCCATGCCACCCCAGCCGCACCCTATGTCCAGAACCCGCATCCCCGGTTCGATCAGCAGCTTTTCGGCGATATGGCGCTTCTTGGCCGCCTGCGCTTCGGCAAGCGTCATGTCGGGTTTGATGAAATAGGCGCAGGAATACTGCATGTCCTCATCCAGCATCAGCCGGTAGAGATCGTCCGAGATGTCATAGTGATGTGCCACGTTGGCGCGTGAGCTGTCTGTCGTGTTGCGCTGGACGATCCGGCGCAGCATGAAGCGCATGCCCTCCACCAGACGCAGGTAGGCGGGAAAGCGTTGCGGGTCACGGTTACGGATGAGAACGCTCAGCAGCGACTCGAGCTCGATATTGCCGCCGATCTCGATGGTTTGGTCCATATAGCCTTCACCCAACGCCAATTCAGGCTGCAGGCAGAGTTGCCTCAGGGCGCCGCGGGTGCGGATCGCAAGCGCCGCAGGTGCGCCTTTCCCATCGCCGTAGGTCCGTTTGGTTCCATCCGGGTAAGTGATTTCAAGTGCGCCAGATTGGATAAGCTGACGTGCCATGTCGTGAAAGAGCCGCTCCCACATCGCGTTCACCTATCTCAAGTGCCAAGCACACGACATCGGTGCGCCCAACGAAATACGGCGACCTCACCCCTGAACCATAGCCAACGTTTCCAACATTCGCCGTCAGTATCCACATGATCGCCTGATTTCTTGGTGCCGATCAAGGTTACTCAAGGAATTCTTGCGATTGATTGGCATCCAGATCCCGACAGGGAACCGAACTCCTTCAGTTCCGCGCCGAACGATCGCAGCCGGGACCTGACAATATTCTCGGAGCGGCCATGCCTAAACCTTGCTTTCCTTGGGACGTCAAACGCAGCCATAATGTCCCGTTTCGTCGTCACAATGCTTTCCGGAACCTCGCCTTCGTGGTCCAAAGCCCGCCACAGGTAATGCCGCTCCCCGGTCCGAAGCCAGGGCGGGAACCGCGCGGACAGCATGACCGCCCCGGCGAATGATCGCGGGGCTGGTTCTGAAAACCCGACATGGGTTGCATCTTGTCAGCGGCGAGGCCGTGCAATCGTCCTGCCCGTCTCAAGCTGGATTCCTCTTGCAGCCTCCAAGGGAACCCTATCAAGGGCCGAAATACGCCTCGATCCTGTCGAAGGCCAGGTTGATGACATCTTCCTCGACGCAATATGCCATGCGCACATGCGCTTCGCCCGACGGTCCAAAAGCACTTCCCGGCGTCAAGGTCACATGCGTCCGATCAAGAAGGTCGTGGGAAAACTGCACGTCATTCACGCAATCAGCAACGATCCTGGGAAACACATAATAGGCACCTTGCGGACGGACGTACTGAAAAACATGCGGAACCCTGTCCAGACGTTCGCAGATCAGGTCGCGACGACGCGCGAGCGTGGCCCTGAATTCATCGAAATGCAAAGGCGGCTTGGTCAGGGCGGCCAGTGCCGCCACTTGGCTCACACGGGGCGTGCAGATCATCGTCAGGTCGTGAATCTTGACGACATCCGCACGAAGCGTCTCGGGGAGAACCATGTAGGCTGCGCGCCAACCGCTCATCGCATAGGCCTTGGAAAAGGTAAAAAGGTACGCAAGATTTTCCGAGAATTCCCGCACCGACGCGAGATCGAAAAACCGGTTGGGCGTGTCGTAGACAAAGGGGCTGTAAGGGTCGTCAAGAATGACGAGAATGCCATGATCACCTGCGATCCTTGCGGCGGCACGCAGGGCCGCTTCGGACAGAATGGCCCCAGTCGGGTTGGAAGGGTTCACCAGTATGATCGCTTTGGTGAGTGGACCGATCAAACCTGGCAAAGCGTCGATATCAAGATCCCAGCCTCTTGCTTCATCCATTTTCCAGAAAACCGGCACGCCGCCGCTGAACTTGATCTGGCTTATATGAGAAACGAACCCCGGGTCCGTCACGATGATCTCATCTCCGGGGTTTATGATAGCCTGCAAAAGCGACTGCATGCCTTCCATATTCCCTGCGGAAATCAGCATCCTGCGCCCGGGATCCACGCGCAGGCCAGTCCGTCGTTCATGCTCATCAGCGGCGGCGACCAGCAATTCGGGCAACCCGCCCGGCAGGGCATACATGCCGATCCTGGGATCGTCTCGCAGAGCGTCGCTCACCGCTGCCCGGATATGCTCGGGTGTTTTGAAAGAAGGCAAGCCCCATGCCAGCGATGCAGCATCCGGCAACCTTGCGCTCAAAATGGACATTTCCTTGATCGCCGACATGGTCAGCGCATGGGATCTGGCTGCCAGCAGATCAGGTGATGCATCCATGGTTCCGTTCCTATCAATCCCGCATCGTCGATTGTTTCAAAAGGACGTCGCCACGATAAAAGCAGCCTGCCCCGCGGACTGTATTGTTCTGGATCAAGGAAAGAGCACTTCAATACGCCGCAAGGTTCTGCGTCATTTGGATGTTTCATGATGACGCAAACGATGCTCGGCTTCCGAGGTAAAGCTATTACGGCTGGAGTGCCCCACTGAAGTGGTCCACCAACCGGGATGGTATGTTCCCGTTTCACAAGGAGCAGAGAGGTCACGTCCGTCAAGGTGGTGTAAATTCCCGGATGGCTTGAGGGCATGATCAGGCGGCTTTCGTTGTGATGCTGAGAATGGGGTCGATCTCCTCCTTGTCGATCTGAGCGAAGGCCTCGACCATCATGTAGCGGCTGGCG
>JAJLKH010000035.1:0-77064 GCA_033839205.1 Rhodobacterales bacterium | reverse complement strand
GGGCGCCACATCCGCCAGCTGCTGGAACGAGGATCTGTCCGTCGCCCCCATCCGGGTCAGCACATCCTCCTCCGTCACGGACATGCCGTAGAATTCGTTCAGGATCGTCGCCATGCTGGCCGCACCGCAGGAATAATCCAGCTGCTGCTTCACGATCCGGAAATCGCGCAGGGCCTTCCATGTGTTCACCACCGGTTGGCCATTCAGGTGGTCGCCGGGGAACATGTCGGCCTTGGCAGGGTCTGCGGCCAGCAGCGCGACAAGGCAAAAGGCAAGACGATGATCAGGCATGCGCGACAGCTTTTCGTTTCAGGCAGGATCGAAAATGGCAGGGCGGGGGCAGCGCATCGGTCACTCCGGCGCGCGGTGGGCGACAAGATGGTCGATGGTCGTATCGGCCACCAGGCCACCAGCCGCGAAATGCTCCATCATCAGGTCGGTGATCGCGTCGATCTCGGCCTGGGTGAACAGGTGCCGGGCCAGCGCGGCCACAGGGGCATCGCGCAGATGCGCGATCACCGCCAGCCCGTCATCCTGCAAGGCGGCCGGACCCTCGGGCATCTTGTCGAGGATCATGCGAATGGCTTGCGGCCCGCCGAAATCCTTGTTTGTCATCCGTCTCTCCCGATGTGATCCCCCCGGCCGGGCCGGGGGGGTATAGATGTCAGCGGCCCCGTCCCCAAGTCGACACGATACGCCCTTGGCTGTTCACCACAACGGTCGACCGCGGCCCGATATAGCGGGTTGTGCCCGCGTTGGGGCCGCTTGTGAACGTCCTGATGCTGGTCGGATTGCGCAGTGTGCTGACCATGGCACCCGGCCGGATTCCGCGGTTGATGGTCTGGTTCAGACCATGACGCGTAAAGCCCGAGATGGCGACCCGCCCGATCATGATCGGGATCTGGATCCACGCACCTTCGGTGTCCTGCATCTCGGCCTGGGTCATCCCCCGGGCCGAGGCGATGGCGACGCTGTCCCCGGCCGTGGCGGCCGGTGCCTGCGTCGTGGCCTTGCCGCCAAAGGCAAAGGCCATGTCGGCGGCATTCAGCGACTGCGCCGTCGCCGGTGCCACGGTCATCGCCACCAGCCCGAGAACGGCCAGCATCCTGATGGCAAAGGTTGAAAAGACGGTCATCTGGTTACTCTCCTTTCACTGGTTAAAAAAAACGAAACACTGCCGACTGATCTCTATGCCTCCATGCCGCGCCGTGGCGCGGGCCTCACTTTATGCCTTGCCCCGATCGCTCAACTGGCCGCATCGGTCAGCGCCACGATATCGCGCCCGCCGGTCAGCGCGGCGCGCAGGCTGTCCAGCGTCACATGCGCGCCGAACAGCATGGGCCAGGCGCCAGCCTGTCCGCGCGACAGGGTCTCGCCCTCGGTCCAGTTGATCCGCCCGTTGCGCTTCAATTCGGCCCTGTAGGCGATGGGATCGCTTTGCCCGATGGTCTGCCCCGCCGCCACCAGCCGTTCCAGCAGAACCGGCCAGTCCTGTTCGATCCGGTCAGCCGCGATGCCGTGCCGCGCCGCCAGGGCCGCGACCTCCTCGGGGGTAGGGTAATCCGTGGTCATGCGGAAGACGACCGTGATCGGATGCCTCAGCCCCTCGTCACGGCCCACGACCTCGACCCCGAAAGGATCGATCATCCCCTGCACCGGCTGCCTGTAGAGATGCGGTGCCCCTGCCAGAACCCCGGGCGTGGCCACGCCGTCATCCACAAGCGCCAGGCAGTCGAACAGGTATCCATCGTTCTTGTTGCCCCCAAGGAACAGAAGATACCCGAACCGCCCCGCGCCAAGGGCAAGGCGCAGATAGCTGCCGGGCGCGACATGATCCTCAAGCGGCTCAAGCGTCACCTGGTCCTCGACATCGTCCAGAACGATCTCGAACCCGTCATATTCAAGCCCCGCCTCGGCCGCCGCGCTTTCCATCATCCCGGCCGATCGCGCCAGCCCGTCATGATCCAGCCGCGCAGCCGTGGTGACCGCCAGCCCCTTTTCCAGGAAATCGAACATCATGTCGTCCTGCAGCCGCTTCAGATGCGTGCGCACCCGGCGCAACCTGGTGTCCGGGCCATAGAAATAATGCCGCACGAAACGGTGCTGCGACAGCGCCCCGGCGGGCAGACTGTCCAGAACCTGCGTGATCTGTGCATGATCCATTGGCTTTGCCTTCCGAAAGGGTCCGACCGCAAGCGGCGGCCGGACCCGGTTGTCTTGATGTCAGCGACGATAGGGCTGCGTGACCCGCGACGAAAGCGGGTTGCGCGGCGAGATCGAGTTGATGCGGTTCCACCCGCGATTGATCGTGTTGAACCGGTTGATGTTGTTCTGCTCGATCACCCGCGCGCCGTTGCGCGTGGCGCTGGACCCCAGCCGCACAACGCTGTCGAAGGTGCGCGTCGCCGCATGCTGCGCGGTGCGCCGCGCCAGGTTGTTGGTGATCCCCACATAGGCGATCCGCCCCCCGACCGCGAGGCCATAGACCACGATCGGCGCCACCGCGCCCTTGGTCTCCTGCATCTCGGTCGTGGTCATGCCGCGCGCCGACGCGATGGCCACGGGCGCCGCCGCCTTGGGCGCAGCCACGCCCTTCGCCGCCGCGCTTGGCGCCTTGCCCCCAAAGGCAAAGCTCATGTCCGAGGCCGTCAGCGATTGCGCCGATGCCGGGCTGGCAAGGATCGCCACAAGGCCAAGAACGGCCAGCAGGGTTGTGGCAAGTCTGGTAAACATGGTCATTCGGTCACTCTCCTGTCACTGGTTAAAATTGACCCGCTGTTGCGGGCCGGGGGAAAACTCATGAAAAAACAAGACAGTCCCGCATGGGGGACACGGGGCCGACACACTTCGCCTCGGATAGGCCGGTCCCTGGGTCGCGATCATGTCCGCGACGACACCTCCCTCCGTGATCCCGGGAACCGCCGGCAGAGGGCTGGCACATCTGGTGAAAATGCTCATCTCGTCACACGCATGTCACTGGTTACAGTCTCGCGGCGCCAACAGCCGGCCCCGCCCCCGTTGGCGGGCCCGCATCAGCGCGCCCGCGTCACCCCGTCCAAACAACCCCGCCCGTGGCGCAGGTCACTTCCTGTCGAACTTGCGGGTCACGGTGATGCCCGCCGTAAAGCTGCGGTCGCCCAGAACCTCGGTGCGCGCATCGGCCCTCAGCGTGGTGTTCTTGTCCCAGGCATAGGCCAGCCCGAACTGCAGCTCGGCATCGGTGCGCCCGGTGTCGCGATCCGTGCCGTTCACCCGGTCGTCACCCACGAAGTTCAACCCGATCCCGCCGGTCAGCGTCACCTCGTTGTTGACGGCGAAACCGATGCTGGGATTGATGAAGAAGATATCGCCCGGATCGACCCGGTCCGCCCCGGTGTCGCGCGCGAAACTGGCGCGGTAGCCCGCCGTCACCGACAGAACCAGCGGATCCAGCACACGGTAGGCCGTGAAACCCAGTGTGCCCGATGTGCCCGAGGCGAAATCCGTCCCCCGCGCCGCCGTGTTTTCCAGCGCCGCCACATCCGCGAAACCGATCAGGCCGGGGCCCGCGCCCTCGTCCTGGAAACGGTAATTCGCGCCCAGCACAAGGCTTTGCAGCGCGCTGTCCGAAAGTGTCTCGGTCTGGCCCGTGGCCGTATCCACGAATCGCGCCTCGTCATGGCGCAGGGTCAGGCGCGAATAGAGTTCCGATTTCGCCGTCAGCCCGTAACGCAGGCCAAACGTGGCCAGGATCGTGTCGGATGTCCGATCCGTCACGCCAAGCTCGACGGGCAGTGACACGAAATCGCCCGCACCGGTCTGGATGGTCTGGTAAAGGCCGCTGATCCCGTCCTGGCGGCTGGACGCAAAGGTTGTGCCGAATTCCAGCCGGAACGTGCCCTTTTCGGACAACAGCTCTTCCAGCTCGATGGCGATCCCGTCCTGTTCAAGGATCCGCTCCTGCGCCAGGGCCGGACCGCTCAAGCCCGACAAAGCACAGAACACAACACCGACGCGCAAACGCGAAGCACTCATGACACCACCACCCAGACACCACATTAACCAACATTTAAGATATTGGTTTCCCGCCATGCGCGTCAATCACGATTTCAATGCGACCATGGGTGAGCGGCCAGGTCGCGCAGATGCTTGCCGCGCCTGCCCGATACCGTTAGACGGGCGCCATCATGACTGACGGCAAACATCCCTCCGGCGCGCCCTGGCGCAATTTCTACGGCCGCTTCAAGGGCAAGACCCTGCGCGACAGCCAGTATCAACTGCTGGACGAGGATCTTGATGCCCTCTCCCCCGGCGCCGTCGGCTGGGAAGAAAACCCGGACCGCACCCCCCTGGACCTGGCCGCGCTGTTCGGTGCGCGGAATCTGTGGCTGGAAATCGGCTTTGGCGCGGGCGAACACATGGTGCATCAGGCCGCATCCAATCCCGATGTGGGCATCATCGGCTGCGAGCCCTTCCTGAACGGCGTCGCCATGGCGCTGGCCAAGATCCGCAAGGCGGGCGTGGACAATATCCGCATCCATCCCGGCGACGCGCGCAACCTCTTCGACGTGTTGCCGCCCGCCAGCGTGGCGCGCGCCTTCCTGCTCTATCCCGATCCCTGGCCCAAGAAACGCCACCACCGCCGCCGTTTCGTGACGCCCGAACACCTGGAGCCGCTGGCGCGGGTCCTGAAACCGGGCGCCATTTTCCGCGTGGCGACCGACATTCCCGACTACGTGCGCCAGACGCTGGAAGAAGTGCCCAAAGCCGGGTTCGACTGGCTGGCCGAAGGCCCCGCCGACTGGCGCGTTGCATGGCCTGACTGGATCTCGACCCGCTACGAGCAAAAGGCCCTGCGCGAAGGGCGCGTGCCCCATTACCTGACCTTCCGGCGGCGCTGATCCTGCGGGCCTGATCCGGCGGGGCGGGCGATGCACATGGATATTTTTGGCAAGAAGAAACAGGGGCGATGGACCGGGCCTGCGACCTCGGCTATCACGCGCCAAACCAGTCTTGAGGAGTGAACCGATGTCCGGTCATGGCACCCCCGTTCCGATGATGTCCACCGCCTGCGGGCCGCTGATCGGCGAGGCGCATGTGCCCGGCGACAAGTCGATCAGCCACCGGTCGCTGATCCTGGGCGCGCTCAGCGTGGGTGAGACCCGGATCGAGGGCCTGCTGGAAGGCGAGGATGTGCTGGACACCGCGCGCGCCATGCGCGCCTTCGGGGCCGAGGTGATCGATCACGGGGCCGGGCGCTGGTCGGTGCATGGCGTGGGCGTCGGCGGTTTCCGCGAACCCGACCAGGTGATCGATTGCGGCAACTCGGGCACGGGCGTGCGCCTCATCATGGGGGCGATGGCCACATCACCCATCACCGCGACCTTCACCGGGGATGCCAGCCTGAACAAGCGCCCGATGGCGCGCGTGACCGATCCGCTGGCGCTGTTCGGCGCGCAATCGGTGGGCCGTTCGGGCGGCCGTCTGCCGATGACCATCGTCGGCGCGGCCGATCCCGTGCCCGTCCGCTACACCGTGCCCGTGCCTTCGGCGCAGGTGAAATCGGCGGTGCTTCTGGCCGGGCTGAATGCGCCGGGCCAGACCGTGGTGATCGAACGCGAGGCCACGCGCGACCATACCGAACGCATGCTGGCCGGTTTCGGCGCCGAGATCGTGACCCGCGATACCGACGAGGGGCGCGAGATCACACTGACCGGACAGCCCGAACTGGTGGCGCAAGACATCGTCGTGCCGCGCGACCCCTCCAGCGCCGCCTTTCCGGTCTGCGCCGCGCTGATCGTGCCCGGCTCGGATGTGCTGGTGCCCAATATCGGCCTGAACCCCACGCGCGCGGGCCTTTTCACCACGCTGCGCGAGATGGGCGCGGACCTGACCTACGAGAACCTGCGCGAGGAAGGCGGCGAACCCGTGGCCGACCTGCGCGCGCGTTTTTCGCCCGATCTGAAGGGGATCGAGGTGCCGCCCGAGCGCGCGGCCTCGATGATCGATGAATATCCTGTGCTGTCGGTCGTCGCCGCCTGCGCGACCGGCCAGACCGTGATGCGCGGGGTCAAGGAATTGCGCGTCAAGGAAAGCGACCGGATCGAGGCGATGGCCACCGGCCTGCGCGCCAATGGCGTGACGGTCGAGGATGGCCCCGACTGGTGGACCGTCACGGGGCTGGGGCATGGCAACATCCCCGGCGGCGCCACCGTGGCCAGCCACCTTGATCACCGCATCGCCATGTCCTTCCTGGTCTTGGGCATGGTTAGCCGCGCCCCCGTCACGGTGGATGACGCATCGCCCATCGCCACCTCCTTCCCGGTGTTCGAACCGCTGATGCGGACCTTGGGCGCGCAGATCGCCCGCACCCCGGCATGAGCTATCGGCGCTACATCCGCGGTTTGGCGGCCCTGACCGGTCTGGTCTATGCCGCCTTGCTGGGGATCGGCGCGATCTGGCTGATGCCGGCGGCGGGCGGGCAACTGCCCCCCGACACCTGGATCACCGGATACGATCAGCCGCGCCTTGCGGGCTGGCTGGCAGCCATGACAGACGAGGGGCGCGCGCTTTACCTTGGGCCGGTGCGCTGGCTTGATACGCTGTTTCCCCCGCTTCTGGGGCTGTTGCTGGCCAGCGCGATCTGGCGCCTGGGCCGGGTCTGGCTGGCGATGGTGCCGTTTCTCTATACCGCGACGGACCTGTGGGAAAACGCGGTGCTGGCGGGGATCGTGCGCAGCAACGATGCATCGCTGGCCGATCACGCCTCATCGCTGACGCAGGGAAAATACGCGCTGCTGGGTCTGGCGCTGGCGCTGCTTTGGATGGTCTGGCGCGATCACCGGCGCAACGGTCCCTATTATTGAAGCGGCAAGCGCCTTGGGGTAACCCTGAGGCAAAGGAGCCTGACCCATGGCATTCACCATCGCAATCGACGGACCCGCGGCGGCGGGCAAGGGCACGATCAGCCGCGCCGTGGCCGCACATTTCGGCTTTGCGCATCTGGATACCGGTCTGCTCTATCGCGCGGTCGGTGTCAGGATGCTCGATGGGATCGACCCGGTCGAGGCCGCCCGCGCCCTGACCCCGCGCGATCTGGAACGTGATGACCTGCGCGGCGCCGATGCGGCCCAGGCCGCCAGCAAGGTCGCCACCATCCCCGAGGTGCGCGAGGCGCTGCTGGATTTCCAGCGCGCCTTCGCCCAACGCGCGGGCGGCGCCGTGCTGGACGGGCGCGACATCGGCACCGTGATCTGCCCCGAGGCCGAGGCCAAGCTCTTCGTCACCGCCAGCCCCGAGGTGCGCGCCCATCGCCGCCACGCCGAATTGCGCGCCGCCGGCAGCGACATGACCTATCCGGAGGTGCTGGAGGATGTCCGCAGCCGCGACGCGCGCGATCGTGACCGCAGCACCGCGCCCCTGAAACCGGCCGAGGATGCGGTGCTCATCGACACCTCCGCCATGGATATCGACGCCGCCGTCGCCGCCGCCATCGCCGCGATCGAGGCGCGCCGCCACCGCGGCTGACCCCGACCCCCCTCCCGCCCCCGTCTTCGCATTGGCGCAAGGTGACCCTGCGCCAATGCACCCTTGCTGATCCGCGCATCACGCCTATCTCGCGCTGTCTGACACCCTGTCACCTCCCCGCGAGAAGGATTTGAAATGTTTTACGAAAAACTGGACTGGCGCTATGCCACCAAGGCGATGGACCCCAGCAAGCCGGTCCCCGAGGACAAGATCGACCGCATCCTCGAAGCGATCCGCATGGCCCCCACATCCTCGGGGCTGCAGCCTTTCCAGATCCTGCTGGTCACCGATCCGGATCTGCGCGCGCAGATCAAGGATGTCTCCTGGGGGCAGAAGCAGATCGTCGATGGCTCGGCCCTGCTGGTTTTCGCGGCCTGGGACAACTACACCGAGGCCCGCATCGACGCTTTCGTCGATCTCACGGCCAGCCTGCGCGGCGGTCTGACCGATGCGCTGAAAGGTTACTACGACAACCTGAAAGCCACCTACCTGCCGCGCGATCCGGCCGTGAACCACGAACATGCCGCGCGCCAGGCCTATATCGCGCTGGGCTTTGCGCTGATGGCCGCCGCCGAGGAAGGCGTGGACGCCACCCCGATGGAAGGCTTCGATCCCGCCGCGGTGGACCGGATCCTCGGCCTGGGCGACCTGGGGCTGAAATCCGTGCTGCTCCTGCCGCTGGGCTACCGCGACGCCGATAAGGACTGGCTGCACGGTCGCGCCAAGGTGCGCAAGCCGCGCGCCGAACTGGTGATCGAACGGCGCTGATCCGCCGGGCGGGGCGCGCAGGACCCAAGGGGCAGGGGTGCCGCGCGCCTTTGCCTCTTGCAAAACAAGGGCAACAGGTCTATTGCGCAACCGTCCGCACGGACAGTGCCCATGCCGGGCCTGAACATCGCAACGGGTCAGTGACCCGCGGCGCTGTGCTCCGGGCCTTGCTTGCATTTGGCAGGACCAATGAAACCCCAAGACCGGCGGAGACAACCGCACGGCCGGAAACAACGTTGTAAAGGAAATCAGAGACCACATGGCTCAGCGCGCAACTATGGAGGATTTCGAAGCCCTCCTGAATGAAAGCTTCGAAATGGACACCCCCGAAGAGGGTTCGGTTGTCAAAGGCAAGGTCATCGCGATCGAAGCGGGACAAGCCATCATCGACGTCGGCTACAAGATGGAAGGCCGCGTTGATCTGAAAGAATTCTCCAATCCCGGCGAACAGCCCGACATCAAGGTCGGTGACGAGGTCGAAGTCTTCCTGCGTCAGGTCGAAAACGCCCGTGGCGAAGCCGTCATTTCGCGTGAAATGGCCCGCCGCGAAGAAGCCTGGGATCGTCTGGAAAAAGCCTATGCCAGCGAAGAGCGCGTCGATGGCGCCATCTTCGGTCGCGTCAAGGGTGGCTTCACCGTGGATCTGGGCGGCGCCGTCGCTTTCCTGCCCGGCTCTCAGGTCGATGTGCGCCCCGTGCGCGACGCAGGCCCGCTGATGGGCCTCAAGCAGCCCTTCCAGATCCTGAAAATGGACCGTCGCCGTGGCAACATCGTCGTGTCGCGCCGCGCGATCCTGGAAGAAAGCCGCGCCGAACAGCGCGCCGAAGTCATCGGCAACCTGACCGAAGGTCAGACCGTGGATGGCGTGGTCAAGAACATCACCGAATACGGTGCCTTCGTTGACCTGGGCGGCGTTGACGGCCTGCTGCACGTCACCGACATGGCATGGCGCCGCGTCAACCACCCCTCCGAGATCCTGTCGATCGGCGAGACCATCAAGGTCCAGGTCATCAAGATCAACAAGGACACCCACCGCATCAGCCTGGGCATGAAGCAGCTTCAGGAAGATCCGTGGGATCTGGTGGCCGCCAAGTATCCGCTGGGTTCGGTGCATTCCGGCCGCGTGACCAACATCACCGATTACGGCGCATTCGTCGAACTGGAAGCAGGTGTCGAAGGTCTGGTCCATGTCTCCGAAATGAGCTGGACCAAGAAGAACGTGCACCCCGGCAAGATCGTGTCGACCTCGCAGGAAGTCGACGTCATGGTGCTGGAAATCGACGCGGCCAAGCGGCGTGTGTCCCTGGGCCTCAAGCAGACCCAGCGCAACCCGTGGGAAGTCTTCGCTGAAACCCATCCCGAGGGCACCGAGGTTGAAGGCGAAGTCAAGAACATCACCGAATTCGGTCTGTTCATCGGCCTGCCCGGCGACATCGACGGCATGGTTCACCTGTCCGACCTGTCCTGGGACGAGCGTGGCGAAGACGCGATCCAGAACTACCGCAAGGGCGACATGGTCCAGGCGGTCGTCTCCGAAGTCGACGTCGAGAAAGAGCGCATCAGCCTGTCGATCAAGGCTCTGGGCGGTGACAAGTTCGCCGAGGCCGTGGGCGGCGTGAAGCGTGGCTCGGTCATCACCGTGACCGTCACCGCGATCGAGGATGGCGGTATCGAAGTCGAATACGAAGGCATGAAATCCTTCATTCGCCGTTCGGACCTCAGCCGTGACCGCGCCGAACAGCGCCCCGAGCGTTTCTCCATCGGTGACAAGGTCGATGTGCGCGTGACCAACGTGGACAGCAAGACCCGTCGTCTGGGCCTGTCGATCAAGGCACGCGAAATCGCCGAGGAAAAGGAAGCCGTCGAACAGTATGGCTCGTCCGACTCGGGCGCCTCGCTGGGCGACATCCTGGGCGCCGCGCTCAAGGGCGACAAGTGATCCTGACCTGCGGGTCGGATGACTGAAAGATACCGACGGCCCCGCTGCAAGGCGGGGCCGTTAACGTTTCGAATCAAGCGCGCGCGCCAGATGCGGCGCCGCGTCATTCGGCCGTGCTGCGGTGCAGTATCGGCCCGGACGGGGGGCGCCAGGGCTGAATTCACGCGAAAAACCGGCCCCTCGCCCTGACTTGTTCTGTCAAATAACTGATTTCGCAGATCGTTCCTGTTTCGGGATGCGATCTTTCTTTCTATAGTCACCCACAAGCTGCGACCAAGAAACGACAGCACCTGGGAGATATGACCGATGATCAGATCGGAACTGATTCAAAAGATTGCCGATGAAAACCCACATCTTTTCCAGCGGGACGTGGAAAAGATCGTGAACACGATTTTCGAAGAGATCACCAATGCCATGGCGCGCGGCGATCGCGTGGAACTGCGCGGCTTCGGTGCCTTCTCCGTCAAGAAGCGCGAGGCCCGGATCGGGCGTAACCCGCGCACTGGCGAAACCGTCCCGGTCGAGGAAAAATATGTGCCCTTCTTCAAGACCGGCAAATTGCTGCGTGACCGTTTGAACGGAAAGTGACCTGATACATGCGATACATCCGCTACGCCTTCCTGGCCTGTCTGGCCATTGTCCTGATCGTGGTCGCCACCGCGAACCGGGGCGAGGTGACGCTGACCCTGTTGCCCGAAACGGTGACCGGGCTGATCGGTTTCGGCGCGCAGATCACCCTGCCGCTCTTCGTGGTCATTTTCGGCGGGATCATCTCGGGCGTGCTGATCGGTTTCGTCTGGGAATGGATGCGCGAGCACAAGCACCGTGCCGAAGCGGCACGGCGCACCCGCGAGGTCGAGGCGCTGGAGCGTGAACTGCGCCGCGAGAAGCGTCTGAAGAACGAAGGCCGCGACGAGGTTCTGGCGCTGCTGGACGAAGCCTCCTGAACGCGCTACTCCGGCCCGCACCCGCGCCGCTGCGGCGCGACGGAGGCAGGGAATGACGGCTGACATCAAGGTCAAGATCTGCGGGCTCACGCGGCCCGAACATGTGCATTGGGTCGCCGAGGCCGGCGCGGCCTATGCGGGTTTCGTGTTCTTCCCCAAATCGCCCCGCAACCTCAGCCTCGCCGCCGCGCGCGAGATCGCGATCGAAGCGCCCCCCGGCCTGGCCAAGGTCGGGCTGGTGGTCGATGCCGATGACGCCGCCCTCGATGCGCTGATGGCCCAGGTGCCGCTCGACATGTTGCAACTGCATGGCCACGAAACTCCCGCCCGCGTGGCCGATGTCCGTGCCCGCTACGGCCTGCCGGTGATGAAGGCCGTCGGCATCGCCGGGGAGGGGGATCTGGCCCAGCTCGACGATTACGCCGCCGTCGCCGACCAGCTTCTGGTCGATGCCAAACCGCCGCGCGACGCGGTCCTGCCGGGGGGCAACGGGCTGTCCTTCGACTGGCGTCTGCTGGCCGGTCGCAAATACTGGACAAGGCCCTGGATGCTCGCCGGTGGCCTCACGCCCGACAACGTGGCCGAAGCGGTGCGCCTGACCGGGGCAAGGCAGCTTGACGTGTCCTCGGGCGTCGAAACCTCCCCCGGCGTCAAGGATCGCGATCTGATCACCGCCTTCGTCGCCGCCGCGCGCCAGGCCGCCGCGCCCCGAACAGCCCCGCGCCTGCGCTGACCCGGCCGGAACACGCCGGTCAACCCCGACATATCTGCAAACGAGAATCTTTTTGACGATTCGACAATTCGGTATACTTTTGCACTCAGGGAACTCCGGGATGCCGGGATCAGTGCGCGAAATCCGAAGGTGTTGCAGGCTGCCGATTCGTTGGTGATCTGCAACCTATGGCCACTAGCGACGATCCGCCCGTGCGTGTTTCCACGGGAGGATTGCCGTGATTGACAGGGAACTCTTCCAATCTGCGCTTTCGGCCGCCGAACGCCAGGCCGAACGCCTCGAATCAGGCATGGTCACCGAACTCGCCCGCGAGGTGGTGCGCCGCTTGGCCGAACACCCCAAGCGCGCCCATCTCTCCGATCACCACGCCACCGGTCCCGAAATCGACCTGCTGGTCAAGGCGCTCCTCTCGGACCGCCACGCCGCCGCATCCGACATCCTGTCCGGTCTTCAGGCCGACGGGCTGCCCCTGTCCGAAGTCTATATCGGCTATATCTCCGGCGCGGCCCGGCGCCTTGGGCAACTCTGGGACGACAACGAGATCAGCTTCCTCCAAGTCACCCTCGCGACAAGCCGCCTGACGGCGATCATCTGCGGCCTGAAAAAAGTGTTCTACGACCAGGAAGGAAGCCCGAAGCGACGCGCGCTCTTCGCGGCATGTCCCGGCGAAAGCCATGTGATGGGCGTGTCGATGGCCGCCGATCTGTTCCGCCGCGAGGGATGGGAAATCGACCTCGAGATCGGGCAGGATCACGATGACCTGCTCATGGCGCAGCACCTCGGCGACTATCCCGTCATCGGCCTCTCGGCCTCGTCCGATGCGACGATCCTGCCGCTCGCCCGCTTCATCCGCGCCGCCCGCCTGCTGACGCCCGGCGCGCTGATCTATGTCGCGGGCGAAATCACGCATTTGCATGCCGACATCGCAACCACCGTTGGCGCCGATGGCGTGCTGAACGATCCGGTAACGGCGCTGGCGCAGATCACAAGGGCACTGGAACAGAACTGATCCCTGCGTCGCGCCAGTGCTGCGTCGCAGGGCCGGTGCGTTCTGCGCAAATCCTCTGTCGCGGAAAACATGCCCTGTGGCTTTACCGATCCGGGCAGACGGGCTAGATACATCTCCAGCCAATGGAAGGTGCCACCCATGCCCGAAGATCTGATCAATTCCTTCATGACCGGCCCCGACGAGAAGGGCCGCTTCGGCCAGTTCGGCGGGCGTTTCGTGTCTGAAACCCTGATGCCCCTGATCCTGTCGCTGGAAGAGGAATACGAAAAGGCCAAGACCGACCCTACCTTCTGGGCGGAAATGGACGACCTGTGGACCCATTACGTGGGCCGCCCCTCGCCGCTGTATTACGCGGACCGGATGACAAAGCATTTCGGCGGCGCCAAGATCTACCTCAAGCGGGACGAGCTGAACCACACCGGCGCGCACAAGATCAACAATGTGCTCGGCCAGATCATCCTGGCCCGCCGCATGGGCAAGACCCGCATCATCGCCGAAACCGGCGCCGGCCAGCACGGCGTGGCGACCGCCACGGTCTGCGCCAAGTTCGGCCTGAAATGCGTGGTCTACATGGGCGCGCATGACGTGGAACGCCAGGCGCCCAACGTCTTCCGCATGCGCCTTCTGGGCGCCGAGGTGGTGCCGGTGACATCGGGTCGCGGCACGCTGAAGGACGCGATGAACGACGCGCTGCGCGACTGGGTCACGAATGTGCGCGATACCTTCTACTGCATCGGCACGGTGGCGGGCCCGCACCCCTATCCGGCGATGGTGCGCGATTTCCAGTCGATCATCGGCAAGGAAGTGCGCTGGCAGCTGGCCGAGCAGGAAGGCGAAGGCCGCCTGCCCGATACCGTCATCGCCGCCATCGGCGGCGGATCGAACGCCATGGGCCTGTTCTACCCCTTCCTTGACGATCCGTCCGTCAACATCATCGGGGTCGAGGCCGGCGGCAAGGGCGTGGACGAGAAGATGGAGCATTGCGCCTCCCTCACCGGCGGCCGCCCCGGCGTGCTGCATGGCAACCGCACCTACCTGTTGCAGGACGAGGATGGCCAGATCCTTGAAGGTTTCTCGATCTCGGCAGGCCTTGATTATCCGGGCATCGGGCCGGAACACAGCTGGCTGCATGACATCGGCCGCGCCAAATACGTCAGCATCACCGATAAGGAGGCGCTTGAGGCGTTCCAGCTGTCCTGCGCACTGGAAGGGATCATCCCCGCGCTTGAGCCCAGCCACGCGCTGGCCCATGTCGCCAAGATCGCGCCCGACCTGCCCGCCGACCATATCATCGTGATGAACATGTGCGGCCGCGGCGACAAGGACATCTTCACCGTCGCCAAACACCTCGGCTTCGACATGAAGGTCTGAGCGGGGCAGGGGGGCTCTGCCCCCCACGTTCAGCTGTGCTGAACGCCCCCCCGGGATATTTTCAGCAAGAAGAAGCCGGAAGGAGCGATCTTTCCGGCTGTGCCTTTCAAGACGACGCAGGACGCGACCGGTGCTATTCCGGCAGCGCGTGGCGAACCAGCACCTCGAAGGGGACGATCTCCAGCGCGCTTTGATGCGTCGCGTCCAGATTGATGCGTGGCCCGCAACCCTCGTCCACCGCCTGCAGGAAGCGTCCGGCGCAGAGGCACCAGTTGTCGCCCGGCTGCAGCCCGCCAAAGCCGAATTCGGGGCGCGGGGTGGACAGGTCATTGCCGACATATTTCGACCAGGCCAGGAATTCGGCGGTCATGATGGCGCAGACCGTGTGGCTTCCCTGATCCTCGGCACAGGTGTTGCAATGCCCGTCGCGAAAGAAACCGGTCAGCGGGTCATATGAGCAGGGGGCCAGCGCCTCTCCGAGCACGTTGAGCGAGGCGTATTTGTCCAGAACCATGAAATCCTCGTCTTTGGTGATCCACACCCTGCCTACATAGCATCCGTGATGCGGCGGAACATGGCAATGTTCTGTTCATTGGCGCCCGCCTCGCGAAACCTGCGATCCGCGCCATTGGCCGCGATCACCACACCCTTGGCGCGGTTGATGTAGATATATTGCCCGTAGATGCCGCGCCCATAGAATTCGCCCTCGGGCGCATCCGGGGCCATCCACCACTGCAGACCGTATTGTTCCGCCCCCGGCGCTGTCGGGGCCGAAGGTTCGGTCGAGGCCGCAACCCAGTCGATCGGCACGATCTGCCGCCCGTTCCATTCGCCCATCTGCAGGAACATCTGCCCGAACCGCGCATAATCTCGTGTGGTCAGGTTCAGCCCGCCCAGCACGAAGGCCGTGCCATGCCCATCGGTGATATAAAGCGGATCGGCCTCAAGCCCCATGGGCGCGATCAGCTTTTCCTGCATCAGCTCGGGAATGCTGCGGCCTGTCGCGCCCTCGATCACCATCCCGATCACATGGGTGTCGATCGACACATATTGCCATTGCCGCCCCGGTTCGGTGAACCGGTCGCGCAGCCCCGCGGCAAAGCCGTTCATCGACTGCCCCAGCGCCAGCACCCGCCCCATGCGGTTGATGTCGGAATTGAAATCCAGGTAATCCTCGTCGAAAGTCACCCCGCTGGCCATCTGCAGCACGTTCAGGATGCTGGCCCCGTCATAGGCCGACCCGGCAAGGGCGGGGGCATATCTGGTCACCGGATCGTCCAGGCTGTCGACCGCCCCCTCTTCCAGCACGATCCCCATCAGGGCCGACAGATAGGATTTGGCCACCGACCAGCTGATCCGGCGATCCGCGGGGCCGGTGCCCATGTAATAGCCCTCGTGCCGGATCTCGCCATCCTTCAGCACGACCAGCGCCGTCACGGCGCGCGCCTCCAGCCAGTCCGCGAACCCATCGGGCGGGGTCAGGGCCGGACCCTGCGGCAAGGGGCTGACGGGCCCCGCGCCGCGCGCCATCGGCACGGTCAGGAACAGCCGGTCCATGCCGCTGAAATTGCCCACGATCCTGTCCTCGGCAAAAAGGCTGTTCACGGCCAGAAGCCGCGTGATCTCGTCACGTTTCCAGACACCCAGCACGGCCGAGGCCAGGATCAGCATGGCAAGGGCGCGCAGGGTCCATTTCAACAGCGAACGCATGGGGCGTGGTCCTTCGTGGGATGAATGCTGCGCCGCATGGGACCAGCCCGCCGCGGCGCTGGCAAGCGGAACCTAGCGGAAACGGTCCATCAGCTTCTCCAGCGGGCTGCGCGTGTCGGGCGCGGGGGGCTTTTCCGGCGTGGCCGGAGAGGGCGCACCAGCCGCAGGCGCCGGTTTCGCGGGCCGCGCAGGCGCCATGCGCTGCGCCACCGCGTTCAGGAACTTCGGCCCCTCACCCGCCGCCAGCATCGGCGCCCCTTCGGCAATGCCGCGCATCATGTCATCCAGCCAGGCCTGATCCGTCGCCGCGAAATCCGACAGCACATAGGCCGCCACCCGGTCCTTGTGGCCGGGATGCCCGATGCCCAGCCGCACCCGCGCGTAATCTTCGCCGATATGCCCGTGGATCGACCGCAACCCGTTGTGACCCGCATGCCCGCCCCCCTGCTTCAGCCGCAGCTTGCCGGGCGCCAGGTCCAGCTCGTCGTGAAAGACGACCACATCCGGCGGGTCGATCTTGAAGAACCGCATCGCCTCGCCCACGGATTGCCCCGACAGGTTCATGAAGGTCTCGGGCTTGAGCAGCACCACCCGCGTGCCGCCCAGCCGCCCCTCGCTGACCTGCCCCTGGAACTTGGACCGCCAGGGCGCAAAACCATGCGCCCCCGCGATCGCGTCAAGCGCCATGAAGCCGATGTTGTGCCGGTTGCCCGCGTATTTCGCGCCCGGATTGCCCAGCCCCACAAACAGCTTCATGCCCGCATCCTTTCCAGCTTGCCTGCCCGGTCACGATATTGACCTTGCCTTGCGTTTTCAATCTTATGCCCCAGCCCGCCAAGGCGGCGCCACCCCGAATGACCCCCCAGCGGAGGCCCGAATGTCCTTTATCGCAATGAACCGTTTCAAGGTCCGTCATGGTCACGAAGAGGCGTTTGAAACCATGTGGCGCGACCGCGAAAGTCGGCTGAACGACATGCCCGGATTTGTCGAGTTCCGCCTGCTCAAGGGGCCGGATGGCGATGGTTTCCGGCTCTATACATCGCATGTCATCTGGGCCAGCCGCGCCGATTTCGACGGATGGACACGTTCCCAGCAATTCCGCGACAGCCATCGCGGCGCGGGCAACCCCACCACGCGCGAGGCGCTGATGGGCGCGCCCGTGTTCGAAGGCTATGAAACGGTCCTGCACCAGACCTGACAAAAGCCCCCCGTCGCCCATGAAGTCGCCCATGAAAAAGGCGCGACCCGTCAAGGTCGCGCCTGTCATTCACTGTCCCGCAAAGGGGCGGACGCGATCACTCTTCGGTGTCGTCGCCTTCGGCCTCGTCGGCATCGTCACCCGACGAACGCAGGCCCGACGGTGCCGAGATGTTCGCGATCACGAAATCGCGGTCGATCGTCGGCTTGCTGCCTTCCGGCAGGTCCACGGCGGAAATGGTGATCACGTCACCGATGTTCAGCCCGGCCAGATCCACGGTCACGTGATCCGGAATGTCACCCGCCAGCACGTTCAGCTCGACCTCGGGACGCACGATGGTCAGCACGCCGCCCTTTTTCAGGCCGGGGCATTTGTCGTGGTTGATGAAATCGACATGGATGAACAGGTTGATCCGGCTGGTGCGACGCAGGCGCATCAGGTCCAGGTGGGTCGGCAGGTCCTTGACCACGTCGCGCTGCACGTTGCGGCAGATCACGCGCACGTCTTCCTGGCCGTCAACCTTCAGGTTGAACAGCGTCGACAGGAAACGGCCCTGCTTGAGGCGCTTGAGAAGCGCGTTGAAGGGGATGTTGATTGCCAGCGGCTCTGCGCCACCACCGTAAACGATCCCCGGAACCATGCCGTCGCGACGTGCTTGACGAGCGGCGCCCTTGCCTGTCCCCGTCCGGACATGGGCGTGAAGATCAGGAAGCTCTCCAGCCATAGTATCTCTCCAAAGTTAGGGCAGGGATCCTCCAAGGCTGTATCCCCGCGTGAAGCCGCGCGTATAGACGCATTCCGCCGGCTTGAAAAGGGGGGAATCGCCCGGTTTTCGCGGTTTCAGTCCTCATCCGGCTCGGCATCGCCAAGCGGCGTGACAAGGTGCCCCCCTGCGGCCAGGATGCTCTCGTGCAGGGCGAATTCATCAGCCCGCGCGGCGCGCAACCGGGCCTCGACATCTGCGCTGATCGGCGTGGGCGCGGCGGGCGAGACGTTCTTCTGCTCGGTCTTCACCTCGAAACCCAGCCGCTCCGACAGGAACTGGCGAAAGATCAGCGGCCGTTCATAGGCAAAAAGGTGATCCACCCGAATCGCGCCATGCCGGTCCGACACAAAGGCCCGCTGACTGCCAAGATTGGCATAGGGCGGGGGATTGTCCTGCAGGGTCGCCAGCACGAAGTCATCGAAACTCAGCCCCGCGGCACTGTTGGGCCGGCCCTCTGTCTCGGGGCGTTGACGGTACCGATACCAGCTGCGGATCTGCTCCAGCGGGTCGCGGATCACCGCCACCCGGTCGGGCGTCAGCCCATGCGCCTGCACCAGATAGGGCGCGAAATGCCGGTCGTATTTGCGCGCGGTCATGTGCTTGATCGCGGCGCGGCCCGCCAGAACGATGTCGGCCTTGCCCCGCAGCGCCAGGTGATAGGCCGTGCTGCCCGTCTTGGGCACGGCAAAAAGAACCAGATTGGCAGCGGCGAAAACCAGCATCAACGGCACCTTGTCACTTCTACGCGGCCACACTGCCCCGGCGCGGGCAGGCTGTCAAAGCGATCCGGCAGGGCAGGGGGCCTGACACCGCGCGGAATCAAGTTGCGCAGCACCGCGAGGAATAAATGGCCCAATTCGATAAACCGTCGCTTACCCCAAGCGCCCCGCGCGGAGTCAAGCTGCGCAGCAGCGCCGCGCGATCGCCGACACGCCCCCCCCGGAAACAAATCTGCGGCGGCGATTTGGCGACCGCAGTTGCATGAACAAAGGCCCGAAGACCTGGCGACCATAAACCGCCCCGAACAGAGGTTGGATCGCCACCCCGCGTGTCGGCGGGCGACCTGCTGTTCACAGCCAAGAAAGAGCAACCGCCACCTCAAAACCCCCGCGCGGAATCAAGCTGCGCAGCAGCGCCGCGCGATCGCCGACACGCCCCCCCCCGGAAACAAATCGGCGGCGGCGATTTTGCGACCGTAGTTGCATGAACGAGCGTCCGAAGACCGGGCGACCATAAAGCGCCTTGAACCATCGCTACATCGCCACCCCGCGTGTCGGCGGGCAACCCTTTTATCTTTTGCTTGAATGAGCAACTCCCACCTCAAAACCCCCGCGCGGACTCAAGCTGCGCAGCAGCGCCGCGCGATCGCCGACACGCCCCGACGGGGCGGCGATGTTGCAACCGTCGCGGCACGAACTGAGGTCAGATGACGGGGCAGGGATAAACTGCCTCGAACCATCGTTGCGTCGCCACCCCGCGTGTCGGCGACTGAACGTCGCGCCCCGAGGGCCTGACAACGGCGCAAAAGCGCCGGAAATACAGGCATTCGCGTCAAGGCGGGGCAGAAATGCCCCGCTTTCGTGTTTCAATACCGCACGGAAAGCTCTATCTTGGGTCGCAACAGGCGCGAAACACCACCAGGACAGCAGGCATGGCACGACCCGTCGTCGGTATCATCAGCAATCAACATCTGATCAACGACCAATATCTTGCCCATGCGGGCGGGGCCATGAACTCCGAAGCGATCTCGGGCGTGTCGGGATGTCTGCCGCTGCTGATCCCGGCGGATCCGCGATATGTCTCGGTGGCTGAATTGCTCGACACCTGCGACGGGTTCCTGCTGACCGGCGGGCGGCCCAATGTGCACCCCCACGAATATGGCGAGGCCGAGACCGAGGCGCATGGCGCCTTCGACCGGGCGCGCGATGCGATCACCCTGCCGCTGGTGCGTGCCTGCGTGGATCGCGGTCAGCCCTTCCTCGGCATCTGCCGCGGTTTCCAGGAAGTGAACGTCGCCATGGGCGGCAGTCTTTATCCCGAAATCCGCGATCTGCCGGGGCGGATGAATCACCGCATGCCCCCCGATGGCACGCTCGAGGAAAAATTCGCCCTGCGCCACTCGGTCAAGTTCACCGAAGGCGGGGTGTTTCATCGCTTGATGGGCGCGCAAGAGGTGATGACCAACACGCTGCACGGGCAGGGGATCTGCCGTGCCGGTGCGCGGATCGTGATCGACGGGCACGCCCCCGATGGCACGCCCGAGGCGATATATGTCAAGGATGCGCCCGGATTTACCCTTTCGGTTCAATGGCATCCCGAATGGGACGCCGCGAACGACCCGGTGTCGCGGCCGCTTTTCACGGCCTTTGGCGACGCGGTGCGCGCCTGGGCGGCCCGCGGTGCGAAAGTTCTGAAATCGGCGTGAATTCTCGCTTTTTTTGAGCCAGCGCAAGGTGCGGCTGGCCGGTGGCGGGCATGATGGGGCAGTATTCACACCCATAAGGTGCCGCCATGACCGTCTTGATCGCCTATGCCACGACCGAGGGCCAGACCCGCAAGATCGCCCGTTTCTGCGCTGATCGCCTGATCGCGCGCGGGCACAGCGTCGAATTGCTGCCGCTTGTCGACCTCGAGGATGAGGAACCGCTTGAGATGTCGCGCTTCGACGCGGCGATCCTCGCGGGCTCGATCCACGGGGGACAATTGCAGCCCCAACTGATCCGCTTCGCGGCGCGCCATGCCGCCGCGCTGAACGCGCGCCCCGGCCTGTTCCTGATGGTGTCGCTCGCCGCCGCCGGAAACGACAAGGAAGAGCACGCGGATCTTGCGCGGATCGGCCATGAATTCGTGAAAACATCCGGCTGGACCCCGTCTGAGACGCTGAATGTTGCGGGGGCGTTCCGTTTCACGCAATACGACTTCTTCAAGGGGCTGGCGATGCGCTGGATCGCCCATAACAAGGGCGAGGCGGTCGAACCCGGCAAGGACAAGGAATATACCGATTGGGTGGCCTTGGGCGCGGTGCTGGACAAATGGCGCGGCTGAGGCGCAAAAGCGTTAACATATCCTGAATCCTCCTGGGCAAGTCATTGAAATCATTGGTTCAAAAAGATGTCCCACGCGGGGACAGGCCATGGTCTCAAGGTGCCAGGGGGCAAGCCGCCAGCAGGATCCGGCTTTCATGCTTGCGCAGGCAGGTCCGCGCCGTATCGCCATAGCTGCCCGGATCGCTGCGCAGCGATGGGCAGAAGCGGAACAGATCCTCGCGGCTGGCATCCGACAGCGCCTTCAACCCGACATGGCCCGGATGGAAGCTTTCGCTGGGGGCACCTTCGGCAAAGATGATCTCGTGCCGGTCGAACAGCAGATGCAGATAGGTCACGCTGTCGCAATCCGCCTGCGTGATCGAACCGCCATTGATCATGTGCTTGGCCGACAGCAACACCTCGGGCGAATTGAAATAAAGCGCCGCCATGCTTGAACGATGCAGCATCCTGTGCTGCGGCGACACAAGCAGCGGCCGGGTATTGCCCAAAGCACCGGTGTCAAAGCGGATCGGGGCGAAATCGCCTTTTCCCGCCACAGTGCGCCGCCCGGCCCAGCGCAGTGGTTGCGGGCCGTTGTCGCGGGTGATCACCAGATCGCCGGGGCGCAGATCCTCGACAGGGCGGGGGCCCCGCGGCGTCAGGATGCGGGTGCCCGCGGTAAAGCAGATGATCACGCTCTCCATGTTCGAGAAGGTGACCACCGTGCCATCCGTCAGCGTGGCCGTACCCGCCAGCGCATTGGGATCGGTGCTGGTATAGACCACATCCTCCCAGTCCAGCAGCCCGCCGAAATCCAGCGTGTCGCCGCCCGGCTCGTCGGCCTCGCCGCCGTCGATGGTGATCGTGCCGCCTCCAAGCGCGCTTGGGTCCAGCAGGAAGGTATCATTGCCCGCGCCGCCCGACACGGTATCGCCCGACCCGGCAAGGATCAGGTCATCGCCCGCGCCGCCCTCGATCAGGTCTGCGCCGGTGCCGCCGGTGATGGTGTCATCGCCATCGCCGCCATAGAGCAGGTCGTCGCCGCCGCGCCCGTCGATCAGGTCGTCGCCAGCGCCGCCATAGAATTCGTTTGTCCAGTCCGCGCCCTGGCCGTCATAGCCTGTCAGCGTGTCGTTCCAGTCCGATCCGATGATCCCGTCGATGCCGATGTTCAGCGTGTCATTCGCCGCATCCCCGCCCGCCAGCGTCCCGGTGGACAGATCCACCGAAACACCCGCGCCCGAGGCGGAGTAGTCGATGAAATCCATGCCCGTGCCGCCCGCAAAGGCATCCGCACCCGCACCGCCGATGAAGGTGTCATTACCGTCGCCGCCGAAAAGCAGGTTGGTTCCGGTGCCACCCGTCAGGATATCGTTTCCGGCATCGCCGTTCAGCGTGTCATTGCCCGCGCCGCCGAAAAGGCGGTCATCGTCGCTGCCGCCCGACAGCGCATCGTTCCCGTCCTCGCCATAGATCGTGTCATTGCCATCGCCGCCTGACAGGGTGTCATTGCCCGCGACCTGCGGGATCGTGGTGAAATGCACGTCCGAGACCCAGATCGCCTGCGTCCCGGTCAATCCGTTGGAATAGGAGATCGAAATCTGGCTGACCGGACCCGTGATCTGGATAAGGGCCGATCCCGAGGCGCTGTTGGGCGCGTCAGGCAGGTTGTTGGCCCGGATCGTGTTGCCCGTGACCGTATCGCCCGCGCCGGGCGTGATCGTGACGGCCACCGGGTTTCCGTTCAGGTCAAATGCATTGACCGTCACCAGATCGCGGTGATTGCCGCTGCCCCAGTCGATATCGTTGATCCGAAAGCTGACGTTCTGCACGGCATCGGACATGCCGCTGCCCGCTTCCGCCGCGAATTCGATGGTGGTGCTCGAAGACGCGCCATCGCCATTGCCGAAAAGATAAAGGCTCGAATTCGGATCGAAAGGCTCGCCCGGCGCCACGAAGGTGGCGTCCGTGCTTTCGATCTGAAAGAGCGGGTTGTTGTTGCCGGTGTTGGCGAAACTGACCGACACCCGCATCGTCCCGGTATCCTGCGTGAATCCGGCCGCAAGGTTGGCTCCGTCCGGGCCGCCAGCGGTCCAGTCCAGCACCTCGGTCGTGGCGCTGACCGGGCTTGCGTTCATGTCGCCATGGATCACGTCATTGCCGGTGCCGCCGTCGATCACGTCGTTGCCGCCGCCGCCCGTGATCGTGTCATTGCCGGCCCCGGCCTGCACGGTGTCATTGCCCGCGCCCGCCCGGATCTGATCCGCGCCAGCGCCGGGGCTGGTACCGTCGGCATCGCTGAAGCTGCTGTCGATCAGGTCGTTGCCGCCTGTGCCCGTGACGATCCCGTCTGGCGCCACGAAGTCGGGATTGGTCGTCACCGTGGCCGCGGTGATTGTCGTGACCGGTCCGAAATCCGGAACGAAGTAGACAAAGCCGTCCGTGCCCAGGAAATAGACGCCGGGTTCGAACGTGTTGACGAAAGTCTGCCCGTTCCATGTGCCGGACCAGGTCCAGCTGCCGGTGCCCAAAGTGCTGGCGGTCGTGAAGGTGATCAGCGGGCCGCCGATCGCATCGGCGCTGTCCAGCGCCCCGTTGCCTAGTGTAACCCTGTATCCGTTGGGCATACTCGCTACTCCATCATCCGGTTGTCCGGGCAACGCCCTTTGCGGATGCAACACTTTGTTTCGGTTTGGGATACAGTCGAGTCTTGGCAAATTTTCGCGTAATTTGCGGCGCTTTTGAGGCAGTCAGCTCTGCAAAAAGAAACCCCGCAACACAGGCTGCGGGGTTTCGGCGGGGTCAGCGAGGCGTGAACTGACCGGTTTTCAGGTCAAGAGCGGGAACTGGTCCAGCAATGGCAGGCTGCGGGCCCGCGTGCCTGTCAGATCGAACAGCGCATTGGCCAGCGCGGGCATCGCCGGGGGCGTTCCGGGCTCGCCCACGCCCGACATGTGCCGGTTTGTTTCCAGTATGCGCGTCTCGATCATCGGCGTGTTGTGCAGCCTGAGCGCGTCGTAATCCGGGAAGTTGCCCTGTTCGACGGCACCATCGGCAAAGGTGATCTGGCCGAAGGCAGCCGCAGAGAGGCCATAGATCATGCCGCCTTCCAGCTGCGCCCGGATATTGCCGGGGTCGAGTGCAAGGCCCACATCCGCCGCGATCCAGGCCCGGTTGATGCGGATCGCACCACCTTCGTCGATCACCTCGATGACCTGGGCCACGGGACAGCCGAAGCTGTAGGTAAAGCCCACGCCGCGCCCCACGCCATCCGGGGTCTGGCCGGTCCAGCCCGACATCTCGCGCACGGCCTCCAGCGTGCCGGCGGACGGGGCATGCGCCTCGCGCATCATGGTCAGGCGGAACTCCAGCGGGTCGGCGCCTGCGGCATGGGCCAGCTCGTCGATGAAGGTGTCATGGAAGAAGCCGTTGAACGAATTGCCAACCGCGCGCCAGAACCCCACGGGGATGTCCATCTCGGCCAGGTAACCACGGATGCGGTAATTGGGGATCGCATAGGGCTGATCGAACGCGCCTTCGACATGGCCCTTGTCTGGCCCCGGCGGGGCAAAGCCTGCCAGCCGCTTGCCGGCCTGCCGGGTGGTGGATTGTGCCGCGATCTGGCCGTCCAGCAGAACCGCGCGCCCGTCCTGCACCGCGCCACGGAAACGCGCGATGGCGCCGGGGCGATAGAAATCGTGACGCATGTCTTCCTCGCGCGACCACGTCAGCTGCACGGGCGTACCCGGCATGGCCGCGGCCAGCCGCGCGGCATAGACCGCGTAATCGCTTTCACCGCGCCGCCCGAAGCCACCGCCCAGCAGCGTGGTGTGTACCGTCACCTGTTCGGGCGACAGGCCCGTGGCCTCGGCGCATTTGCCCTGGATGATCACGGGCGCCTGGTTGCCGCACCAGACGGTCAGCCCATCCGCCGTCATATGGGCGGTGGCGTTCATCGGCTCCATCGTGGCATGGGCCAGGTAGGGCAGGCGGTATTCGGCGGTCACTTCGGTCGCGCCCTCGGGGATCGTGTCGGCGTTGCCGTCATCGCGCATGGTGGAATTGGGGCTGCCGTCGAGTGCGGCCGCGATCACGGCGAAGGCGTCTTCGGTCGTTTGCGGATTGTCGGAGGGGGCCCAGTCGATCACCACCGCCTCGGCGGCCTGCATGGCGATCCATGTGTTACTGGCCACCACGGCGATGCCGTCGCCCAGGTCGACCACGCGCTCCACGCCCGTCATGGCCAAGGCGGGGGCGGGATCGAAGCTGCGCATGCCGCCGCCCAGGGCGGGGTTGCGGCGCAGGGCCGCGAATTTCATCCCGTCCAGTCGGACATCTATGCCGAAAGTGGCGGTCCCGGTGACCTTGGCCGGAATGTCGAGGCGGGGCATGGATTTGCCGAGGTATTTCCAGTCGGCCGCCGGGCGCAGGATGACATCCTGCACCGGGTCCAGCCGGGCCGCATCCGCCGCCAGTTCGACATAGGACAGCCGCGTGCCATCGGGCGTGATCACATGACCTGCTTCGGTGGTCAGCGCGCCGCGCGTGAGGCCCAGCCGCTGGGCGGCCGCTTCCTTGAGCGTCTCGCGCGCGGTCGCCCCGGCCATGCGGAACCGGTCGAAGGCGTCCACCGTCGAGGTCGAGCCGCCGGTCACCTGCAGCGACATCATCTTGGGCAGCACCGACAGGGCCTGTTTCAGGCTGTGCTGCATGTCCGTCAGGGCATAGTCCTTGAAGGGCATCCCCGCGCCCATCAGCGCACCGTTGTAATAGGCCTGCGCGGGCGGGCCGTGCAGGGTGGTGAAGTCTTCCCAGGCGACATCCAGCTCCTCGGCCACCATGGCGGCCAGTGTGGAATGGATGCCTTGGCCCATCTCGGCGCGCGGTGTGATGATCGTGACGCCATCGGCGTTGATCAGCACGAAAGGATTGAGCGCCGCGCCCTGGTCGGGCGACAGCGGGTTGGGCGGGGTCTGGCGCGCCTTCATGATGCCGAAGGCCACGCCGCCTGCGATGGCGACGGAGCCGATCAGAAAGGAGCGGCGGGCGATCTTGCCGATGCTGGCCATGGCTCAGGTCTCCTTCAGCGCGCGGGCCGCGTCATGGATCGCGGCGCGGATGCGGGGATAAGTGCCGCAGCGGCAGAGGTTGCCCTGCATCGCGGCGTCGATATCGTCATCGGTCGGGTCGGGCGTTTCGGCCAGAAGGCTGGCGGCCTGCATGATCTGCCCGGACTGGCAATAGCCGCATTGCGCGACCTGATGGGCCACCCAGGCCTGTTGCAGCGCATGCATCGCATCGGGCGTGCCCAGCCCCTCGATCGTGGTGACGGCCCCCCAGACATCGCCAAGCGCCACCTGGCAGGAGCGCACGGCCTGGCCATCGATATGCACGGTGCAGGCGCCGCAAGCGGCGACACCGCAGCCGAACTTCGTCCCGGTCAGGCCGACCGCATCGCGCAGCACCCACAGCAGGGGCACCTCGGGCGGCAGGTCGACGGTGTGGTCGGTTCCGTTGATGGTCAGGGTGGTCGCCATGGGCTCGCTCCGCCTTGCAGGAAGATGATTTTGACAAAATCATCGAAAAGTGTCATATTGTCAACGCAGGAAATTGACGAAATGGATGGTTTCTGTCACACGGTCAGGATGCAAGGGCAGACAGACAGCACCACCGCGCAGGATCCGCGCCAGAAAGCGATCCTCAAGGCCGCGTTCGAGGCCTTTTCAAGCTATGGGTTCCGCCGCACCTCGATGGAAGACATCGCCCGTGGCGCGGGCATGTCAAGGGCGGCGCTCTACCTGCATTACCGCAACAAGGAAGACATCTTCCGCTCTCTGACGCAGTTCTATTACGACGACGCGGTCGCGCAGGTTCAAGCCGTGCTCGGGCGCGATCTGCCGATTGGCGCGGCGCTGGATCAGGCATTTGCCGCGCAAGGCGGGCAGATCTTCGCGGCGCTGCTGTCCTCGCCCCATGGCGATGAGCTGCTGGACACCAAATACGCCCATAGCGCCGATATCGCACAGGCGGGCGAGGCGCGTCTGGTCGCGGTCTATGCCGACTGGTTGCGCCGCGAGGCGGCGTCGGGCCGCGTCAGCCTTGATGTCAGCGCAGGCGATGCCGCCGCCTTGGCCGGCACGATGATGGCGGCGCTGCATGGGCTCAAGTCGCCCAGGCCGTCACCCGATGCCTATCGCTCCGCCGCGGGCTTGCTGGCCGGGGTCTTTGCCCGCGCGCTGGAGCAGCGCTGACCGCGCCCTGTTTCTTCTTGCTCCAAATATCCAATTCCCAGGGATCGTCCGGGTGCCGCGTCACAGATCGGTGCGCAGGTGCCAGAGCTCGGGGAAAAGCTCCACCTCCAGCATCCGTTTCAGATAGCTGATGCCGCCGGTGCCACCGGTGCCGCGCTTGAAGCCGATGACGCGTTCCACCGTGGTCACGTGGTTGAAGCGCCAGCGGCGGAAATAATCCTCGAAATCCATCAGCTTTTCGGCCAGTTCGTACAGCTCCCAATGGGTCTGGGGCGCGCGGTAGATCGTGGTCCATGCCGCCTTGACCGCGTCGGAGGGGGCATAGGGCTGGCCCAGTTCGCGCGACAGCACCGCCTCGGGCAAGGGCACCGCCCGGTCCAGCAACCGCAGCGCCACATCATAGAGCGAGGGCTGATCCAGCTCGGCCCGCAGCAGCGCCGTGATCTCGGGGTGATGCGCATGGGGGCGCAGCATCGCCGCATTGCGGTTGCCCAGCATGAATTCGATCTGCCGATACTGGTGCGACTGGAACCCCGAGGATTGCCCCAGCGCGTTGCGAAAGGCGGTGTAGTCGCTGGGCGTCATGGTGCGCAGCACGTCCCAGGCATTGTTGAGCTGCTCGAAGATCCGCGCGACGCGGGCCAGCATCTTGAAGGCGGGGCGCAGCTGGCCCTCGGACAGGGCGGTGCGGGCCGCGGCGATCTCGTGGATGGCCAGGCGCATCCAGAGTTCCGAGGTCTGGTGCTGGATGATGAACAGCATCTCGTCATGGGTGTCGGTGCGCGGCCTTTGCGCACCGAGGATCAGGTCGAGCGACAGGTAGTCGCCATAGGACATCCGCCCGTCAAAGGACATTTCCGCGCCTTCCGTGGCGGGATCATAGGGTGTGTTGGTCATGGTGGCCTCTGGGTTCTGCTGCGCGGCGCGGCCGGGTGGCGTCGCAATGGATATTTGAAGCAAGAAGAAACGAGAGGTCCGGGGTCAGGCGTTCAGCGCCGCGCAATTGGCCAGCCTGCGCCACAGCGCCGCCCAGCCCGCGGGGCGGCAGAGGGGCAGGCTTTCGGTGGCGGGCTGCTGGCACTGCATCAGGTCACCCGGGCACGGGTCTTGTATGCGGGCTGGTCCCAAAGCCTGTTCGTCATCACATCGGCGATGATCGCGATGGCGGCATCCACATCGCTTGCGTCGATGAACAGCGGGGTAAAGCCGAAGCGCATGATGTCTGGGGCGCGGAAATCGCCGACCACGCCGCGCGCGATCAGGGCCTGCATCGCGGCATAGCCATCGGGAAAGCGGAACGAGACCTGGCTGCCGCGCAGCGCGGCATCGCGGGGGGTGGCGAGCATCAGCATCGGGCAGGTGGCCTCGATCCCTGCGATGAAGCGTTCGGTCAGCGCGATCGAGGCTGTGCGGATGTCCTGCATCGTGGTCATGTCCCAGATGTCGAGCGCGGCCTCCAGCGCGGCCAGGGCCAGGACCGGGGGCGTGCCCACGCGCATACGTTCGATCCCCGCGCCGGGGCGGTAGCTGGTGTCGAAGGCAAAGGGTGCCTCGTGACCCAGCCAGCCGGACAGGGCAGGGCGGGCCACATCCGCATGGCGGGGGGCGACATAGATGAAGGCGGGCGCGCCGGGGCCACCGTTGAGGTATTTGTAGGTGCAGCCCACCGCGAAATCCGCGCCTGCGCCGGCCAGATCCACGGGCAGGGCGCCTGCGCTATGCGCGAGGTCCCAGATCGTCAGCGCGCCCGCGGCATGGGCGCGGGCGGTCAGGTCGGCCATGTCATGCTTGCGCCCGGTGCGGTAATCGACCTCGGTGATCAGGGTGACGGCGACCTCTTCGGTGATATTGGCGGCCACATCCTCGGGGGCGACCACGCGCAATTCATGCCCCCGGTCCAGCGAGGCGATCAGCCCTTCGGCCATGTAGAGATCGGAGGGGAAGTTGCCGCTGTCCGACAGGATCACGCGGCGGCCGGGCCGCATCTCGAGCGCGGAGGCCAGCGCCTGGTAGACCTTGATCGACAGGGTGTCACCCATCACCACATGGCCCGGTTCTGCCCCGATCAGCCGTGCGATGCGGTCGCCCACGCGGGTGGGTTGCTCCATCCAGCCGGCCTTGTTCCAGCCGGTGATCAGCATCTGGCCCCATTCGTCCGAGATCACGCGGGTCAGCCGATCGGCCGCGCCGCGCGGCAGCGGGCCCAGCGAGTTCCCGTCGAGATAGATCATCCCGTCGGGAATGTGGAACATCGCCTTGGTCGCGGCAAAATCGGTCATGGGGCCCCCAGGGGATATTTTAAGCCTAAAGCATTTCTGCCGGATTAGACCCTGCGCCCTGGTTTGTCCACTGAAAACCCGCCTGACCGCGCGTTCAGCGCACCTGTCCGCCGGCCATTTCGATGCATTGGGCGTTGATGGACCCCGAAAGCGGGTGGCAGAGCCACATGGCGGCGGTGGCCACTTCGTCGACCGAGATCAGGCGCTTGTGGCGGTTGCTGTCTGCCATGGCCTGGCGCGCCTGTGCGGCGGTCATGCCGGTGCGCTTGGCGATCGATTCCGATTGCAGCACCACGATGTCGGTTTCCACGTAGCCGGGGCAGAGGGCATTGAAGGTGATGGGCCCGCCCATGTGTTCCTCGGAATAGGAGCGCACCAGCCCGATCACCCCGTGCTTGGAAGCGGAATAGGCGCCCGCCCCCTTGAGCCCGCGCAGCCCCGCCAGCGACGAGACCACGATCACCCGGCCCCAATCGGTGCCCAGCATCCCGCGCATCGCCTCGCGGATGGTCAGAAAGGCGCCGTCAAGATTGGTGCGCATGATGCGGTGCCAGAAATCGAGATCGGTCTTTTGCAGGCTTTTGCCTTCGGCGATGCCGGCATTGGCGATCAGGATCTGGATCGGGCCGCGCGCGGTGACGGCGCTGGCGATGCCCTCGACGATCTGCGCCTCGTCCATCACGTCCATGACCAGCGGATGCAGGCCGGGTGTTGCGCGGGCGGCCGCATCGAGCACATCGGCGCGGCGGCCGGTGATGGTGACCTGGGCGCCCTCGGCCGCCAGGGCCTGCGCGATGGCGAGGCCAATGCCCGTGCCGCCGCCGGTGACCAGCGCGTGTTTGCCTGCGTGTATCATGGTATCCTCCCTTTTGCGGGCCAGACTACCGCCGTTGCGCCCGGTGGCAAGGGTGCGCACCGGCCCGCGTCGCAAGGTCACTTTACAATGACATTCGCCTCTGTGAATGTGATGCGCGGACGGGCCTATGTCCCGAGGAGTGGAGGATCCGATGAAACGCAGTTTTCCCTTTGCCGCCGTTTTGGCGTTGCTGGCCGCGCAGGCCATGGCAAGCGAGGATATCGCCGACAAATATCCGCAGTCCGAGCTTTACGACAAACCGGTCGAGGTGATCCCGCATGTCTGGTCCGCGATCGGCGCGACCGCACCGCCCACCTATGAGAACGCGGGCCACAACAACAACCTGTCCTTCGTGATAACGGGCGACGGGGTGGTGGTGGTCAACGGCAGCGCCTCGGCGCGGCTGGCGGCGGCGCTGCATGACGAGATCAAGGCGATCACCGATCAGCCCGTGAAGCTGGTGATCAACGAGAACGGGCAGGGCCATGCCATGCTGGGCAATTCCTACTGGGCCGATCTGGGTGTGGACATCCTGGCCCATGTGGATGCGATCGCCGAGGTCGAGGCCCATGGCGGCGCGATCCTGGCGGGGATGCAGGGCTATAACAAGGACCGGGCCGAGGGCACGCGGGTGGTGGTGCCGAACCTGTCCTTCGAGGACCGGTATGAATTCACCATGGGGGATGTGGCCTTCGAGGTGCTGCATTTGGGGCCCGCGCATGGCCCGGGCGACACCCAGGTCTGGATCCCGCAGTGGAACATCATGATCGCGGGCGACATTGCCTTTCATGAACGGATGCCCCCGATCTTCGCAGATACCTGCACCTCTTGCTGGATCGAGACATGGGAGACGGGGCTGGAGCCGCTGAACCCGACCTATATCATTCCGGGTCACGGTCATCCGACCAACCTGGCGCAGGTGCGCCGTTACACGCGTGATTACCTGGTGGACCTGCGCGAAAAGATCGGCGCGCATCTGGAGGCAGGGGGCGATCTTGCCAGCGCCTTCTACGTGGACCAGTCGAACTGGGCGCATCTGGACACGTTCGAGGAACTGGCCACCAAGAACGCGGGCCGCGTGTTCGAGGAGATGGAGTTCGAATGACGTATCTCTTGAAGGCCTTGGCGCTCGTCGCGGCGCTGGGCCTGCCTTTTGCCGCCCAGTCAGAAGAGACGCTGGCCGAGGCGATCACCGGCTACATGGATTTCGCCACTTATGATTCCGGTATCATCGTGCCGGAACAGCTGGACCGGACCGTGTTCGAGGCTGCGCTTTTCGTCGATACGCGCGACGCGGACCAATTCGCGGCGGGGCATATTCCGGGGGCGGTGCATATCGAATGGCGCGAGGTGCCGGGGCGGCTGGATGAATTGCCCGACACCGGGATGGTGATCCTTTACTGCAACACCGGCAGCCTGTCGGCGCAGGCCGCCTTTGCCGCGCGACTGCTGGGGCGCGAGAACGTGCTGGTGCTGCAGACCGGCTTTGACGGCTGGCAGGCCAACGCCGCCTACAAGCCCGAGTGAGGCGCGCATGCTGAAATGGATCGACCTTCCGCCCGTCTGGCTGGCCGCGATGATCGCGCTGGCCTGGGCGCAGGCCACATGGGCGCCGCTCGGGTTGAGCTTTGGCGGCGCATGGGCCGATTTCGCGGGCGGCATACTGGTGGGCGGCGGGCTGATCCTGATGGTGCTGGCCGTGCACGAGATGCGGAAGGCGCGCACCACCGTGATCCCGCACCGCGAGGCCGACAGGCTTGTGCAATCCGGCATCTTCAGCCGCAGCCGCAACCCGATCTACCTGGGGGACATGCTGGTGCTGGCAGGGCTGATTCTGCGCCTTGATGCGGTGCTTGCGCTACCACTGGTGCCGGTATTCCTTTGGATACTGGAAAAGCGCTTCGTGATCCCCGAGGAAAATCGCCTCAGACGCAAATTCCGGGCCGATTTTGCCCGCTATTGCCAGAAAACCCGTCGATGGATTTGACAGTCCGGCGCAATAAGTGCATCGCAGAGCCGATCTTCTTGTGAAATATTGTTGCGCCGCACTATAACCAAGTTTCCGGTCCGGCAGGATCGGAGAAAGACCTGCGAAAAGGGGGACGCGAGACGTGAAAATCGGTACGCCAAAGGAAATATTCGAGGGTGAAGCCCGTGTGGCCATGACCCCCGATTCTGCACTTCAATTGCAGAAACTGGGCTATACCTGTGTGATCGAAGCCGGGGCGGGCGCCGCCGCTGGCTTCTCGGACAAGGCCTATCAGGATGCGGGCGTCGAAGTGGTCAAGACCGCCGCCGCCCTGTGGAAAGCCGCGGATGTGGTGGCCAAGGTGCGCCCGCCGTCAGAGGCTGAAGTCAAGCGGATGAACGAGGGGCAGACCCTGATTTCGTTCTTCTATCCGGTCGCCAACGAGGCGCTGATGAAACAGGCCGCCGCCAAGGGCGCCAATGTCATCGCCATGGATATGGTGCCGCGCATCAGCCGCGCGCAGAAGATGGACGCGCTGTCCTCGATGGCGAATATCGCCGGCTACCGTGCGGTGATCGAGGCGGGCAACAATTTCGGACGTTTCTTCACCGGCCAGATCACGGCGGCGGGCAAGGTGCCCCCGGCCAAGGTGCTGGTGGTGGGTGCGGGTGTGGCCGGTCTGGCCGCGATCGGCACCGCGACGAGCCTTGGCGCCATCACCTATGCCTTCGACGTGCGCCCCGAAGTGGCCGAGCAGGTCGAATCCATGGGCGCCGAATTCGTCTACCTGGATTTCGAGGAGCAGGCGCAGGACGGCGCGGCAACGGGCGGCTATGCAGCCCCCTCCAGCCCCGAATTCCGCGAGGCGCAGCTGGCCAAGTTCCGCGAACTGGCCCCGGATATGGACATCGTGATCACCACCGCGCTGATCCCCAACCGCGAGGCGCCCGAGCTGTGGACGCCCGACATGGTCGCGGCGATGAAGCGCGGTTCTGTGATCGTGGACCTTGCCGCCGAGCGTGGCGGCAACTGCAAGCTGACCAAGGCGGATGAAAAGATCGTCACCGACAACGGTGTGACGATCATCGGCTATACCGATTTCCCCAGCCGGATGGCCGCGCAATCCTCGACGCTCTATGCCACGAACATCCGTCACATGATGTCCGACCTGACGCCTGAAAAGGACGGTCAGATCGTGCACAACATGGAGGATGACGTGATCCGTGGCGCGACGGTGACCTTCAACAAGGATGTCACCTTCCCGCCGCCGCCCCCGAAGGTGGCCGCCATCGCGGCGCAGAAGCCCAAGGAAAAGGCCAAGGAACTGACGCCCGAGGAAAAGCGCGCGCAGGAAATCGCAGCCTTCAAGCAGCAGACCAAGCAGCAGGTGACGCTGCTGGCGATCGGTGCCGTGCTGTTGCTGGCCGTGGGCCTTGTGGCGCCCGCCAGCTTCATGCAGCATTTCATCGTCTTCGTGCTGTCCGTGTTCATCGGCTTCCAGGTGATCTGGAACGTGGCGCACAGCCTGCACACGCCGCTGATGGCGGTGACCAACGCGATCTCGTCGATCATCATCCTGGGCGCGCTGATCCAGATCGGATCTTCGTCGATCCTGATCACGCTTCTGGCGGCGCTGGGCATCTTCATGGCCGCGATCAACATCGTGGGCGGCTTCCTCGTGACACGGCGCATGCTCGCCATGTTCCAGAAATCCTAAGGAGCGAGCATCATGGAATTCGGATTCACCATCGCGGCTTATGCCGTTGCGGCTGTTCTGTTCATCCTGTCGCTGGGCGGCCTGAGCGGCCAGGAAAGCGCCAAGCGCGCTGTCTGGTACGGGATCGTCGGCATGGCGATCGCGGTCGTGGCGACCCTGATCGGACCGGGGCAGGGCCTTTGGGGCGCGTCCCTGGTGCTGATCGCGCTGGGTGCGGGCGTCGGCTATCAGCTGGCCACGCGCGTGCAGATGACGCAGATGCCCGAGCTTGTGGCGATCATGCATTCGCTGGTCGGTCTGGCGGCCGTTTTCGTGGGCTTCAACGCGGACCTGATGATCAATGACGTGGCGGCGCTTTATGAAGGTGCCGGGCAGGTCATGGGCGCGGTCGGACCGGATGGCTATACCGCCATCGGTCTGCCGAAAGAGATCTACGAGGGGCTGTCGTCCTTCGGTCAGCTGATCGCCAAGAAAACCTCGGTCGAGATCGCGATCCTGCGGGTTGAACTGGTGCTTGGCATCTGGATCGGCGCCGTGACCTTCACCGGGTCGGTCATCGCCTATGGCAAGCTGGCGGGCAAGGTCGACACCTCGGCCAAGAAACTGCCGGGCGGTCACCTGCTGAACGCGGCGGCGGCGGCGCTGTCGGTGCTGCTGGCGGTCATGTACCTGGGCGGCTCTGGCAGCTGGACCCTTGTGCTCTTGACCCTTCTGGCGCTGTTCATCGGCTATCACCTGATCATGGGCATCGGCGGCGCGGACATGCCCGTCGTGGTGTCGATGCTGAACAGCTATTCCGGCTGGGCGGCGGCGGCCATCGGCTTCAGCCTTGGCAATGACCTCTTGATCGTGGTCGGCGCGCTTGTGGGCTCGTCCGGTGCGATCCTGTCCTATATCATGTGCAAGGCGATGAACCGGTCGTTCATCAGCGTGATCCTGGGTGGCTTTGGCGGCCCGGCGGGTGAGCAGATGAAGGTCGAGGGCGAGCAGATCGCCATCGATGTCGAAGGTGTCGCCACCGCGCTGGACGAGGCCGACAGCATCATCATCATCCCCGGTTACGGGATGGCGGTGGCGCAGGCCCAGCAGAGCGTGTCGGAGCTGACCAAGCGCCTGCGCGCCAAGGGCAAGACCGTGCGTTTCGCGATCCACCCGGTGGCGGGGCGTCTGCCCGGCCACATGAACGTGCTGTTGGCCGAAGCCAAGGTGCCCTACGACATCGTGCTGGAAATGGACGAAATCAACGAGGACTTCCCGGATACGGATGTGGCCATCGTGATCGGGTCGAACGACATCGTGAACCCGGCCGCGCAGGACGATCCCAACAGCCCCATCGCCGGGATGCCGGTTCTGGAATGCTGGAAGGCCAAGCAGGTGTTCGTGTCCAAGCGCGGACAGGGCACCGGCTATTCCGGGATCGAGAACCCGTTGTTCTACAAGGAAAACACGCGGATGTTCTATGGCGATGCCAAGAAATCGCTGGATGAGCTGCTGACCAAGATCAACTGATCAACTCGGCTGTGTGGACATTGGAAAGGCGCCCCTCGGGGCGCCTTTTTTCCTTGTGATGACGCGGGTTTGCCCGAAAAAACGGGTCCGTATACAATCGTGTTCTGTAAATCTTTGATATAAAACAACTTTATCTTTAACTTCATGGGGCAAGGATATAGAGTCGGCGCAACTCAGGAGTTTCCCATGTCGCCCATTCAGGATCATCCGCTGCGCTATGAACTGGCCAACGAGCTGCACGCGCGGCCGTTTCCTTCAATCGATGCGCCCGGTGCCGCGATCTACCTGGCCATCAAGAAACAGGAGGATGCGGCCAGCCGGGACCGGGGCGCGGATCTGGCGCATCTGACCGCGTTGCTGGACCGTTTCGGTGCGGCCCATCCGCAGCCGGGCGCCACGCATTATTTCGGGCGCATCGGGCGGCACATGCTGAAATGGGAAAGCCATACCGAATTCGTGACCTACACGGCCTTTACCGAAAGCCTGAGCATCCGCGCCTTCGATCCCGCCGATTTCGAAGTGTTTCCCTCTGAATGGCTGGCGCGCGCGCCGGGCGTACGCGTGACCTCTGCCCTCATCCGGATGGAGGAGGTGGGCGAAAAACAGGCCGTGATCGACAAGCTGAACGACTGGTTCGTGCCCGAAAGCCTGGCGGTCAGCCGGGTTCTGGACGACAGCGCCATCGTTGCGGGTGACTTCCGCATCGATCCGGCAGGCCACATGCGCTTTGCGATTTTCGTCTCGCCCCAGACAGGGGCGCGGCGGATCGGCCGCGTGGTGCAGCGCCTGTGCGAGATCGAGACCTACAAGACCATGTCGATGCTGGCCTTTGCGCAGGTGAAATCCATGTCATCGACCCTGGCGTCGATTGACGCACAGCTGACGCAGCTGATGGATGACATGACGCGCAACGAAAAGCCTGCCGACCAGACACTTGCGGGGCTGCTGGAAGTCTCGGCCCTGCTGGAGAACAAGGTGGCGCGCGCGTCGTTCCGCTTTGGCGCCGCCGCCGCCTATGAGGCGATCGTGCACCAGCGGATCGAGGTGCTGCGCGAGGAGCGTTTTGACGGGCGGCAGACGTTCTCGGAATTCATGATGCGCCGCTATGATCCCGCGATGCGCACGGTCAAGGCGTCGCAGGCGCGGCTGGCGGCCATGGCCGACCGGGCGATGCGCGCGGGCGAACTGTTGCGGACAAGGGTGGATGTGGAACGCTCGGCCCAGAACCAGAAGTTGCTGGAAAGCATGAACATCCGCGCCGACATGCAGTTGCGCCTGCAAAAGACGGTCGAGGGGCTGTCGGTGGTGGCCATCAGCTACTACGCGGTGTCGCTGATGGCCTATGCGGTCTATCCGATTGCCGAACTGATCCAGATCAGCAAGGGTACGTTGACGGCGGTGCTTATTCCGCCGGTAATGCTGCTTGTCTGGGCGCTTGTCCGCCGCGTGCAGAAGCATCTGCATTGATCAGGCGGTGGGCGATCAGGCCGCCCGCCGCAATCGACGCAATCGCCAGGATCGCCGCGATGGACAGGGTGGGGATGCCTGACAGGCCCGCGCCCACGGTGCAGCCACCGGCCAGCACGCCGCCCACGCCCATCAGCGCCGCACCGGACATGTAGCGCCCGGTTTCGCGCGGGGTTGAAAAGCTCTGCCACTGGAACTCGCCGCGGATCAGGCTGCTGAGCAGGGCACCCAGCGCTACGGCACCGATCAGCGCCGCGCCGAAGGTGGCCGAGATCGAGGTGGAGGCGACGGTAAAGAAAAGCGCATCCGCCGCAGCCGACGTAAAGGACAGGCTTTCCATCGCGATCGGGTCGAACTCGTCCAGCAGGATATAGCCGGTCCCGACCCAGCCCAGCGGCACCAGCGCGCCGATCAGCGCCGCCAGAACCAGCGTGCCGACACGGTTGCCCGAGCGCAGGGCAAAGGCGAGTGCGGCCAGCGCGATCAGCGCGGCCCAGAGCAGCGGGTTGCCGGGCAGGGCGCTGCTGTCCAGCGACAGGGTCACGGATCCCAGCGTGGTGCGGACGGGCGCCAGCACGCCTTTCAGCGTGGCATGGGCGACCACGGCAAAGACCACCAGCACAAGCGCTGCGCGCAGGTTGCCGGACCCGGTCAGAACGGTCAGGCGCGAGACGCAGCCGCGCGTCAGCACCATGCCCGCCCCAAAAAGCAGACCGCCCGCCACGATGGCCAGCACCGGCAGGTCGGCTGCCATGAAGCGGTGGTCGGCAAAACCGATCACGCCTGCCGCAACGGCGGCTTGCGTGCCCAGCACGGCCACGGCCAGCGCGGTCAGCCAGACGCCGGCGGCCTGCCGGCGATCATCGCCCAGGATCGAGCGGCGGAAACAGAAGCGTGTGATCTGCGCAAGAACACCGAAGACCAGCCCGAGGGCGAGGGCGAAATAGACGGCTGCCTGTGGCGCGGTCAGAGACTCGAAACCGAAGGATTCGAACATGGGTTTTCTCCGCAAACTGGAATTTTGTCCCAGATGCAGGTGTTTTGCTTTATAATCAATAGGGTCGACATGCGGGAAACTGTTCTGAATTAGAACATTTTTCCGATTTACCGCGCCGACGCAGCAAGATCGTTCGCCTTGCGGGCCGATGCGAAACAGAACGGCCCGCACCAATGATGCGGGCCGTATGCATGTTCTTATTTCGCGATGCTGGCGGGCTTAGCGCCCACGGATCCGCGGGTCCAGCGCGTCGCGCAGACCGTCGCCCAGGTAGTTGACGCTCAGCACTGTCAACGAGATCGCCAGACCAGGCCAGAGCACCCGCTCGGGGTATTGCTGCATGTAATCGACCGCGTCGAACAGCAGGCGTCCCCATGTCGGGAAGTCGGGCGGAAAGCCCAGGCCCAGGAAGGACAGCGCGCTTTCGGTGATGATCGCGTTGGCGATGCCCAGCGTGGCCGACACCATGATGGGTGACATCACGTTGGGCAGCACATGCCGCGTGATCATGCGGAAGTTGGTGGTGCCGATCGACCGGGCCGCCAGCACGAATTCGCGTTCCTTCAGCGCCAGCACATCGCCGCGCACGATCCGCGCGGTGGGCATCCAGCTTGTGATCCCGATGGCGGTCACGATCAGGATGAAGATGCCGGTTTCCGGCCCGAAGGCCGCGTTCAGCGGTTCACGGAACAGCAGCACCATGACCAGAAGCAGCGGCAGCAGGGGCAGGGCCAGGAACAGGTCCGTGGTGCGCATCAGCAGGTTGTCCAGCCGTTTGAAATATCCCGCAAGCACCCCGATCAGGCTGCCGAGGAACAGCGCCAGCAACATGGCGGTGATCCCCACCGAGACCGATGTCTGCCCCCCCGCCATCATCCGCGCCAGCATGTCACGGCCCAGTTGGTCCGTGCCCAGAGGATGCTCCCATGACGGGCTCTGGTTGCGCGAGCGGATGTCGATGAAGGTGGGATCATGCGGCCAGAGCCATGGGCCGATGAAGACCGCCAGCACGATCACAAGGAACACGATGCCGCCGATCAGCGCGCCGCGATGGGTCTTGAACTGGTCCCAGATGTCGCGCCACTGGCTGCGCGGCGGGGCAGAGGGCACCGGCTGGTTGATCAGCTCAGTCATAGCGAATCCTCGGGTCCAGGATGCCGTAAAGGACATCGGCAATCAGGTTGAAGATGACGATCAGCAGCGCGAAGATGAAAGTCAGCGTCTGCACCATCGGCAGGTCATTCGCCTCGATCGCGGTGATCAGAAGCTGTCCAAGGCCGTTCACCTTGAAGACCTGTTCGGTGATGATCGCACCGCCAAAGACCTGCGGCACACCCAGCGCGATCACGGTGACCACCGGGATCATCGAGTTGCGCAGCACATGCACAAGAACAACTGTCTTTTCGCCCAGCCCCTTGGCCCGCGCGGTGCGCACGTAATCCTGGTTCAGGTTGTCCAGCATCGAGGCGCGCATGAAGCGGCTGATCTGCGCGGCGTTGTAAAGCGCCAGCACCATGACGGGCATGATCATCTGGCGCAGCTGGAACACGAAGCTGTCCCAATCCGTCACCTTGTGCGTGGTGTCGTAGATCGAGGGGAACCAGCCCAGGTTGACCGAGAAGATCACGATCAGCAGAACGCCGGTGAAGAAGGTCGGCACGGAAAAGCCCACCATCGACACGAATGTGCCGATCTGGTCGAAGGCCGAATATTGCCGGTAGGCCGAATAGATCCCGATGGGCAGCGCGATCAGCACGCCCAGCACATAAGACATGCCCACCACCCACAGGGTCTGCGGCAAGCGCTGCACCACGATGTCCATAACCGGGCTGCGGGTCTGCCAAGACAGCACGCGCAACTGCCCCTCGGAAAAGGTGGTGCCGAAGATATGGTCGATCAGCACCTGAGGCTCGACCCAGAAGAACTGCACGATCCATTTGAAGAACTGGACATGCACGGGGGCGCCAAGGCCAAGGGCTTCGCGCATCTTTTCCTTGACCTCTGGCGGCACGGTCAGCGGTACCTGGGCCATCGGATCGCCCGGCGCCAGCTGCAGCAGCATGAAGATGACAAGGGAAATGAAAAGAAGGGTGGGGACGGCCAGAACCAGTCGCCGGATGGTAAAGGTCAGCATGGGCGGCGCCTTTGCGGGTCGCTGTGAGATCTACCGGAAAATCGACGGCCCCGTCCCGCGTGATGGGAACGGGGCCGCGAAGTCAGGCGCTAGCTTACTTGATACGGTGCCAATCGGCCACGTTCCACAGTTCGCTGTCCCAAACGTTCAGAACAACCCCACCCAGCGTGTTGGAATGGGCCGAAACGCGACCGCGATCCACCAGCGGGATGATGACGTTGGCGTCCTTGGTCAGCATGTCGTTCAGCTTGCGGGCAATCTCGGCGCGCTTTTCAAGCTCGCCGGTGCGCGACAGCTCTGCCACCAGCGCGTCATAGGCCGGATCGCAGAAGCGGGTGATGTTCTCGCCCTGCCACTGGGTTTCCGGACGCGGTGCCTTGTCGCAGGTCTGTGCCGCCAGATAGGCCTCGGGATCGGTGCCATCGAAGTTGTTGGCGTACATCTCGACGTCGGCATAGAACTTCTGGAAGGTGTCCGGGCTGCCGGGGTCGCCACCGAAGAAGACCGATGCGCTGAGGTTGCGCAGTTCGGTTTCAACGCCGATCTCTTCCCACCACTGCTTGATCAGCGCCTGGAAATCCTGGCGAACAGCGTTGGTCGAGGTCTGGTAAAGCAGCGACAGGCGCACGCCGTCCTTGGCGCGGATGCCATCGGCGCCGCGCACCCAGCCGGCTTCGTCCAGCAGCGCGTTCGCGCCGGCCAGATCCTGCACCAGGCATTCGGTGTTGTCGGAGGCATAGATCGCCGGTGCCGGCACCAGGTTGCAGGTCGGACGACCGGCCTGGCCGTACCCGATTTCCACCAGCAGTTCACGGTCGATCGCCATGGACAGCGCCTTGCGCACCGCCGGATCGGTCAGGAACGGATGCGGGTGCTTGGCGGTGGACCGCTCGCCTTCCGGCAGTGAGGGCGAGGGGTCGGTCATGTTGACCATGATCCGTTCGACCAGCGAACCGAAGGCCGCGATGGTGGTGCCCTTGCCGCCCTTTGCCATCTGCTCGATCACCTCGGGGGCCAGCTGCAGGTTCCAGGCATAGTCGAATTCGCCGGTTTCCAGAACCGCGCGACCTGCCGCCGTCGCATCGCCGCCGCCCTTGAAGGTCATGGTGGCGAAGGCCGGCTTGGCCGGGTCGCGGTAGTTGGGGTTTGCTTCCAGCGAGATCACGTCATTGGGACGGAATTCGGTGACGCGGAAGGGGCCGGTGCCGATCGGGTTGAAGTTGGCGTCGGTGCATTCGGGGGCCTTGGCGCCAAGGCAGTCAGCGAATTGCGCCGCCTGGATGATCGGGGACTGCGCGCCCATGAAGGGGCCGTAGGGGTTGGGCTTTGATTCCGAGAAGGTCACCTTGACGGTCAGATCGTCGATCACCTCGACCGCGGAGACGCCATCGAACTTGGCCGCCTGTGCGCAGCCGCCTTCGGGATGCATGCAGTAATCCGCGCTGAATTTCACGTCATTCGCGGTGACCGGCGATCCGTCGGACCAGACCAGACCGGGCTTCAGCTTCCACGTGATCGACATGAGGTCGGCGCTGACGCCGCCATTCTCGAGCGTCGGGATTTCCTGCGCCAGGAACGGGACCATGGCGCCGTTTTCGTCATAGCGCCCCAGCGGTTCGATGATCATCGAAGACGATTCGAGATCCTTGGTGCCACCCGACAGATAGGGGTTCAGGATCGACGGCGCCTGCCAGTAGATGATGTTGACATGGCCATCCGCGCCGCGCTCGGCAAAGGCCGCGGGGGCCAGCGCAACGAGGGCAGCCGCGCCCAGCAGCGTTGTTTTAAGGGTCATTTCTCACTCCATGTTGGACACGTGGGTGTCTCTCGTTCTTTGAACCGTCCCCCTTGCCATGCGCCTGGGCGCTGACCGTGAAGGCGGCATTTTGCGTGGGGACATTCGGACGACGCGCTGTTTGCGCTACCGATGTTCCCCTCGTACCTGCCATCACAGACTGCCTGTCGGCAAAAATCAAGCGGCTGTTTTCATGGGTGCCTTCGGGTCGCCTTCGATCCTGCGGGACCGCGAAAGGTGTTTGACAGCCTCTCGGGGGTATCTGTAGCGTCACGGCTCATAGCCCAGAGACAGGAAGAAGCGCATGCTGGACCAGCCGAATGAACGGCCCATTGCACGGATTGAGAACCTGCGTGTGGAATTCCAGACCAAGGACGGTCCCGTGGTCGGGGTCGAGGATGTATCATTCTCGATCAATCCCGGCGAAACCGTCTGTGTGGTTGGGGAATCCGGCTCTGGCAAGTCCGTCTCCAGCCTGTCGCTGATGCGCCTTGTCGAATTCGGCGGTGGTGCGATTGCCGGGGGGCGGCTGCTGTTCGAACGCAAGACCGGCGGGCAACTGGACCTGGGGAAAACCGACCAGGAATTGATGCGCACGATTCGCGGCAACGAGATCGGGATGATCTTTCAGGAGCCGATGACCGCGCTGAACCCGGTGTTCACGGTCGGACGGCAATTGACCGAAGGGCTGCGTCTTCACAAGGGAATGACCAAAAAAGAGGCAGAAGACCGCGCTCTCGATCTTCTCAAGCAGGTGCGCATCCCCGAACCCGAGCGGCGTCTGCAGCAATATCCCCACGAACTCAGCGGCGGGATGCGCCAGCGGGTTGTCATCGCCATGGCCTTGGCCTGCGAGCCGCGCCTGCTGATCGCGGATGAACCGACCACCGCGCTTGACGTGACCATCCAGGCCGAGATCCTGGCCCTGATCGACCGGCTGAAGCGTGAAACCGGCACGGCGGTGATGTTCATTACACATGACATGGCCGTGGTCGCGCAGATGGCCGACCGGGTCGTGGTCATGTTCCGGGGCAACAAGGTCGAGGAAGGCACGGTCGAGCAGATCTTCGAGAACCCGCAGCACGACTATACCAAGGCGCTGCTGTCGGCCGTGCCGCGCCTGGGCGAGATGACCGGCAAGGCGCTGCCGGAACCGATGCGCCTGCTGGGCGCCGAAGGCCCCGCCGCCGTGCCGATCCCCGGCACGGAAACGCCGCTGCTGACGGTCAAGCATCTGGTCACGCGCTTTGCCGTGCGCGGCGGGCTGCTGCGCCGCACGGTCGCCAATGTCCACGCGGTCGAGGATGTGTCATTTACCCTCAACAAGGGGCGCACCCTGTCGCTGGTGGGCGAAAGCGGCTGCGGCAAGTCGACCGCCGGGCGGTCGATCCTGCGGCTGGTCGAACCGATGTCAGGCTCGATCGACCTGGATGGCACCGACATCATGGCGCTGGACCAGGCCGCGCTGCGGCGCGCGCGCCAGGACATGCAGATGGTCTTCCAGGACCCGTTCGCCAGCCTCAATCCGCAGATGCAGCTGTCTGACCAGGTGGCCGAACCGCTGCGCAACTTCGGCACCCATACGGGTAGCGCGCTGACCGACAAGGTGGCCGATCTTTTCGATCGCGTGCATCTGCCGCGCAACTTCATGCGCCGTTTTCCGCACGAGCTGTCGGGCGGGCAGCGCCAGCGCGTCGCCATTGCCCGCGCTCTTGCGCTGAACCCCAAGCTGATCATCGCGGACGAGGCAGTATCGGCGCTGGACGTGTCGGTGCAGGCGCAGGTGTTGAACCTGATGATGGAATTGCAGGCCGATCTGGGGCTGTCGTTCCTGTTCATCAGCCATGACATGGCCGTGGTCGAGCGTGTCAGCCATGATGTGGGCGTGATGTACCTGGGCCGGATCGTGGAACTTGGCCCCCGCCAGGCCGTGTTCGAGGACCCGCAGCACCCCTATACGCGCGCCCTGATGAAGGCCGTGCCCGTGGCCGACCCGCGCCAGCGCAAGTCCGAGAAGGACCTGAACTTCAGGCCCATCCCGTCGCCCATTCACCCGCGCGGCTATCAGCCCGCGCCATCGGAATACAAGGAAGTGTCGAAGGGCCATTTCGTGCTGACCACGGACAGCGGCTACTGAGACCGGATCAAGGACCGACATGACCACCAGACTTACCCCCCTCCAGCTGATGGAAAAGCTGGTCAGCTTTCCCACGGTCAGCCGTGACAGCAACCTGCCGCTGGTAGATTGGGTCGAGGACTACCTGAACAGCCACGGCATCACCGCGCATCGCCATTACAACGAGGATAACGAAAAGGCCGCGATCTTTGCCCATGTCGGCCCCGAGGTCGCGGGCGGGTTGGTCCTGTCGGGGCATACCGATGTGGTGCCGGTGGATGGGCAGCCCTGGGCCGACGATCCCTTTACCGTGGTGGAACGGGACGGCAAATACTACGGGCGCGGTACCTGCGACATGAAGGGGTTCGATGCGCTGGCGATCTGGACACTGGTCGAGGCGCATCACCGCGGCGTCAAACGCCCGCTGCAACTGGCGCTGAGCTATGACGAAGAGGTGGGCTGCACCGGCGCGCCACCGATGATCGACCGCATGCTCGAGGTGCTGCCGAAAGCCTCGGCCGTGATCGTGGGCGAACCCTCGATGATGAAGGCCGTGACCGGCCACAAGGGCGGGCAGGGCTTCATGACGCATGTCGTGGGCTTCGAGGTGCACAGCTCGATCATGCATACGGGCGTCAACGCGATCATGTTCGGCGCCAAGCTGATCGACTGGGCCAACCAGGTGAATGCCGAAAACATGGCCGCCACGCCCGGACCGCTGGCCGCGATGTTCGATCCGCCCTGGACCACGGCCCATGTGGGCACCATTCAGGGCGGTACCGCGCATAACATCACCGCCAAGGATTGCCGCTTTGGCATGGATTTCCGGGCGGTTCCCGGCGAAAACCTGGCCGATTGGCGCGACCGCTACCTGGCCCGCGTCCGCGAGGTCGAGGCCGAGATGCAGGCGATCCATCCATCGGCGCGCATCGACATCTCGGAGAAATTCGTGGTGCCGGGCTTGAAGCCCGAGGATGAGGGCGAGGCCGAAACACTGGTGCGCGCCATCACGGGCGACAATGGCGGACATGTGGTCAGCTACGGCACCGAGGCGGGGCAATTCCAGGAACGCGGCTATTCCGCCGTGATCTGCGGCCCCGGCGACATCGCCCAGGCGCATCAGCCCGACGAATACATCACCAAGGCCCAGTTTGACGCGGGGCATGATTTCATGCGTCGCCTGCTGGACCGGCTCTGAAACGGCCCCCGGACCGGGACCACAGGCCCACCGGAAGGAAAGTTCATGCCGATCAAGAACCGTATTGCAGGGATGCAGGACGAGGTGACCGCCTGGCGCCGCGATCTTCACGCCCATCCCGAGATCCTCTACGAGACGCATCGGACAAGCGCCTTTGTCGCCGACAAGCTGAAGGAATTCGGCTGCGACGAGGTGACAACCGGCATCGGCCGCACTGGCGTTGTCGGCGTGATCCGCGGGCGCGCCACGGGGTCGGGCAGGGTGATCGGCCTGCGCGCCGATATGGATGCGCTGCCGATCGCCGAGGCGACAGGGCTTGACTATGCTTCGGAAATCCCCGGCGCCATGCATGCATGCGGCCATGACGGGCATACCGCTATGCTGCTGGGCGCGGCGAAATACCTGGCCGAGACGCGCGCCTTCGACGGAACGGTGGTGCTGATCTTCCAACCCGCCGAAGAGGGGGGCGCGGGCGGGCGCGCGATGTGCGACGACGGCCTGATGGAGCGGTGGAACATCCAGGAAGTCTACGGCCTGCACAACATGCCCGGTATCCCGGTGGGCCAGTTCGCCATCCGCCCCGGCGGGCTGCTGGCCTCGGGCGACATCTTTCATATCGTGGTGACGGGCAAGGGCGGTCATGCCGCCATGCCGCATCTGTCACTCGACACCACGCTGGTCGCCGCGCAGATCGTCGTGTCACTGCAAAGCATCGTGGCGCGCAACGCAGATCCCGTGGAAAGCATGGTGGTGACGGTGGGCATGTTCAACACCGACAGCAAGGCGCCCAATGTCATCGCCCATCAGGTCAGGATGAGCGGCACGGTCCGCGCCCTGTCGCCCGCCATGCGCCAGCTGTCGCATGACCGGGTGCGCGAGATCGCGGTGCATACCGCCGCGGCTTATGGCGCGACGGCCGAGGTGACATTCGATCCGGGCTATCCGGCCACGGTGAACCATCCCGCGCAGACCGAATATGCCGCGCTGGCCGCCGAGGCCGTGGCGGGGCATGTGGATCGCAACGTCGCCCCGATGATGGCCGCCGAGGATTTCGCCTTCATGCTGGAAGAACGCCCCGGCGCCTATATCTTCCTTGGCAATGGCGACAGCGCCGCCTGCCACCATCCGGCTTACGATTTCAACGATGCCGCCATTCCGGCCGGCAGCAGTTTTTTCGCCACCCTCGCAGAGCAGCGCATGCCGCTGGGCTGACCATGCGGCCGCGTTGAGAAAGACAGACCAAATCTGAAGGAAAGACCATGCCGATCAAGAACCGCTTTGCAGAAATGCAGGATGAAGTCACCGCCTGGCGTCGTGACTTGCACGAAAACCCTGAAATCCTGTACGAGACCCATCGCACCAGCGCCATCGTGGCCGACAAGCTGAAGGAATTCGGCTGTGACGAGGTGGTCACCGGCATCGGCCGCACGGGCGTGGTGGCAGTGATCAGGGGCAAGACCGATACATCGGGCAAGGTCATCGGGTTGCGCGCCGACATGGATGCGCTGCCGATCCTCGAGGCGACGGGACTGCCCTATGCCTCGAAGACACCGGGCGCGATGCATGCCTGCGGCCATGACGGGCATACCGCGATGCTGCTGGGGGCCGCGAAATACCTGGCTGAAACCCGCAATTTCGACGGCACCGTGGTGGTGATCTTCCAGCCCGCCGAAGAAGGCGGCGCCGGCGGGCGCGAGATGTGCGAGGACGGGCTGATGGACCGCTGGAACATCCAGGAGGTTTACGGGATGCACAACATGCCGAACCTGCCGGTGGGCCATTTCGCCATCCGCTCGGGCCCGTTCTTTGCCGCGACCGACCAGTTCGAGATTTTCCTTGAAGGCAAGGGCGGCCATGCCGCGCGCCCGCAGGAAACCGTGGACACCACCGTAATGGCTGCGCAACTGGTGCTGTCCTTGCAGACCATCGCCAGCCGAAACGCCGATCCTGTCAGCCAGATCGTGGTGTCGGTCACCTCGTTCGAGACATCGACGACCGCGTTCAACGTGATCCCGCAGAAAGTGCATATCAAGGGCACCGTCCGCACCCAGAGCAATGAGAACCGCGACATGGCCGAGCGCCGCATCAAGGAAATCGCGGCAGCCACCGCCACGATGTATGGTGGCGTCGCCGAGGTGGCCTACCACCGGGGTTACCCGGTCATGGTCAACTCCGAGGAGCAGACGGACTTCGCCCGCGACGTGGCGCAATCCGTGGGCGGCAACGTGATCGAGGCGCCGCTGGTCATGGGGGGCGAGGATTTCGCCTTCATGCTGGAGGAACGCCCCGGCGCCTATATCCTTGTGGGCAACGGGCCGGGCGCGCAGGTGCATCACCCCGAGTACGATTTCAACGACGAGGCGATCCCCGTGGGCTGCAGCTGGTGGGCCGAGATCGTGGAACGCCGGATGCCCGCGGCCTGACGTGCCGACGGACGGCGCGGGGCAAACCGCGCCGTCAGCCCTTGGGCAGAAGCGGCAGCAGCCGCGCCAGCAGATCCTGCCGCGCCTGCGTGCCATCCCTTGACAGGGACCGGGCCGCCGCGCGCATCCGGTCCAGCCTAGCGCTGCCGATCAGCGTCGCCACCTGTTGGCCCAGATCATCGGCATCTGCCACCACTGCCGCCGCGCCGGCATGGTGCATCCCGTCATAGGCTTTTGCGAAATTCGCAACCCCCGGCCCGTGCAGCACCGCGGCCCCAAGCGCCGCCGGCTCATAGGGGTTGTGCCCGCCTTCGGGGCCGAAGGATCCGCCCAGAAACGCCAGGGGGGAGAGGCGATAGAAAAGCCCCATCTCGCCCAGCGTATCGGCCAGGTAGACCTGCGTCTCGGTATCGGGCATCTCGCCGCTGCTGCGCCGGGCCAGGCGCAGGCCTGCGGCCGCGATTTGCCCGGCCAGTTCGGCCCCGCGCTGCGGATGGCGCGGCACAAGGATCAGCAGCAGGTCGGGATGGGAGTGCCCTGCCGCCCGCTGTGCCGCGATCACTGCGCCTTCGTCGCCGGGATGGGTCGATGCGGCCAGCCAGACAGGCCGTGCGCCGATGGCCGCGCCCAAAGCCTCCAGCGGCGCGCTGTCGGCGGGCAGGGGGGTGGCTGCGGCCTTCAGATCGCCGGTATCCAGGATGCGCGCGGGATCCAGTCCCAGCGCGCGCATCTGGGCGGCCGTGGCCGCATCCTGCGTGCTGATCAGCGCGGCCCGTCCCAGCAATGCCGCGATAGCGCGCGGCGCGCGCGTGCGGGTGCGCGACGCGCGGGCATTGATCACCGCGATGGGGATATGGCGCTGCGCGGTTTCGATCATCAGCCGGGGCCAGATGTCATTTTCCATGAACAGGGCCAGATCGGGCCGCCAGTGATTCAGAAAGGCGCGCACGGCGGCAGGTGTGTCGATGGGCTGGAACTGGTGGATGGCCCGTGGCAGGCGGCGGGCCAGTGTTTCGGCCCCGGTCGCGGTCGTGGTGGTGAACAGCAGCCGCGCGCCGGTCGCCGCCTCAAGCTCGCGGGCCAGATCAAGGCTTGACGCGACTTCGCCCACGGATGCCGCGTTGATCCAGATCAGCCCCCCCTCGGGACGCGGCGCAGAGGCTTGGCCGAAGCGCTCGGGCAGACGGTCAGGATCCGCGCCCTGGGCGGCGTGACCTTTGCGCGCCAGTCGCCGCAGCAGGCCGGGCGCAAGCGTCGTTGCGGCAAGATAGGCGCGCAGCAGACCCGTCAGACGCGGGTGCGACCCAGGGGCGATACCGCCCGTCATGGCAGGATCATCCGCCGGTATGGCTCATGTGACGGGACATCTTGCCGTCCACCACCTGCCGGGAATAGTCGAAGTCATGACCCTTGGGCTTCAGGCGGATCGCGGCGCGGATCGCCTTTTCCAGGGCCTCGGTGTCGCCGGGGTTGGCGCGCAGCGGTGCGCGCAGGTCGGCCATGTCTTCCTGGCCCAGGCACATGTACAGCTCGCCGGTGCAGGTCAGGCGTACGCGGTTGCAGCTTTCGCAGAAATTATGAGTGAGCGGCGTGATGAAGCCGATCTTCTGGCCCGTTTCCTCGATCCGCACATAGCGCGCGGGTCCGCCCGTGCGCTCGGCCAGATCGGTCAGGGTAAAGCGGTCGGCCAGGCGCGCGCGCAGGTCGCGCAGGGGCCAGTATTGATCCAGCCGGTCCTCGTTGCCGATATCGCCCATCGGCATGACCTCGATAAAGGTCAGGTCCATGTCACGATCCGCGCACCACGCGGCCAGGGTGAAAAGCTCATCCTCGTTGAAGCCCTTGAGGGCCACGGCATTGATCTTGACGCGCAGCCCCGCCTTTTGCGCCGCGTCGATCCCGCGCAACACCTGCGGCAGCCGGCCCCAGCGGGTGATCTGGGCGAACTTGGCGTCATCCAGCGTGTCGAGCGACACGTTGATCCGCCGCACGCCCGCCGCCGCCAGGTCGGGGGCGAATTTTTCCAACTGGCTGCCGTTGGTCGTCAGCGTCAGTTCGCGAAGGGCGCCGCTGGCCAGATGGCGCGACATCGCGTCGAAGAAGGTCATGATCCCCTTGCGCACAAGGGGTTCACCCCCGGTGATGCGCAGCTTTTCCACGCCAAGACCGATGAAGGTCGAACACATCGTGTCCAGCTCTTCCAGCGTCAGCAATTGCGCCTTGGGCAGGAAGGTCATGTTTTCGGACATGCAGTAGACACATCGAAAATCGCAGCGGTCCGTGACCGAGACGCGCAGATAGCTGATCGCGCGCTGGAACGGGTCTACCAGCGGAGTTTTGGCGGTGGGGGCGTTGCTCTGATCCATGTGGGGAAATTAGGGATCGGCGGAAGTCAGAGCAAGGGGGATTGTTACGATTGCGCGCCCCCCGACTGCGGCCTAGATTGGCGGGCATGAAACAGTTTGCCTTGCCCGTCCTCGCCCTGTCAGCCCTTGTTGCGGGCTGCGCCGAATTTCCGCTGAATCAGGGAGGGCGCACGCTCGAGCCTGCGCCGCAGGCCGCGACGCGCCCGCCCCTGACCGGTGCCCCGATCCGCCCCGAAGATCTGGACACCCCCACCGCCGCCGAACGTGAAGCCGCTGCCGCGCCGACGCCCGCCGCAGCCGGATCGCTTGGGGTTACGGTTGCCTCGCTTGGCGATCCCGCGCGGCCGGGCTTCTGGTTGGAGACGCCGCTGGTCAGCGCGCCGACCAAGGGCAGCGTGCTTTACCGGGCGAACGGCCGGCGCCTGAACGTCGATCTGATTCCCATCGGCGGACCGCCCACGGGGGGCAGCCGTTTGTCGCTATCGGCGATGCGGATGCTGGATGCGCCGCTGACGGCGCTGCCGCAGGTCGAGGTTTTCGCGAACTGATCGCGTTCCCGGGGGCTCAGCCCTTTGCCGGGGCGACCGGTGGCTCGGGCGGCAGCAGTTTCGACGCTTCGCGCCGGGCGAAGGGCTTCAAGTGCTTGGCGTGGTTCTTCAGGAAATAGCGCACGCGTTCGGGATCATGCTTGGACAGTTCGCGCAGCCACCAGGCCACGGATTTCTGGATGAACCACTCGGGATCGTGCACATAGGACGCCGCCCATTCCAGCACGCGCTGGCGAATTTCCAGCTCTGCGGGCTTGGGATGGTTCTGCTTGGTCCAGGGCAGGGTAAAGACCATCGCGGCGCGGCGCGTCCAGTGATGGGGGGATTTGGTCCATCCGGCCACCGTCTCGATCCGCGAAGGATCAGCCAGAAGGCGCTTCTGCCCTGCGATCGCGGCCGCGTCGGCGATGGCCCAGCTGTCGAAGGTCGGCACCCAGGAGGCGATCAGAGCCCAGGCGGCCTCATCCGGTTTCATCCGGGCCTGCGTCAGCAATTTGGCCGCTGCGATCTTTGCCTCGAAGATGTCGCTTTGCCAAAGCGCATCGGCCAGCGCCACGCGGTCGGACATGTCCATCCCCTCGCGCCATGCGGTGGCCAGATCGGTGATCTGCGGCGTGGTCAGGCCAAGGTATTCGCGCGGCACCTTGTGGTAATCCGCAAGCCCCTTGGCGCGGTCGGGGTCGGACAGGGCGCGCAGCTGCGCCAGGGCGTCATCCAGGGTCATTCCACGGTCACCGATTTGGCCAGGTTGCGCGGCTGATCCACATCGGTGCCCTTGGCGACGGCGGTGTGATAGGCCAGCAATTGCGCGGGCAGGGCATAGAGGATCGGTGTCAGCACGGCGTCGATCCGCGGCATCACCAGCACCTGCCAGGTCTGATCGGAGGCTTCGGCCTCGCCCTCGGCATCGGTGATCAGCATGACCTTGCCACCACGGGCCATGACCTCCTGCATGTTCGACACCGTCTTGTCGAACAGCGCATCACGCGGGGCCATGACCACGACGGGCATGGTCTTGTCGATCAGGGCGATGGGTCCATGCTTGAGCTCGCCCGATGCATAAGCTTCGGCGTGTATATAGCTGATTTCTTTCAGCTTCAGCGCACCCTCAAGGGCCAACGGATACATCAGCCCGCGCCCCAGGAACAGCACATCCGAGGATTCCGACAGCTTGCGTGCGGCCTGCTTGATCTGGCCGCTCAGGTCCAGCGCCGCGTTCAGCGCCACGGGCAGCGCGCGCAGGGCACTCAGGTGGTCCGACAGCTTGTCCCGGCTGATGTGGCCCCGCTGATGCGCGGCCTCAAGCGCCAGCAGCAACAGCACCGTCAACTGGCAGGTAAAGGCCTTGGTCGAGGCGACGCCGATTTCGGCCCCCGCCATGATCGGCAGCGCCAGATCGCTTTCCCGCGCGATCGAGCTTTCCGGCACGTTCACCACCGATACGATCCGCGCGGCCTTGCCCTCGCAATAGCGCAGGGCGGCCAGCGTGTCGGCGGTTTCGCCCGATTGGCTGACGAACAGCGCCATGGTGCGCGCCGGGATCGGCGGCTCGCGATAGCGGAATTCCGAGGCGATATCGACATCCACGGGCAGGCCCGCCAGTTGCTCGAACCAGTATTTCGCGGTCATGCAGGCATAGAATGCGGTGCCGCAGGCCACCATCGACAGCCGATCAATGGCGGAAAAGTCGATCCCGCCGCCGGGTAGGCGGATCGTGTCGCCTTCGCCCGACAGGTAAAAGCGCAGCGCCTCGCCGATCACGCGGGGTTGTTCGGCGATCTCCTTGGCCATGAAATGCTTGTGTCCGGCCTTGTCGACCTGCGCCGCCTCGATCTGGATGGTCTTGATCGCACGGTTGGCGATATTGCCTTGCGCGTCGCGGATCTCCAGGCTGGTACGGGTCACAACAGCGATGTCGCCCTCTTCCAGATAGGTGATGCGGTCGGTCATCGGGGCCAGCGCGATCGCGTCCGAACCGACGAACATCTCGCCATCGCCATGACCGACGGCGAGGGGGCTGCCCTTGCGCGCGGCGACAAGCAGGTCATCCTCGCCATCGAACAGGAAGACCAGCGCAAAGGCACCCTCCAGCCGCGCGATGGTCTGGCGCGCGGCCTCGACCGGGCTTGCGCCTTGCGCCATGTAATGCTGCGTCAGCAGGGCCACGGTTTCGGTATCGGTCTGGGTGACGAATTCCAGACCGTGCTCGCGCAGTTCGGCCCGCAATTCGCGGAAATTCTCGATGATCCCGTTATGAACCACGGCAACGGGACCGGCCTGATGCGGATGCGCGTTGGTCACGCTGGGGGCGCCATGGGTGGCCCAGCGGGTGTGCCCGATCCCGGCCTTTCCGGCCAGCGGGTCATGCACCAGCAGATCGCTGAGGTTCACCAGCTTGCCCACCGCGCGGCGACGGTCCAGCCTGCCGTTGTTGACGGTCGCGATGCCCGCGCTGTCATAGCCGCGATATTCAAGACGCTTCAGCGCCTCGACCAGAAGGGGGGCGGCCTCGTGATCGCCCAGAACGCCGACAATACCGCACATCAGTTGTTTTCCCTGTTTTTCTTGGCTTTCTTGGCGCGCAGCATCTCCATCAGCTTGAGCGCCATGCCCGGTTTGACCTCCTGCCGCGCGCGGCCAAGGGCCAGCGCGCCGTCAGGTACATCCGTCGTGATCACCGAACCGCTTCCGGTCATCGCCTCGTGGCCCACGCGAACAGGGGCAACCAGCATGGTATTGGACCCGATGAAGGCGCCGCGCCCGATCTCGGTGTGATGCTTCATCACGCCATCATAGTTGCAGGTGATCGTGCCCGCACCGATATTCGTCTGCGCGCCAACGGTTGCATCGCCGATATAGCTCAGGTGATTGGCCTTCGCGCCCTCATGCAGCACGGCGTTCTTGATTTCCACGAAATTGCCGACATGCACATCTTCCGACAGTTCCGCGCCGGGGCGCAGGCGGGCATAGGGGCCGACAATGGCGCGCTGGCTGACATGGCAGCCTTCCAGATGGGAAAAGGCCCGGATCCGCGCGCCGCTTTCCACGGTGACGCCGGGGCCGAAAACCACGTTCTGCTCGATCACGGCATCGCGGCCGATCACCGTGTCATGGGCGAAATGCACCGTGTCGGGGGCGATCAGGGTCACGCCATCCTCCAGCGCCTGCGCGCGGGCGCGGGCCTGGAATGCCGCCTCGGCCTGTGCCAGTTCGGCGCGGGTATTGATACCCATGGTTTCGGCCTCGGGGCAGGTGACGGCGGTGGCGGTCAGCCCGCGCGCCCTGGCGATCCCGATGATGTCGGTCAGGTAATATTCGCCGGCCGCATTGGCATTGCCGACGGCCGCGACCAGATCGAAAAGGGTCTTGGCATCCGCCGCGATAACGCCGCTGTTGCAGAGGGTTATCGCGCGTTCTTGATGTGTTGCATCCTTGAATTCGACGATCCGGTCCAGCCGGTCGCCTTCCATCACAAGGCGGCCATAGCGGCCCGGATCGGCGGCATGAAAGCCCAGCACCACGATGTCGTGACCCGCGCGCGCGGCCTGCATTGCCTCAAGCGTTTCGGGGCGGATCAGGGGCGTGTCACCATAAAGCACGATCACGTCGCCGTCGAAGCCCGCCAGTGCCGGGGCCGCCTGCGCTACCGCATGGGCGGTGCCAAGCTGCGGCTCCTGCACCACGCAATGCGCGGTCTCGTCCCAGTCCTGTGCGGCGGCTTTCACCGCCTCGGCCCCATGGCCGGTGACAATGACGCAGGCCGATGCATCCAGCGCAAAGCCTGCCTTCATCGCATGGATCAGAAGCGGAGCACCCGCCAGCGGGTGCAGCACCTTGGGCAGGTCCGAATTCATCCGCGTGCCCATGCCGGCCGCCAGAATGACAAGTGCTGTGTTCATGCTGTTTCTCTTTGCCCTTTTGGTTGGCCCGTTTTATCCGGTTGGCCCAAGGGCGCAAGGCTGCATCGGTTCACGTCTGATTGCGGGATATGACAGGCATCGGCGGCAGACCGCCGGAAAGGGCAGAAAGATGAGAACGGTAATTTTCGACCTCGACGGCACTTTGGCCGATACAAGCGGCGATCTGATCGCCGCCGCCAATGCCTGTTTCGACATGATGGGGGCGGGGGCCGTGCTGGACCCGGCGCGCGATGCGGGCACCGCGTTGCGGGGCGGGCGCGCCATGCTGCGGCTGGGTCTGGGCCGGCTCGGACATGCCGATGCCGAGGCGCAGATCGACAAGTACTACCCCGTCCTGCTGGAAGCTTACGGCGCTGCCATCGACGTGCATACGGTGATCTATCCCGGCGCGATGGAGGCGGTGGCGCAGCTGTCGCGCGACGGCTACGCGGTGGGGATCTGCACCAACAAGCCCGAAGGCCTGGCCGAGACGCTGATGACACGGTTGGGGGTGCGCGGGGCGTTTGCCTCGCTTGTGGGTGCCGACACGCTGCCGGTGCGCAAGCCTGATGCCGCACCGCTGGTCGAGGCGGTGCGCCGCGCGGGCGGCGATCCGCGCCGGGCGCTGCTGGTGGGCGATACCGTCACCGACCGCGAAACCGCGCGCGCCGCCGGCGTGCCAAGCGTGCTGGTCACCTTCGGGCCGGGTGGCGAGGATGTGGCCGCGTTGCAGCCCGAGGCACTGATCGGGCATTTCGACGAATTGCCCGGCACGGTTCAGCGATTGATCGGCTGACAGATCAGATCGGCCAGGGGGGCGAAATCGCCCCCCGGCAGGGCGTCGATGGCGGCTTCGATTCTGCGGGCGCGGTCCTGGCCCAAGGCGGCCCCGGCCAGGTCGCGGTACTTGGCGCGCAACTCGGCCTCGGTGGGCGGGGCGGTATGATCCCAGCGCGGCTCCATCCAGTCGCCCGCCAGGACGCGCCCATCCTTCAGCACCAGGTCCACGCGGGCGTAGCGGCGCAGGGGGAAGGCGGAATTGGCATGATCGGATTCGTGCAGCACCATCCCATCCGACAGGCGCAGCACCTCGGGATCGGCTAGCGCGTCGTCGGCGATATGTTCGGGCGCCACGGTGCCATGCACAAGGGCCACGGCGCATGGAAAGGTCGTTGAATATTGCGCGGCATCGCTGCCTGAGGGGCGGCGCGTCGCCAGGCGGATCGACTCGTGAAAGGATGTGACCTCGATCCGGGCCACCTTGTCCGAGGTCAGCCCATGCGCGCGGCGCAGGGCCAGCACCCCCTCGATCGGGGCTTGGGCCCAGCGGCAGACGGGGTAGGGCTTGAAATACTGCTCCATCGTGTACCAGCGGGTGCCGATATCGGCCCAATAGGCGGGGGCCGCCTCGACCGTGATGGCGGGGGCGCCGGTGAACCCGGCGGCGGCCAGACGCGCGGCCGAAACACCCGCCATCGCGCCCCAGCCGGACCCGTCCTTGACCATCGTGGGATAATCGATGCAGCGCATCATCTGGCTGCGCGGCCCGTGATATTCCGCGATCCCCAGCGCGTGGCGGGTCTGGTCGTGATCCAGCCGCAGCAGCCGCGCGGCCACGGCGGCGGCGGTCACCGCGCCCCAGCTGCCCGACGTGTGATAATCCGCGACCGTGCCATGCTGCGCCATGGCGGCGCGCGAACCGAATTCATAGCCCAGTGCCAGCGCGGTCAGCACGTCCTGGCCGCTGGCGCGGATCTCGACGGCAAGCGGCAGGATCGCGGCCAGTGTCGGGCAACCGATATGCCCTTTCGACGGGTTGAACCCGTCATGCCCGTCAAGGCTGTCGATGGTCATGCCGGCGGCCAGCGTCACGCCGCTGGCGCTGGCGCCGCGCCCGTCGAAAAGCATCGGCAGCGTGCCGCCGAACTCGGCCGCGGCATGGTCGCGGATGATCCGGCTGAGCCTTGTGCCCGCGCCGCCCGCCGCGACCCCGATCAGGTCCAGCAGGGCCAGCGGCAAACGCGCCTGCACGGTTGCGGGTAGATCCTGCCAGCGCAGGTCATGGATGAGGCGGGGGGCAGTTGTCTGGTCCATCCCGTCAGTCTGGGTGGCTGGGCATGGCTTTGCCGCGACAAAGCCGACATCGGACAGATGCGGTTGCGACATCATGCATCGCCCCGATTGACGAAACGCGCCTGCCGCCCCACAACAGGCACATGGATCAGAACAGCAGCGAAATATTCACAGGCAGCTTCACCCAGCAGGAACCCATCCCCGAAGAGGGGATCGCGGCCGCTGTCGAGGTGATGCGAACGGGCCGCCTGCACCGCTACAACGTCAAGGGCGACGAGGCTGGCGAAGTTGCCCTGCTCGAGCAGGAATTCGCCGCCGCGATGGGGGTGAAATACTGCCTTGCCGTTGCCTCGGGCGGCTATGCGATGACCACCGCGCTGCGGGCGCTGGGGGTCAAGCCCGGTGACAAGGTGCTGAGCAATGCCTTCACCCTGGCACCTGTGCCGGGTGCGATTGCCGCCGTGGGCGCTGTCCCGGTCTTTGTCGGCGTGACCGAGGCGCTGACCATCGATCTTGATGATCTCGAGGCCAAGGCCGATCAGGCATCGGTGCTGCTGCTCAGCCATATGCGCGGCCATATCTGCGACATGGACCGGCTGCTGGAGATTTGCACCCGCCACGGCGTGCGGGTGATCGAGGATTGCGCCCATACGATGGGCGCGCGCTGGCGCGGGCGGCTGTCGGGCACCGACGGGATCATCGGGTGTTATTCGACGCAGACCTACAAGCACATGAACTCGGGCGAGGGTGGGTTTCTGGTCACCAATGACGATCAGGTCATGGCGCGGGCGGTGATCCTGTCGGGGTCCTACATGCTCTATCCGCGCCATCTGGCGGCGCCGGAACCTGCGGTGTTCGAGGCGGTGAAATACGACACGCCCAATATCTCGGGGCGTATGGATCACCTGCGCGCGGCGATCCTGCGCCCGCAGTTGCGCCGGCTGGCGGCGCAATGCGCCGCATGGACGGATCGCTACCGCGTGGTCGAGGCGGGGTTGCGCGACTGCCCCGGCCTGCGCCTGATCGAGCGTCCGGACGAAGAAGCCTTCGTCGGCTCGTCCTTCCAGTTCCTGCTGCTGGACTGGGCCGCGCCCAAGGTGCGCGAGGTCGTCGCGCGATGTGCTGCGCGCGGGGTCGAGCTGAAATGGTTCGGCGCGGCGGAACCCGCCGGTTTCACCAGCCGCTATGACAGCTGGCGTTATGCCCCCAGCATGCCGATGCCCGCCAGCGATCGCATCCTCGCGGGGATCCTCGACATGCGCCTGCCGCTGACCTTCAGCCTTGAGGATTGCGCGTTGCTGGCCCGCATCATCCGCGCCGAGGTCAGTTCGGTTTACCAGGCGGCGTGACCTCCGGGACGGGTTTTCGCCTATTCTTGGAACAGCGATCCGGGGGCGCGGCGCGACGGGCGACTGTGCAAGGGTGTTGACGCGACTCGCTTGTCATGCCTATTAATGAACAAGCGTTCAATAAATGCCAGGCAGCGCGATCCGGGGGAGGACAAGGGATGTTCACAGCAACGATGAAATTCGATCTGGGCGAGGATGTGAACGCCCTGCGCGAGATGGTGCACCGCTGGGCGCAGGAACGCGTCAAGCCGATGGCGGGCCAGATCGACACCAGCAATGAATTCCCCGCCGAGCTGTGGCGCGAGATGGGCGAGCTGGGCCTGCTGGGCATCACCGTGGACGAGGAATATGGCGGCGCGGGGATGGGATACCTTGCCCATGTCATCGCGGTCGAGGAAATCGCGCGCGCCAGCGCCAGCGTCAGCCTGTCCTATGGCGCGCATTCCAACCTTTGCGTCAACCAGATCAAGCTGAACGGGACCGAGGCGCAGAAACAGAAATATCTGCCCGGTCTGGTCAGCGGCGCGCATGTGGGCGCGCTGGCCATGTCCGAACCGGGCGCGGGCAGCGACGTGGTGTCGATGAAGCTGCGGGCCGAAAAGCGCAACGATCACTACCGGCTGAGCGGGAACAAGTACTGGATCACCAATGGCCCCGATGCCGATACGCTGGTGGTCTATGCCAAGACCGACCCCGAAGCGGGATCCAAGGGGATCACCGCCTTCCTGATCGAAAAGACCATGAAGGGCTTTTCCACCAGCAAGCATTTCGACAAGCTGGGCATGCGCGGGTCCAACACCGCCGAGCTGATCTTCGACGATGTCGAAGTGCCATTCGAGAACGTCCTTGGCGAAGAGGGCAAGGGCGTGCGCGTGCTGATGTCGGGGCTCGATTACGAACGCGTGGTGCTGTCGGGGATCGGCACCGGCATCATGGCCGCCTGCCTGGACGAGATCATGCCCTACATGGCCGAGCGCCGCCAGTTCGGCCAGCCGATCGGGAATTTCCAGCTGATGCAAGGCAAGCTGGCGGATATGTACACGGCCATGAACTCGGCCCGCGCCTATGTCTACGAAGTGGCCAAGGCCTGCGACCGGGGCGAGGTGACGCGCGCCGATGCCGCCGCCTGCGTGCTCTATGCCAGCGAAGAGGCGATGAAGGTCTCGCACCAGGCGGTGCAGGCGATGGGCGGGGCGGGTTTCCTGGCCGATGCGCCGGTGGCGCGGATCTTCCGCGACGCCAAGCTGATGGAGATCGGGGCCGGCACCTCGGAAATCCGGCGCATGCTGGTGGGCCGCGAGATGATGGCCGCGATGTCATGAAACTGCCGCCCGTCGTCCTGGGCGTGATCGCGGTTCTGACCGCGGCGGCGGGTACGCTGGGCTATCTGGCCGGGGCGCGGCAGGCGGAACTGAGCGAAACGGATGTGATCATGGCCTATGCCAACCGCTATGTCACCGATCAGGGTCTTGCGCCCGACGCGATCCGGATGTGCCATGCGGTGCCGGGGGGCGATCCGCGTGTCTGGCTGGTGGTGATCTGCGCCGAAGGGCTTGCGGCAGAGCGCGCCTATTTCGTGGGGCGCGGCGGGGCATTGCTGCATGTGGGGCGTTCGGGCGACCGTCCCTTCGCGGCCCCCCTGGCGCCGGAGGCCTGAGGCGATGCTGACGCAGGGCAAAAGCCATGATGCACTGGTGGCGGGCTTCCGCTGGAACCTGCCCGCGCGTCTGAACATGGCGGCACAGGCCTGCGACGACTGGGCCGCGCGCGAACCTGGTCGCCTTGCGATCCTCGATCTGTCGGGGGATGCGGCCCGCCGCATCACCTATGGCGATCTGCGTGGCATGGCCGACGCGCTGGCCCATGCGCTTGTCGCGCGCGGCGTGGCGCGGGGCGAACGGGTGGGCGTGCTGCGCTCGCAATCGGGCTGGACGGCGGCGGCGCATCTGGCGATCTGGAAACTGGGGGCGGTGTCGATCCCGCTCTTCAAGCTTTTCGGTCAGGATGCCTTGCGCACCCGGTTGACCGATGCGGGCGCGCGGCTGGTGATCTGCGATGGCGAAGGGGCGGGGCTGCTGGATGGCTTCGATCTGGCGACGCTGGTGCCCGAGGATGTCGATCTGCCTGCCGCGGATTTCGACACCGCCGATACAGGCCCCGAGGATCCGGCGGTGCTGATCTATACCTCCGGCACCACGGGCGCACCCAAGGGCGCGCTGCATGGTCACCGGATCCTGACCGGCCATCTGCCGGGGGTCGAGATCAGCCATGACCTGCTGGGCCAGGACGGCGATTGCCTCTGGACGCCGGCGGACTGGGCCTGGATCGGGGGGCTGTTCGATGTGCTGATGCCCGGGCTTGCGCTGGGCGTGCCGGTGGTGGCGGCGCGAATGGCCAAGTTCAGCGTGGCCGATTGCCTTGACGTGATCGCGCGCGGCAAGGTGCGCAACGTGTTCTTTCCGCCCACCGCGCTGCGCATGCTGAAGGCCGCCGATACCCGCATTCCGGGCCTGCGCTCCGTGGCCAGCGGCGGCGAGCCGCTGGGCGCCGAGATGCTGGACTGGGGGCGGCGGGCCTTTGGCCTGACGATCAACGAATTCTACGGCCAGACCGAATGCAACATGGTCGCCTCAAGCTGTGCCGCGCTGTTCGCGCCGCGTCCCGGCTGTATCGGCAAGGCGGTGCCGGGTTTCGACGTGGCTGTGATCGACGATCAGGGGATTGCGACTGCGGGCGAGGGCGATATCGCGGTGCGGCGCGGCGCGGCCTCGATGATGCTGGGCTACTGGAACCGGCCTGATGCCACGGCCGAGAAGTTTCGCGGCGACTGGATGCTGACCGGCGATCGCGGCGTGATCGAAGACGGGTTCATCCGCTTCGTGGGGCGCGAGGATGACGTGATCACCAGCGCGGGCTACCGCATCGGTCCCTCCGAGATCGAGGATGGGCTGCTGACCCATCCCGCCGTGGCCACCGTGGGCGTGGTGGGCAAGCCCGACCCGCTGCGCACCGAACTGGTCAAGGCCTACGTGGTGCTGAAACCGGGCTATGCGCCCTCGGCGGAACTGGCTGCGGAACTGGGCGCACATGTCAAGGCGCGGGTCGCGAAACATGCCTATCCGCGCGAGATCGGATTTCTGGACGCCCTGCCGATGACCGTGACCGGCAAGGTGATCCGCAAGGAACTCAAGGCCCGCGCCACGCGGGAAAGGGAGAGCGAGACATGAAACTGACATCCCGCGCGATCGCGTCATCCGAAGCGTTCCAGGCCAATCGCGCCACCCATCTGGCGGCGCTGGAACAGGTGGCCGCCGCGGCCCGCGCCGCGGCTGCGGGAGGCGGCGACAAGGCGCGCGCGCGGCATCTGGAACGGGGCAAGATGCTGCCGCGCGACCGGGTGGCGAACCTGCTCGATCCCGGCGCGCCCTTCCTCGAGATCGGGGCGACGGCGGCGCATGACATGTATGACGGCGCCGCCCCCGGCGCGGGCGTGATCGCGGGCATCGGTCGGGTCCACGGGCAAGAGGTGATGGTCGTGTGCAACGACGCCACCGTGAAGGGCGGCACCTATTACCCGATGACGGTCAAGAAACACCTGCGCGCGCAGGAGATCGCCGAGGAAAACCATCTTCCTTGCGTCTACCTTGTGGATAGCGGCGGCGCCAACCTGCCCAACCAGGACGAGGTGTTCCCGGATCGCGACCATTTCGGGCGCATCTTCTACAACCAGGCCCGGATGAGCGCCAAGGGCATCCCGCAGATCGCCGTGGTCATGGGGTCCTGCACCGCGGGCGGCGCCTATGTGCCCGCCATGTCCGATGTGACGATCATCGTGCGCGATCAGGGCACGATCTTCCTGGCCGGTCCCCCGCTGGTCAAGGCCGCGACGGGCGAGGTCGTGACCGCCGAGGATCTGGGCGGCGGCGATGTGCACACGCGCCTGTCGGGCGTGGCCGATTACCTGGCCGAGGATGATGCCCATGCACTGGCCCTGGCGCGGCGGGCGGTCAGCCACCTCAACCGCGCGAAACCTGCGACCGTGCAGTGGCAATCCCCCGAGGAACCCGCCTATGACCCCGAAGAGATCCTGGGCGTCGTGCCCGGCGATCTGCGCACGCCCTATGACATCCGCGAGGTGATCGCGCGGCTGGTCGATGGCTCGCGCTTCGACGAATTCAAGCCGCGTTTCGGTGAAACGCTGGTCACGGGGTTCGCCCATGTCAAAGGCTGCCCGGTGGGGATCGTCGCCAATAACGGCGTGCTCTTTTCCGAAGCCGCGCAAAAGGGCGCGCATTTCGTGGAGCTGTGCAGCCAGCGCAAGATCCCGCTCGTGTTCCTGCAGAACATCACCGGCTTCATGGTGGGCCGCAAATACGAGAACGAGGGCATCGCGCGGCACGGCGCCAAGATGGTGACGGCCGTGGCCAGCACGAATGTGCCCAAGATCACCATGCTGGTCGGCGGCTCCTTCGGGGCTGGCAATTACGGGATGGCCGGGCGCGCCTATTCGCCCCGCTTCCTGTGGACATGGCCCAATTCCCGCATCTCCGTGATGGGCGGCGAACAGGCGGCGGGCGTTCTGGCCACCGTGCGCCGCGACGGGATCGAACGCGCAGGCGGCACATGGTCGGCCGAGGAAGAGGCCGAGTTCAAGCGGCCCACGATTCAGATGTTCGAACGCCAGTCCCACCCGCTCTATGCCGCGGCCCGGCTCTGGGATGACGGGATCATCGACCCGCGCCGCTCGCGCGAGGTGCTGTCGCTGTCGCTGTCGGCGGCGCTTTGCGCCCCGATCGAGGACACGCGCTTCGGCGTGTTCCGGATGTGACCCGGATCATGACCGAGGCCGACGCCATCGCCCGCTACCCCGGGGCCAGCAGTTTCCGCTTCGGCGACAGCCCGGCGCTGAATGCGCATATCCTCGATCTGGTGCGGCAGGGGCGCAAGACCGTCACCTGCGACGCGGTGCAGAATTTCGCAAGGCGCGGCGATCCCCTGCCGGAACCGGGGCGGATCGACATCGCGCTGGATTGGCATGGCGCGGCGATCCTGGCCATCCGCACCGATAATGTCACGCGCATGGCCTTCGACGCCATGACCGAGGATCTGGTCGCGGCCCAGGGCGAATTCCGCGATCTCGCCGACTGGCGCGCCGGATACCGCGCCTATCTGACCCGCGCAGGGCTTTTCGCGCCGGATGTCGAGATGCTGGTCGAACGTTTCACCTGCGTCGAGGTCTTTGCATGACCCGGCCCTGTTTCTTCTTGCCCCAAATATCCCTGGGAGCGCGAGGGGCTGGCCCCTCGCTTGCGCCGCACCAGCCCGCAACCGGGCCGAAAAGGAGGTCCCATGTTTGACAAGATCCTGATTGCCAACCGCGGCGAGATCGCCATCCGGGTGGCGCGCACCGCCCGCGCCATGGGGGTGCGGACGGTCGCGGTCTATTCCGATGCCGATGCGCAGGCGGCGCATGTGGCGGCTTGCGACGAGGCGGTGCATATCGGTGGCGCGGCGCCCGCGGACAGCTATCTGCGCGGCGAACGGATCATCCGGGCGGCCCTCGATACCGGCGCACAGGCGATCCATCCGGGCTATGGCTTTCTGTCCGAAAACCCCGATTTCGTGGATGCGGTGGTGGCGGCCGGGCTGGTCTTCATCGGCCCTTCGGCCGATGCGATCCGGGCCATGGGCCTCAAGGATGCGGCCAAGGCCTTGATGGAAAAGGCGGGCGTGCCCGTCGTGCCGGGCTATCACGGCGCCAACCAGGATCCCGAGCATCTGGCGGGGGCGGCCGATACCATCGGCTACCCGGTGCTGATCAAGGCCGTGGCAGGGGGCGGCGGCAAGGGGATGCGCCTTGTCACGCGCCCGCAGGATTTCGCCGCGGCGCTGGAAAGCGCGCGTTCCGAGGCGCGGGGCGCCTTTGGCAACGCGGATGTGCTGGTCGAGAAATACGTCGAAAAACCGCGCCATATCGAGGTACAGGTCTTCGGCGACGGCACCAGCGCGGTGCATCTGTTCGAACGCGACTGCTCGCTCCAGCGGCGTCACCAGAAGGTGATCGAAGAAGCGCCCGCGCCCGGCATGACCGAAGAGGTGCGCCAGGCCATGGGCCGCGCCGCCGTGCGCGCCGCCGAGGCTATCGGCTATGCCGGGGCGGGCACGATCGAATTCATCGTGGACGGCAGCCGCGGCCTGCGTCCTGACGGGTTCTGGTTCATGGAGATGAACACGCGCCTTCAGGTGGAACATCCCGTGACCGAAGCCATCACCGGGATCGACCTTGTCGAATGGCAATTGCGCGTGGCGGCGGGCGAGGCGCTGCCCGCCCGGCAGCAGGATCTGGCGATCCGCGGCCATGCCTTTGAATCGCGGCTTTACGCCGAAGACGTGCCCAAGGGGTTCCTGCCGGCCACGGGCACGCTGGCGCATCTGGCCTTTCCCGCGGGATGCCGCGCCGACAGCGGCGTGCGAACCGGCGATGCGATCAGCCCCTTCTACGATCCGATGATCGCCAAGATCATCACCCATGGGCCGACCCGCGATGTGGCCTTGTCGCGGATGCGCGCGGCGCTTGCCGGCACGCAGGTGGCGGGCACGGTGACCAACCTTGGCTTTCTGTCCGCGCTTTGCGTCCATGACGGCTTCAATGCGGGCGATGTGGATACCGGGTTGATCGGGCGCGACCTGGATGCGCTTGTGGCGGTCCCCGCGGCGCGTCCCGCCGATGTGGCGCTGGCGGCGCTGGCGGCTCTTGGCCTGCTGGCGGATGGGCCGGATCAGGGCGGCTTTGCGCTGTGGTCGCCGCTGGTCTGGACGGTGACGCTCGAGCATGAGGGCGAGATGCTGGAGGCGCGGATCGCCTGTGACGGGCCTGACCGGCGGCATGTGATGCTGGGGGCCGACACGGTCGAGGCCCTGCGGCAGGGCGGGCGCTGGCATCTGGCGGGCCAGGTGGCGCCCGATGTGCGCGTCACGGGGGATCTGGTGACGGTCTTCGCGGGCGCGGGCCTTGGCTTTCGCATCGTCGATCCCTTGGCGCGGGATGCGGCGGCGGCGGGGGATGGCAACCTGATCGAGGCGCCGATGCCGGGGCTTGTCAAGGCGGTCTTTGCCCGGGCGGGTCAGGCGGTGCAGGCGGGCGACCGCCTCGCCGTGCTCGAGGCGATGAAGATGGAACATGCCCTGCTGGCCGCGCGCGATGGCGTGGTGGCCGAAGTGCTGGTCACCCCCGGCGCGCAGGTCGAAGCCGGTGCCGCGCTGGTAAGGCTGGAAGCCGATGTCGAGGCTGCTCAGGGGGCGGGCGCATGATCACGCTGCACCATTGTCCGCAAAGCCGCTCGATGCGGGTGCTCTGGCTGCTCAAGGAACTGGGAGTGCCCCATGCGGTGCAGCTGCGCGCCTTCGACAAGAGCCTGCGCGCCCCCGATTTCCTGAGCCTCTCGCCCGCGGGCCGCGTCCCCGCGCTGGAAATCGACGGCGAGCGCATGTTCGAAAGCGCCGCGATCATGGAATACCTCTGCGAGCGCTTCCCCGAGGCGGGGCTTGGCCGTCTGCCGGGTGATCCCGACCGCATGGCCTGGCTGGTCTGGCTGCATTTCGCCGAAACCATCAGCCAGCATGTCGCGGCCCTGACCCAGCAGCATATCCTGCTTTACGATGACGCGATGCGCAGCCCCATCGTCATGAAGCTCGAGGCTGCGCGCCTGTTGAAATGCTACGCCGCCATCGAGGCGCGGCTGAGCACCCCGGTCGAGAACCGGGATCATCTGCTCACCAGCGGCTTTTCGGCCTGCGACATCGCCGTGGGGCAGGCGGTCTACCTGGCGCGGCATTTCGCGAAGACCGAAGGTTTTCCCGAGCTGGAGGCCTGGCTGGCCCGGATCACGGATCGTGACGGGTTCCGCGCCGCCCTGCCGCAACCGGGCGAGGCGCTGATCTACACGCAGGCCTTCTATCCCGCCTGGGAACAGGCGGCGGGGACGGCACGATGAGCAATCGGGGAACGATGGAAGGGGCGTGCTGATGGGCGAATATGTCGAGATATTCGAGGTGGGCCCGCGCGACGGGTTGCAGAATGAAAAGCGCGCCATCCCGGTGGCCGACAAGATCGCGCTGGTCGATTGCCTCAGCAGCGCCGGTTTCCGCCGGATCGAGGTGGCCAGCTTCGTCAGCCCCAAATGGGTGCCGCAGATGGCCGATAGCGGCGCGGTGCTGGCAGGGATCAGCCGCGCGGCAGGCGTGCGCTATGCAGCGCTCACGCCCAATATGAAGGGGCTCGAGGCGGCGCTGGCGGCGCGCGCCGATGAGGTGGCGATCTTCGGTGCCGCCTCGGAAGGGTTCTCGCGCGCCAATATCAACGCCAGCATCGCCGAAAGCCTGGAACGGTTCGCGCCCGTAGCGGCGGCGGCGCGGTCCGCCGGTCTGCCGGTGCGCGGCTATGTCTCCTGCGTGACCGATTGCCCCTATGACGGGGCGGTCGCGCCGGAACAGGTGGCGCGTGTGGCGGCGGCCTTGCTGGCGATGGGCTGCTACGAGATCAGCCTGGGCGACACCATCGGGCAGGGACGTCCCGAAAGCATCGACGCGATGCTGGCCGCCGTGCTGGACGCAGTGCCGGCTGGGCAGCTGGCCGGGCATTACCATGACACCGCCGGGCGTGCCCTGGACAATATCGAGGTCTCTCTGGCGCGGGGCCTGCGGGTTTTCGATGCGGCCGTGGGCGGCCTGGGCGGTTGCCCCTATGCGCCGGGGGCTGCGGGAAATGTGGCGACAGAAGCGGTGCATGCGCGCCTGACGGCGCTGGGCTATCGGACAGGGCTGGATGCCGCGGTGCTGGACAAGGCCGCCGCGATGGCGCGGGCCATGAGGGGGCAGGGATGACTTACGAAACGATCGAAATCGACCGCGACGCGCGCGGTGTGGCCACGCTCTGGCTGGCGCGCGAGGACAAGCACAACGCATTGTCGGCGCGCATGATCGCCGAACTGACCGAAGTGGCGCAGGCGCTGGGCACCGATGACGCGGTGCGCGTGGTCGTTCTGGCGGCGCGGGGCCGCAGCTTTTGCGCGGGCGGCGACCTTGGCTGGATGCAGGACCAGATGGCCGCGGATGCGCAGACGCGCGGGCACGAGGCGGCCAAGCTGGCCTGGATGTTGCAGGCCCTGAACACGCTGCCCAAACCCCTGATCGGCCGGGTGCAGGGCAATGCCTTCGGTGGCGGCGTGGGCATGGCTTCGGTCTGCGATATCGCGATCGGGTCGGACAGCGTGCTGATGGGGTTGACCGAAACGCGGCTGGGCCTGATCCCGGCCACTATCGGGCCCTATGTCTGCGCCCGCATGGGAGAGGCGCGGGCGCGGCGGGTGTTCATGTCCGGCCGCCGTTTCGATGCGGCCGAGGCGGTGGAACTGGGCCTGCTGGCCCGCACGGTGCCTGCCGCCGATCTGGACGCGGCCGTCGAGGCCGAGGTCGCCCCCTATCTCGACTGCGCCCCGCAGGCCGTTGCCCGCGCCAAGGCGCTCCTGCGCCGCCTGGGGCCGGTCATCGACGAGGCGACCATCGCGCATACGATCGCCGAGCTGACCGCCTGCTGGGAAGGCGACGAGGCGCCCGAGGGGATCGGGGCCTTCTTTGGCAAGCGCAAACCACGCTGGCAAAGCTGAGACGGGGGAGGGCGGACAGGGCAAAGAATCGCGCCCCATCATGCCGCGATGCGGCATCTGATCCGCCAATCCCTTGAATATTCAGCCGATCTTTCGCGCCAAGGCACTGGCGAATTGACGCATCACAGGTCGTCATTTTCGGTATCCCATTGTATGCGCAGCACTTTCCAAACATGTGCAAAACGGCGAATGTGATGGTCGCTCGGTTGACCCTGAGCGGGGGCAGGAGTAAACCTGCGCGCAAACCTGTAGCCAGCAGATTGCGCCTCGATGCGCGGAAGGAGCCACTCTTGGAAGGGATGCTTAGGGAATATCTGCCCATCCTCGTCTTTCTGGCCATTGCCATCGGACTCGGGCTTGTTCTGATCCTCTCGGCTGTCATCATCGCGGTGCGCAATCCCGACCCCGAAAAGGTCAGCGCCTACGAATGCGGCTTCAACGCCTTCGACGATGCGCGGATGAAGTTCGACGTGCGCTTCTACCTGGTGTCGATCCTCTTCATCATCTTCGATCTTGAGATCGCTTTCCTGTTCCCCTGGGCGGTTGCCTTCCAGGATGTCAGCATGGTGGGTTTCTGGTCGATGATGGTGTTTCTGGCCGTGCTGACCGTGGGCTTTGCCTATGAGTGGAAGAAGGGAGCCCTGGAATGGGAGTGATGACCGGCACCAATACCGCGGGCGGCGACCGCGAACATGCCACGCAGGCCCTGAATGCCGAACTGGCCGACAAGGGTTTCCTGCTGACCTCGACCGAGGATATCATCAACTGGGCGCGCACCGGTTCGCTGCACTGGATGACCTTCGGCCTCGCCTGCTGCGCGGTCGAGATGATGCATACCTCGATGCCGCGCTATGATGCCGAACGTTTCGGAATCGCGCCGCGCGCCAGCCCGCGCCAGTCCGACCTGATGATCGTGGCGGGCACGCTGACCAACAAGATGGCCCCCGCGCTGCGCAAGGTCTATGACCAGATGCCGGAGCCGCGCTACGTGCTGTCGATGGGCAGCTGCGCCAATGGCGGCGGGTATTACCACTACAGCTATTCGGTCGTGCGCGGCTGTGACCGCATCGTGCCGGTCGATGTCTATGTGCCGGGCTGCCCCCCCACCGCCGAGGCGCTGCTCTATGGCCTGATGCAGTTGCAGCGCAAGATCCGCCGCACCGGAACGATCGTGCGCTGACGCGCGCGGCCCCCGCGACAGGGGCTGCCGCCTCGCACCCAGAAGGAACGACACAATGAGTGACGCGTTGAACGAATTGGGACAGCATATCGCGGCGAAACGGCCGCAGTGCGTCCTGTCCTGGGATGTCAGCCATGGCGAGCTGAACATGGATATCGCGCCCTCGAACATCGAGGATTTCGTGGAATTCCTGAAGGGCGACCGCAACTGCCGCTTCTCCAGCCTGGTGGATATCACCGCCGTGGATTACCCCGGCCGGGAAAAGCGCTTCGACGTGGTCTATCACTTCCTGTCGATGTACCGGAACCAGCGCATCCGCCTGCGCGTGGCCGTGCGCGAGGATGAGATGGTGCATTCGATCACCAGCGTTCACCCGTCGGCCAACTGGTTCGAACGCGAGGTGTTCGACATGTTCGGCATCCTGTTCACCGGTCATCCGGACCTGCGCCGCATCCTGACCGATTACGGCTTTCGCGGCCACCCGCTGCGCAAGGATTTCCCGACCACCGGCTATACCGAGGTGCGGTATGACGAGGCGCAGAAGCGTGTCGTCTACGAACCCGTCAAGCTGGTGCAGGAATACCGACAGTTCGATTTCATGAGTCCCTGGGAAGGGGCGCAATACATTCTTCCGGGTGACGAGAAGAAAGAGGGGGCGAAGTGATGGACGGCTCCAAGGGATTCAACGACGCCCAGACGGGCGAGCAGAAGATCCGCAACTTCAACATCAACTTCGGCCCGCAGCACCCCGCCGCGCACGGCGTGTTGCGCCTGGTGCTGGAGCTGGACGGCGAGATCGTGGAACGCTGCGATCCGCATATCGGCCTGCTGCACCGTGGCACCGAAAAGCTGATGGAAAGCCGGACCTACCTGCAGAACCTGCCTTATTTCGACCGGCTGGATTACGTGGCCCCGATGAACCAGGAACATGCCTGGTGCCTGGCCATCGAAAAGCTGACCGGCGTCGAGGTGCCGCGCCGCGCCAGCCTGATCCGCGTGCTCTATTCCGAGATCGGCCGCGTGCTGAACCATCTGCTGAACGTGACCACGCAGGCGATGGACGTGGGCGCGCTGACCCCGCCGCTCTGGGGCTTCGAAGAGCGCGAGAAGCTGATGATCTTCTACGAGCGAGCCTGCGGCGCGCGCCTGCACGCCGCCTATTTCCGGCCCGGCGGCGTGCATCAGGACCTGCCCGACGACCTGCTGGAAGACATCGACACATGGGCGGTGGAATTCCCCAAGGTTCTGGCCGATATCGACGGCCTGCTGACCGAGAACCGCATCTTCAAGCAGCGCAACTGCGATATCGGCGTGGTGACCGAAGAGGATATCCAGAACTACGGCTTTTCCGGCGTGATGGTCCGCGGCTCGGGCCTGGCCTGGGACCTGCGGCGCGCGCAGCCCTATGAATGCTATGACGAGTTCGAGTTCCAGATCCCCGTGGGCAAGAACGGCGACTGCTATGACCGCTATCTCGTCCGCATGGAAGAGATGCGCCAGTCCGTCAGCATCATCCGCCAGGCGATTGCCAAGCTGCGCGTGGAAAAGGGCGATGTCATGGCGCGCGGCAAGATCACGCCACCCAAGCGGGGTGACATGAAAACCTCGATGGAAGCGCTGATCCATCACTTCAAGCTCTATACCGAAGGCTTCCACGTCCCCGCCGGCGAGGTCTATGCCGCGGTCGAGGCGCCGAAGGGCGAATTCGGCGTCTACCTTGTGGCCGATGGCACCAACCGTCCTTACCGCGCCAAGCTGCGCGCGCCGGGCTACCTGCATCTTCAGGCGATGGATTACGTGGCCAAGGGCCATCAGCTGGCCGATGTGGCCGCGATCATCGGCACGATGGATGTCGTGTTCGGGGAGATCGACCGTTGATCATGCAACTCCGTTTCCCCGCCCTGATGGCCGGTGCCGTGCTGTCGCTTGCCGCCTGCGCCACGCCGCCCAGCGGCACCAACGCGCAGGACATCGCCAATTACGAGGCCGCTGTCGCCAGCATTGGCTGCAGCCTCGTGACCGAACCGGATTACCTTGCCGTCGGTATCCAGACCGGCCTGAGCCGCGAGCAGTTGCTGGGATTGACCCAGTACCAGCTGGCCGCGCGCCGCGCCGAAAGCCTGCCCGAGGGCGGGATCAAACTTACCACCGGAGTCTGTGCCTGATGCTTCGCCGTCTCTATCACGACCAACCCGCAAGCTTTGCCTTCACGCCCGCCAACCAGGCCTGGGCCGAGGCGCAGATCACCAAATACCCCGAAGGCCGCCAGGCATCCGCGATCATCCCGCTGCTGTGGCGCGCGCAGGAACAGGAAGGCTGGCTGACCCGTCCCGCGATCGAATACGTGGCCGAGATGCTGGGCATGGCCTATATGCGCGCGCTGGAAGTGGCGTCTTTCTACTTCATGTTCCAGCTGCAACCCGTCGGGTCGGTGGCCCATATCCAGATCTGCGGCACCACGACCTGCATGATCTGCGGCGCCGAGGATCTGGTCGCCGTCTGCCGCGAAAAGATCGCCGACAAACCCCATGCCCTCAGCGCCGATGGCAAGTTCAGCTGGGAAGAGGTGGAATGCCTCGGCTCCTGCGCGAATGCGCCGATGGCCCAGATCGGCAAGGATTACTACGAGGATCTGACCGCCAAGCGCCTGGGCGAAATCATCGACGAACTGGCCGCCGGCAAGGTGCCGGTCCCCGGTCCGCAGAATGGCCGCTACGCCTCGGAACCGCTGTCGGGTCTGACCAGCCTCAAGGATATGGACAGCGGCAAGACGCAATATAACGCCTCTGTGCAGCTGGCCGTGGATATCGGCGATACGGTCAAGCGGATCGACGGCACCGAAGTGCCGCTGACCTCGCCATGGCAGGGCAAATCGGGGCAGGGCAAGTCGGGGCAGGGCAAGGCCGCGCCGAAAGCCGCCGCGCCCAAGACCAAGGCCGCGCCCAAGGCGCCCGCACCGGATGCCGCGGAAAAGATCGCCAAGCCTGCCGCCAAGCCTGCGGCAACGCCGGCCCCCGCCGCGGGCGAGGGGATCAAGCCCAAGACCATGAAGGCGCCGCGCAAGGCCGGTGCCGATGATCTGAAGCTGATCAAGGGCGTTGGACCCAAGCTGGAAGCGCTGCTGCACAGCATGGGCTTTTTCCATTTCGACCAGATCGCGAAATGGTCCTCGGAAGAGGTCGCATGGGTCGATCAGAACCTCGAAGGCTTCAAGGGCCGCGTCACGCGCGACGACTGGGTCGCGCAGGCGGCGATCCTGGCTGATGGGGGCGAGACTGAATTCTCCAACCGTGCTAAGAAGGGCGAGGTCTGAGACAGGACCGACCCGATAGCAACAAGGAGTGGGAATGATGAGTGAGCCGATGAAGAAGAGCAGTTGCCAGATCGCATGCTGGGCGATGGGCGCTGCCGCGGGTTTTGTCGCCTTCGTGATGCTGATGGCGCTTGGCGACTGGGGATTCATCCAGGCCGTCTTTGGCGCGGCTGTCGTCTTCGTCGTCCTGGGCGGCTTGCTGTCCTGGATCCTGTGCAAGCCGTTGCCGCCGCTGGGAAGCGTGAAGGCCGGGTTGGAAGAGGCTGAAAAGACAGCCGCCCCCGCTTCAGCCGCCGCTGCACCGGCGCCCGCGAAAACCGCCACCGCGCCAGAAGCCAAACCAGAAGCCAAACCAGAAGCCAAACCAGCTGCCGCACCCGCCCCGGTCCCCGCGGCGGAACCCGTTGCAGCAGCACCCGCCGCACCGGCCACACCGGCTGCGCCGGCTGAAGGCGCAAAACCCGCCACCCTGACCGCCGCACGCGGGGGCAAGGCTGATAACCTCAAGGAAATCAAGGGTGTGGGACCCAAGCTGGAAAAGATGCTGAACGAGATGGGCTTTTACCACTTCGATCAGATCGCGGCCTGGACCTCGGCGGAACTGGCTTGGGTCGATGAAAACCTGAGCGGCTTCAAGGGTCGCGCCAGCCGTGACAACTGGGTGGAACAGGCCAAGATCCTGGCCAGCGGCGGCGAGACCGAATTCTCGAAACGGGTCGAGGATGGCGACGTCTACTGACGTCGGCAGAGCAGGAACGGATAGGGCATGACACGGGAACGGGACACGGAACTGGCGCGCAAGGGACGGACGGTCGCGATCGTCATCGCGGGCACAGGCGTGTTCTGGATCCTGGCCAACCTGGTGGGGGGACAGTTCGGACTGACCAACCGCACCCGTGCCCTGTTGGATCTGATGGCCCTGGCGGGGTTCGTCTGGGCGCTGTGGATGATTTACCAAATCTGGCGGCTGCGCCAGGATGACAAGGGATAGGCGTGATGCTGAAGGATCAGGACCGCATTTTCACCAACCTCTACGGCATGCATGACCGCACGCTGAAAGGGGCGATGGCGCGTGGTCATTGGGATGGCACGGCGAACATCCTCAAGAACGGGCGCGACTGGATCATCAACCAGATGAAAGCCTCGGGGCTGCGCGGTCGCGGCGGCGCGGGTTTCCCCACCGGCCTCAAGTGGTCGTTCATGCCCAAGGAAAGCGATGGCCGCCCGGCCTATCTGGTGGTGAACGCGGACGAGTCCGAACCCGGCACCTGCAAGGACCGCGAGATCATGCGCCACGATCCGCACACGCTGATCGAGGGCTGCCTGATCGCCTCCTTCGCGATGAACGCGCATGCCTGCTACATCTACATTCGCGGCGAATACATCCGCGAGAAAGAAGCCCTGCAAGCCGCGATAGACGAGGCTTACGAGGCCGGTCTGGTCGGCAAGAACGCCTGCAAATCGGGCTGGGATTTCGACATCTACCTGCATCACGGTGCCGGCGCCTATATCTGCGGCGAGGAAACAGCGCTGCTGGAAAGCCTTGAAGGCAAGAAGGGGATGCCGCGCATGAAGCCGCCGTTCCCGGCGGGCGCAGGTCTTTACGGCTGCCCTACCACGGTGAATAACGTGGAATCCATCGCGGTGGTGCCCACAATCCTGCGGCGCGGCCCGGAATGGTTCGCCGGTTTCGGTCGTCCGAACAACGCAGGCACCAAGCTTTTCGCGATCTCGGGCCATGTGAACAATCCCTGCGTCGTCGAAGAGGCGATGTCGATCACCTTCGAAGAACTGATCGAAACCCATTGCGGCGGCATCCGCGGCGGCTGGGACAACCTCAAGGCGGTGATCCCCGGCGGGTCCTCGGTGCCGATGATCCCCGGCGCCGCGATGCGCGAGGCGATCATGGATTTCGACTACCTGCGCGAACAGCGCTCGGGCCTCGGCACGGCGGCGGTGATCGTGATGGACAACTCGACCGACGTGATCAAGGCGATCTGGCGCCTGTCCAAGTTCTACAAGCACGAAAGCTGCGGCCAGTGCACACCCTGCCGCGAAGGCACCGGCTGGATGATGCGCGTCATGGACCGCCTGGTGAAGGGCGAGGCCGAGGTCGAGGAAATCGACATGCTTCTGGACGTGACCAAGCAGGTCGAAGGCCACACGATCTGCGCGCTCGGCGACGCCGCGGCCTGGCCGATCCAGGGCCTGATCCGGCATTTCCGCGACGAGATCGAGGATCGCATCAAGCACAAGCGCACCGGCCGCGTCAGCGCCGTGGCGGCGGAGTGATGAAGATGCGGATCGCGGTCCTTGCCCTTGCCGCCACCGTGGCGCTGACGGGTTGTTCGACAGTGTCGGGCATCTCTGACCGGCTGACCGGCCGGAACAAGCAGCTTTTCGACGGGCAGGTGTTCCGCGCCTCGGTCGCCTTCGACAAGGCGGCGCCGGCCGATTTCGTCGTGCGCGTGCAGCAGGCCGGCAAGTCGCTGGCCGGCGCGCGCGAGGCGGGCCGCTTCGAGGCAACGAAACATTGCATCACCTATTTCGGCAATTCCGCCGCGATCTGGCAGGTCGGACCGGACAGCCCGGATGCGGCGCTGGTCTTTGACGATGACACGCTGGTGTTGACGGGGCGTTGCGCGGCATGAAGCCTTCTTGCGTCATATCGGGGCCGGGGGCGCGCTGTTATTGCATAGCAGCGCCGACTGGCCCGATCTCTGCCGGATCGGGTGGGGGTCGCCAGCGGCCCGCCACCTTTCCGGCATGGAAGGAGATGTGACATGCAAGTGACCCGTTTCGGCTTCAAGACACTGACGGCGGGCGCGGTGGCGCTGGTTCTGGCGCTGCCCGCGATGGCGGCGGGCAAGCCCAACCTGCGCGATCTGCCCGAGATCGACGACAGCATGCTCTGGGTGGCCTTGGCCATCGAGATCAGCGACCGCTGTCCCACGATCGAACCACGCACCATGCGCGGTCTGACCTATCTCTGGAGCATTCGCAGCCGCGCCCAGGCGCTTGGCTACACGCCCTCCGAGATCAAGGCCTATGTGGACAGCGATGCCGAAAAGGCGCGGATGCGCGCGCGCGGCGAGGCCTATGTCCGCGACCAGGGCCTGAACCCGACAAAAGACGCCGACCTGTGCAAACTGGGTCAGGCGGAAATCGCGAAGGGCAGCCAGATCGGCGCCTTCCTGAGACTGAAGTGAGATCCTATGGCTGACCTACGCAAGATCATCATCGACGGGCAAGAAGTCGAAGTCGAGGGCGCGCTGACCCTGATCCAGGCCTGCGAACAGGCCGGGGTCGAGGTGCCGCGCTTCTGCTATCACGAACGGCTCTCCATCGCGGGCAACTGCCGCATGTGCCTGGTCGAGGTCGTGGGCGGTCCGCCCAAGCCCGCCGCCTCCTGCGCCATGCAGGTGCGCGATCTGCGCCCCGGTCCCGAAGGCCAGCCGCCGGTGGTGAAAACCAACAGCCCGATGGTCAAGAAGGCCCGCGAAGGGGTGATGGAATTCCTGCTGATTAACCATCCGCTGGATTGCCCGATCTGCGATCAGGGCGGCGAATGCGACCTGCAGGACCAGGCGATGGCTTACGGCGTCGATTTCAGCCGTTACCGCGAACCCAAGCGCGCGGCCGAGGATCTGAACCTTGGCCCGCTTGTCGAAACCCACATGACGCGCTGCATCTCCTGCACGCGCTGCGTGCGCTTCACCACCGAGGTGGCGGGGATCACCCAGATGGGCCAGACCGGCCGCGGCGAGGATAGCGAGATCACCTCGTATCTGGGCGAGACGCTGGACAGCAACCTGCAGGGAAACATCATCGACCTGTGCCCGGTCGGCGCGCTGGTCAGCAAGCCCTATGCCTTTACCGCGCGTCCGTGGGAGCTGACCAAGACGGAATCCATCGACGTGATGGATGCGCTTGGGTCCAACATCCGCGTGGATACAAAGGGGCGCGAAGTGATGCGTTTCCTGCCGCGCAACCATGACGGCGTGAACGAGGAATGGATTTCCGACAAGACACGCTTTGTCTGGGACGGGCTGCGCCGCCAGCGTCTGGACACGCCCTATATCCGCGAGAACGGCAAACTGCGCAAAGCGGGCTGGGACGAGGCGCTGCGCGCCGCGGCCGCCGCGATGAAGGGCAAGAAGCTGGCCGGTCTGGTCGGTGATCTGGCGCCGGTCGAGGCGGCCTTTGCCCTGAAAGCGCTGATCGAGGGGCAGGGCGGTCATGTGGAATGCCGCACCGACGGGGCGCGCCTGCCAGTGGACAACCGTTCCGCCTATGTGGGCAATGTCGCCATCGAGGATCTGGATACCGCAACCGATATCCTGATCGTGGGGTCGAACCCGCGCGATGAGGCACCTGTGCTGAACGCGCGCATCCGAAAAGCCTGGACACGCGGGGCCAACGTGGCCGTGATCGGTCAGGCGGTCGATCTGACCTATCCCTACACGCATCTGGGCACGGACCGTGCCGCGCTGGCCGGGGTCAAGGTGCCCGAGGGTGCCATCGTCATCGTCGGCCAGGGTGCCCTGCGCGAGGCCGATGGCGAGGCTGTTCTGGCCGCCTGCATGGCGCTGTCGGGCCGGATGCTGGTGCTGCACACCGCTGCCGCCCGCGTTGGTGCGATGGATGTGGGCGCCGTCACCGAAGGGGGCATGCCTGCTGCCATCGACGGGGCCGAGGTGATCTATAACCTCGGTGCCGACGAGGTCGAAATCGCGCCGGGCGCCTTCGTGATCTACCAGGGCAGCCACGGCGACCGTGGCGCGCACCGCGCCGACATCATCCTTCCGGGGGCCGCCTACACCGAGGAAAACGGCCTGTTCGTGAATACCGAAGGCCGTCCGCAGCTGGCGCTGCGCGCCGGTTTCGCACCGGGCGAGGCCAAGGAAAACTGGGCGATCCTGCGGGCGCTCTCGGCGCAGATGGGGGCCACGCTGCCCTTCGACAGCCTGGCGCAGCTGCGCCGCGC
>JAJLKH010000034.1:0-15400 GCA_033839205.1 Rhodobacterales bacterium | reverse complement strand
GTGGGCGAGAAGGCGATCACCGGCAAGGCGGCCGTGGCGCTGGGCCAGCTTGTCAGCGATATCGCGCGCTGGGGCCGGATGGCGGGCGATCCCGACATCAGCCATGTCGAACTGGCCGAGATGATCCTGGACGAAAGCGGCTATACCGCCATGTGGCAGGCCGACAAGACGCCCGAGGGGCCGGGGCGGCTGGAGAACCTCAAGGAACTGGTCAAGGCGCTGGAGCAGTTCGAGAACCTGCAAGGGTTCCTGGAGCATGTCAGCCTGATCATGGACAACGAATCCGCGGAGGATGGCGAGAAGGTCAGCATCATGACGCTGCACGCCGCCAAGGGTCTGGAATTTCCCGCCGTTTTCCTGCCGGGGTGGGAGGATGGGCTGTTCCCGTCACAACGATCCATGGATGAGAGCGGCACCAAGGGTTTGGAGGAAGAGCGCCGCCTGGCCTATGTGGGGATCACGCGGGCCGAGGAGGTGTGCACGATTTCCTTTGCGGGCAACCGGCGTGTTTTTGGCCAATGGCAATCGGCGCTGCCGTCGCGGTTCATCGACGAATTGCCCGAGGATCATGTCGAGGTGCTGACCCCGCCGGGGCTTTATGGCGGTGGCTTCGGGGCTGCGGGGATGGGCGGTTTCGGTGGCGGCGGTTTGGGCGGCGGCGCGCGTTCGGGCATCGAAGAGCGGGTGGCCGAGGCCAATGTCTACAACTCGCCCGGATGGAAGCGGCTGCAAAGCCGCAGCGCGCAGCGCCCGATCAGCCAGCCGCGCGAGGCGCGCGATACGGTGATCGACCTGCAGGCCGTCAGCGCCCATGCGGTGGGCGAGCGGGTGTTTCACCAGAAATTCGGCTATGGCGTGATCGAGGCGATCGAAGGCGACAAGCTGGATATCGCCTTTGACAAGGCGGGATCCAAGAAGGTTGTCGCGCGGTTTGTCACCGCTGCGGATGACATTCCGTTCTGATGCGCCCTATGGCGCGCCGACAAAGCGCGCCAGTTTGCCCAGCGTTTGCAGGCCCAATGCCTCGGCGCCGAAGCCCTTGGCGGCCTTGTATTCGGCGGCGGTGGCGAACACCATCCCAAGGGTCACGGTGGTCGCCCCGTCCGTGTCGTCGAAATTCACCCAGGCCTCGGCATGTCTGGGGCCATTCTCGCCCGCCAGAAGCGTGTAGGACAGGCTGGTTTCGGGCCGGACTTCGGCATAGCGGTGATGGTTGGGATAGACCGTGCCATCGGGGCCGATCATGTCGAACAGCCATGCGCCACCCCCGCGCAGGTCGATCCGGGTGGTCTTGCAGGTAAACCCGTCAGGGCCCCACCATTGCGGCAGGGTTTCGGGATTGACCCATGCCGCCCAGACCACGGCGCGCGGGGCCTTGATCACGCGGCGCAGGACCATGGTTCTTGCGGCGACCCCGGCCAGATTGTCCAGACCCGCGCCGAAGCCCTGCCGGTAGCCTTCGGCCATGTCCTGGGCCAGGGATGACAGTTGCACCGTCACCGTGATCCGGCTTGTCTCCCCCTCAGCCGTGGCATCGGCTGTGAAATCCGCCGTGACCAGCGCGGCCGAACATGTGGCGTCCTCGGATGTGATCACCTCGTAATTGACGCTGCTTGCGGGGGGATGCAGGTGCAGCCAGCCCAGCTCGACCCGGATATCAGGCTGGTTTTCGACCCGGCAGATCGAGATTTCGCGCCCGCCCACCCGTGTGTCGGCCTCGAGGAATGTGACCGAGACATCCGGCGCGGGCGGTGCCCAGATGGCGCGTGCCACGGGGGCTGTCCAAGCCTGCCACAGGGTTGCGACGGGGGCGGCGACCGTTCTTGTGAAGGTCAGCGTGGCGAAGCGGTCCGTCATGACGGCAATCCGGTGGCATAGGTTTCCAGTTGCGTGGCCACCGTGCCCCAGCCATCGAAAAAGCCCATATCCCGGTGCGTCTTGCAGGCGTCTTCGCTGCGGTGCCGTGCGATCGCGGTATAGATCGTGCCGCCGTCCGGGGCATCCGCAAAAAGCAGGATCGCCGTCATGAAAGGATCGGCGGCGGGTTTCCAGCCTTCGGTATGGCTGTCGCTGAAAACCAGTTTCTCGGTGGGGACCACCTCGAGATACACGCCCTTGTTGTCGATCGCCTGGCCATCGACGTCGAAACGGGTGTTGAACCGCCCGCCGACGCGCAGGTCGATCTCGACCCCTGTCACCTTGTGCGGTGCGGGGACAAAGAAATGGGGGATATGTGCGGCTTGGGTCCAGCAATCCCAGATCAGCCGCCGGGGGGCGGCCAGAATACGGGTAAAGCTGAGATCGGTGCGGGGGTCGAGGTCGGGTGTCATCTGTCGCCTTCCTTGATCAGGGTCATGACGTAATCGTCCAGCCGGTCAAGGCGCGCTTCCCACATGCTGCGCTGCTCGTCCAGCCATGTGCGCACCGGGGTCAGTGCGTCGGGCACGATGGCGCAGGTGCGCACGCGCCCTTCCTTTTCGCTTTGGATCAGGCCGGCCTCTTCCAGGACGGACAGATGGCGCATGACGGTCGGCAGGCGCAGCCCGGTCGGGGTGGCCAGTTCGCTGACCGGGGCAGCACCCTCGGCCAGCCGCGCAAGAATGGCGCGCCGTGTCGGATCGGCCAGCGCGTGAAAGAGCAGGGACAGGTCGGGATCATGCTTAGCCATGCGGCTTAGTATTTGCCGGGGCATGCTACCTGTCAATGACAGTTTGCCAAGTGGCTAAGTTTTGCGCGGCAGGTCATCGACCACGCAAGGCCGCGCATCATGGGCGTCAGATCAGCGGGATGAGGGAGGGAGGGCAATGACGGCGGCACCCAGGGAGGAGGAGGGGGTGCCGCCGCTCTTGCAACGTGGCCCTCAGGGAGGAGGAGGAGAGCCAGCGTATTCGGCAAGGTGCGGCGGTATCCAGGGAGGAGGAGAAGATACCGCCGCTCTTGCATACGAAGGGCCTCAGGGAGGAGGAGAGAGGCCTTCGCAATCTTGTCAAGACGCGGCGACACCAGGGAGGAGGAGAAGGTGTCGCCGCTCTTGGTAACGAAAGACCTCAGGGAGGAGGAGGAAGTCTTTCGCATTCTTGTAAGGCGCGGCGGCATCCAGGGAGGAGGAGCGGATGCCGCCGCAAGTTCACAGATGACCCAGGGAGGAGGAGAGGGTCACCTGATCCCGATGTTACTTTTTCGCCCCATAGGCGTATTCATAGGCAACCGAGCGGATCTGCGAACGGTTCAGGCCCATATCGGCCAGCACGCTGTCGGGCAGGATCGCCAGGTCATTCACGGTGTCGCGGAACACCCGGTAGCGGGCATAGCGCTGCGACAGGTCGGTCTTGATCGCCTGCAGCTTGCCAACCAGCCCGGTTTCAGCGGCGCGGGGCTGTGCAAGGCGAAGATCCGATGTATAAGCCATTTTCGGTCACTTTCGTTCATGCTCGGTCGCGATATATGTATCGCTCTGTTGGGTTCAAGATACGTCGATGCTGCGTTTGCACAATAGCCATTGGCGCAATGCTGCCATGCAGCAAATGCATATGAAAGACTGACCTATTATTTGGGCAAGTTGCCTGCGGAATGTGCGAATTTCGTGCGGGTCTTGTCTCGGCCGAGAATCCTGCCACCTATGGCGGAGCGAAAATGGAGAATATGGCATGGCTGTCACCCGTGAGATCATCGAAAAGGCCCTGCGCCAGCTGGCTTTGCCCGATGGGGGCGACCTGATCAGCCGCGATATGGTGCGCGCCCTGACCCTTTCCGAGGGCGCCGTGCGATTCGTGATCGAGGCACCCAGCCCCGAGATCGCCCGCCAGATGGAGCCGTTGCGCGCCGCCGCAGAGCAGATCGTGGGGCGTGTGCCGGGTGTCGAGAGCGTGAGCGTCGCGCTGACGGCCCATGGTCCCGCGACCAAGCCGCCCGCGCCCAGCCTCAAGATCGGGGGGCATCCGACGCCGCAGGCGGGGCCTACGAAACCCTCGGGCGTGGACCGGATCCTGGCGATCGGGTCGGGCAAGGGCGGGGTGGGCAAATCCACCGTGTCATCGAACCTTGCGGTGGCGCTGGCCCGGCAGGGGCGGCGCGTGGGGCTGCTGGATGCCGATATCTATGGCCCCAGCCAGCCGCGCATGATGGGCGTGAACAAGCGGCCCGCCAGCCCGGATGGCAAGACGATCACGCCGCTGCAGGCGCATGGCGTCACGATGATGTCGATCGGGCTGATGCTGGAGGCCGACAAGGCGGTGGTCTGGCGCGGTCCCATGCTGATGGGCGCGTTGCAGCAGATGCTGGGGCAGGTCGCCTGGGGCGAGCTGGACGTGCTGCTGGTCGATCTGCCGCCGGGGACGGGCGATGTGCAGCTGACGCTGTGCCAACGCACGCAGCTGACCGGCGCCATCGTCGTATCCACCCCGCAGGATGTGGCGCTGCTGGATGCGCGCAAGGCCATCGACATGTTCAACACGCTGAAAACGCCCGTTCTGGGCCTGATCGAGAACATGTCCGTCTTCTGCTGCCCCAAATGCGGGCATGAGACGGCGATCTTCGGTCATGGCGGCGTCAGGGCCGAGGCCGACAAGATGGGCGTGCCGCTGCTGGCGGAACTGCCGATCGACCTTGATACGCGTCTGGCGGGGGATGGAGGCACGCCCATCGCCGCGGGCGAGACGGCGGCGGCGCAGGCCTATGCCGCGCTGGCGCGTCGCCTGATCGACGGCGGGATGGCCTGAGCCGTCGGATCCTGGATATTTGAGGCAAGAAGAAAGGCGCGCGGCGGATGTCGCGCGCCTTTTGATCTGTCAGGGCTTGCGGCGCGGCACGGCATTGGGGCCGCGCGCGGCCCCGGTGCGGGGCTTGCCGCCCTTGCCCGCGGGCAGGGGTTTACCGCCCGGTCCCAGCCGCGCCGAGGTATTGGCGGCGGCATTGCGTGCAGGCTTGGCCGGACCGTCGGACGAGGGCTTGCCGCCCGGTTTTTCCCAAGGCTTTCCCCCCGGTTTGCCCGAAGGCTTGCCGCCTGCCTTGCCATAGGGCTTGTCGCCGGGCTTGCCGGCAGGTTTGCCATAGGGCTTGTCACCCGGTTTGCCGGCAGGCTTGCCATAGGGCTTGTCGGCGCGCGGTTTCGGCTTGTCGAAGCCGCGATGCACCTCGGGGTCCATCTCGCGCGGCTTGTCGCTGCGCGGTTTGGCGGCATGGGATTTCATGCCTTCGGACCGGGCCGGTTTCGCGCCATCGCGGGGCGCGCCGCCATGCGACTTGAAGCCTGCCGATTTGAAGCCGGCGGGTTTCGCGGGGCGGGGGCTGTCGCCTTCGTCCGTGCGGGCGGGTTTCGGGCGGTGCGATTTCATGCCCGCCGATTTCGGCGCGGCCTCGGCCGGGGGCAGGCGATCCGGCACATCGGCCCAGGCTTCGGATTCCGCCGGGGGCGGGGTGCGACGCGCGGGTGCGGCGCGTTCGGGACGTTCAGTGCGTTCAGCGCGTTCGGGGCGATCCGCGCCGCGATGGGGCTTGCGATCAGGCCGATCCGCGCGGGGCGGCGGGGCGACGCGCGGCATCGAGGCGAGGTCAGGGGCCGCGTCCATCACGCTGACCTTGGCGCCGCCGTCCAGTGCTGCGTCGGGGCCAAGCGCCTTGAGGAAACCGGGCAGCGCCTCGGCCAGCAGTTCGACATAGGTTTCATCGGCCTGCACCCGGATCGCGCCGATATCGTCGCGGGTGATATCGCCCGCCTTGCAGAGCGTCGGCAGCAGCCAGCGCGCCTCGGCGCGTTCATTGGCGCCGACCGAGAGGCGCAGCCATTTCGACGGCCCGAAGGTCTTGCGCGGGGCGGCGTCGCGTTTGCGTTCCGGGCGGATGTCGGGATCGGGCAGTTCCTCGGGCGCGGAATGGCGGCTGTAGAAGAGGCGCAGGTAGGCGCCCGCGATCTGTTCGGCGGTATAGGTGGCGGTCAGGCGCGCAACGAAATCTTCCTCGCCCTCGTTCAGCGGCTCCAGCCAGACGGGATCGTTGATCAGGCGTTCTTCATCCTTGGCGCGCACCTCGTCGGCGGAAGGGGGCAGCGCCCATTCGGCGGTGATTTTTGCGAATTTCAGCAGACGGTCAGCCTTGGCACGGGTCTTGGGCGTGACCACAAGGGCCGAGACGCCCTTGCGCCCGGCGCGCCCCGTGCGGCCCGAGCGGTGCATCAGCGTTTCGGAATTGCTGGGCAGTTCGGCGTGGATCACCAGTTCGAGGTTCGGCAGGTCGATGCCGCGCGCGGCCACGTCGGTGGCCACGCAGACGCGCGCGCGCCCGTCGCGCATCGCCTGCAGCGCGTGGGTGCGTTCGGCCTGGCTGAGTTCGCCCGACAGGGCCACGACGGAAAAGCCGCGATTGGCGAAACGCGCGACCAGGCGCGCCACGGTGGCGCGGGTGTTGCAGAAGACGATGGCATTCTGCGCCTCGTAATAGCGCAGAAGGTTGATGATCGCGCCCTCGGTACCGTCATAGGCCGCCGTCAGCGCGCGATATTCGATATCGGCGTGCTGCGTGGTGCCCGTGGTGGTGGCGACGCGCACGGCATTGTCCTTGAGGTAGGTCTTGGACAGTTCGGCGATGCCGCGCGGCACGGTGGCCGAGAACATCAGCGTGCGGCGCGTCTCTGGTGCTTCGGACAGGATGAATTCCAGGTCTTCCTTGAAGCCGAGGTCCAGCATCTCGTCGGCCTCGTCCAGCACCACGGCGCGGATCTGGCCAAGGTCGATCGAGCCGCGCATGATATGGTCGCGCAGGCGGCCGGGCGTGGCCACGACGATATGCGCGCCCCGGTCCAGCGCGCGGCGTTCGTCGCGCATGTCCATGCCCCCCACGCAGGAGGCCATGACGACCCCCGCATCCTGGTAGAGCCACTGGAATTCACGCTTGACCTGCAGCGCCAGTTCGCGCGTCGGCGCGATGATCAGCGCAAGGGGCGCCGCGGCGGGGGGCAGGATGTCGCTGTCGCCCAGCAGGGTGGGCGCGATGGCCAGGCCAAAGCCCACGGTCTTGCCCGATCCGGTCTGCGCCGACACCAGCAGATCGGCCTCGACCAGGTCGGGGCGCATCATTTCGATCTGGACGGGGGTCAGTTCCGCATAGCCGCGCCGCTCCAGCGCGTCGGCCAGAGGTTTCGTGGTCGGATAGGGCAGGGTCATGCAATCACTCGGGTCATTGGGCGCGGGCGGCGGGACGGAAGGTTCCGCAACCGGGGGCGCCCGTGTCTTTGGTGGGGGAAGGGTTGGTCAAGCGGTGGGCCTTACTGCCTTCGATGCGGAATGTATAGCGCAATCGTGGCGCCGGTGACAGGACAAAGGCGGCACCGGGAAAGCCGCCTGTCCGGCGGGTGGCAAGGGCGTCCTATGGGAAATGATGGGACGAGCCGCGCAACCGCCGGGGCGCGGGAGGGATCGCGCCCGTGCAAAACGAATCACTTTGACGAGATTTCCCGTGTTTTCCCCGTGAATATGGGGTAAATCATCCTTTTCCGAGCCTTCGTGGATCTGTTCGGGCTGGTGTTCTGGAGTGGCTGTCGCCTGGGTTGCAAATTTTTTGGGAAATCATGGGCCAAAACCGGAAAGCGTCGGTAAATCAATATTTAGTGGTCTAGTTTTCGCAATTATCTATTGGCTGTGTCTGTTTCGGTCGAATTGGCGCAAGATGTTGTTTTGCAGGGGTCTGCTGAACAAGATCATGTGGGTTTCGGGGCAAGATTTTTGTTGCGTACCATGAATTCCCATACTATCCATGAAATCACGATGAGGACGGGATACATAAGGGGCACCCAAGACCCCGAACCAAATCCCAAGTCAGGTTTCATACAGGCCCCGCTTTCATCGAACCAAGAGATCCGGCGCGCGAGCGAGCAGACATCCCCCCAGGTGGCGCGCGCAGTCGGACACCCCGCTAGGCGGGACGAGGGCGGCGGATTGGGCAGTGGCAGCAGCTCAATCCGCCGTTTTCCGTTCCAGGGGGCGTTTTTTTCGGGGGGGCAGGTCAGAGGGATCACGGGACAGTGGTTCGCAGGTTCAGAGGCGAGAGCCAGCACAAGGTGGATGGAAAGGGGCGGGTGTCTATCCCGGCCCTGTTTCGTCGTGTGCTGGAGGCTGGCGATCCGAACTGGACCGAAGGGCTGAACCCCGAGCTGGTCATCGTCTATGGCGATCACCGCCGCAAGTTCCTGGAATGCTACACGATGGAGGCGATCGCCGAAGTCGATACCAAGATCGCCGGACTGCCGCGCGGCTCGATGGAGCGCAAGATGCTGGAACGGATGTTCCACGGGCAATCCTATCCCACCTCTGTCGACGAGACGGGCCGCATCGTGCTGCCGGCCAAGCTGCGCGCCAAGATCGGGATCGAGGACGAGGCGTTCTTCATCGCCGCGGGCGATACTTTCCAGATCTGGAAGCCCGAAACCTACGAGACCGAGGAACTGGCCCGCGCCGAGGCCTGGCTTGACGAGTTGCCCGAGGATTTCGACCCGCTCATCTATCTGGATAATGCGAAAGGGGATTGAGCCATGGCCGCTGCCGCGCCAACCCCGTCAGATGCCCCCCATATCCCGGTTCTGTTGCGTCCGCTGCTGAAGGCGGTGGCCCCTGTGACAGGCGTGTGGCTGGATGGCACCTTTGGCGCGGGCGGCTATACGCGCGGCCTGCTGGAGGCGGGGGCGGACAAGGTTATCGCGGTGGACCGTGATCCGCTGGCCTTTCAGATGGCGGCAAGCTGGGCCGGGGCCTACGGCGACCGGATCGAGATGGTCGAGGGCGTGTTTTCCCGGATGGACGACTATGCGCAGGATCTGGACGGCGTGGTACTGGATCTTGGCGTATCCTCGATGCAGCTGGACATGGCCGAGCGCGGCTTTTCCTTCATGAAGGATGGCCCGCTGGACATGCGCATGAGCCAGTCCGGCCCTTCCGCCGCCGATATCGTGAACAGCGCCGACGAGGGTGTGATCGCCGATATCCTGTTTCATTATGGCGAGGAACGCGCCAGCCGCCGCATCGCGCGCGCGATCCTGAAGGCGCGCGCCGAGGCGCCGATCACCACCACGCTGCAACTGGCGGGCCTGATCGAGAAATGCCTGCCGCGCGCCAAGCCCGGCCAATCGCATCCCGCGACCCGCAGTTTCCAGGCGCTGCGCATCGCGGTGAACGATGAATACCGCGAATTGGCAAATGGTCTGGCCGCGGCCGAACGCGCGCTCAAGCCCGGCGGCAAGCTGGCGGTCGTGACCTTCCACTCGATCGAGGACCGGATGGTCAAACGCTTCTTGCAGGCGCGCAGCGGCACCGCCGGACGCGCCAACCGCTATGCGCCGCAAGCTGCTGAAACCGATGCGCAATTCACCCAGACCACGCGCAAGGCCATCGGCCCTGACGATCAGGAGCTGGCCGAAAACCCGCGCGCGCGCAGCGCCAAGCTGCGCGTGGCGATCCGTACCGATGCCCCCGCCGGGCCCACCGACCCCGCCGCGCTGGGCATGCCGATGATCAAGGGAGAGTTCTGAGATGCGTTCCGTTCTGTTCGTGCTGACCGCCTGTGCCGTGATCGGGTTGGCCTTCTGGGCCTACCGCGAGAATTACCGCACCCAGCAGGCGCTGGACGTGACCGAGCAATTACAGCGCGAAATCCGCGACTCGCGCGCACGCCTGTCAGTGCTGCGCGCGGAATGGGCCTATCTGAACCGGCCCGAACGGCTGCGCGACCTGGCGGATCTGAACTTTGACAGCCTTGGCCTGATGCCGATGGCGCCCGAGCAGTTCGGGCGGATCGACCAGGTGGCCTTTCCGATCGCCGAGGAAGGTCTGCTGCCGATCACCGATCCGATCGAAGTGTCCAACATGGAGACCCGGCCATGATCCGCACCCCGCTGCGCCCGCTGGCCCGCGTTCTTGAAGCCCGCGCCAAGGGGGAAAACCCCGATGCGATCGAGCGTGAGAACCTGCGCCTGCGCCACGAGGAGATGCGCGACCGCGCCCGGAGCCGCGCCGAGGGGCGGCTTCTGGTGCTGGGGGTGCTGTTCGTCTGCGCCTTCGCGATGGTGGGGGCACGCATGGGGCTGCTGGCCGCGTCCGAGCCGTCAGAGCCGCGCGCCAGTGCCGCCGGCGCCGAGATCGAGGCGCTGCGCGCCGATATCGTCGACCGGCAGGGCCGGGTGCTGGCCACCAACCTGGAAACCTATTCGCTTTACGCCCAGCCGCCGCAGATGATCGACCCCGAACATGCGGCGACCGAACTGGCGCGCATCTTCCCGGATCTGGACCGCGACAAGCTGGTCGCGGATTTCACAGGCAGCCGCAAGTTCCTGTGGATCAAGCGCCGCCTCAGCCCCGAACAGCGCCAGGCGGTGCATGACATCGGCGATCCGGGCCTGTTGTTCGGGCCGCGCGACATGCGGCTTTATCCCAATGGCCGGCTGGCCGCGCATGTGCTGGGCGGGGCCGGGTTTGGCCGCGAGGGCGTGCATGCCGCCGAGGTGATCGGCGTGGCGGGCGTCGAGCGGCAGTTCGACGAGCAGTTGCGCGATCCGGCGCGGGCGGGCAAGCCGCTGGAGCTGTCGCTGGACCTGACGATCCAGGCCGCCACCGAAGAGGTGCTGTCGGGCGGTATGCGCCTGCTGAACGCCAAGGGTGCGGCCGCCGTGCTGATGGATGTGCATACGGGCGAGGTGATCTCGATCGCGTCGCTGCCCGATTTCGACCCCAACGACCGCCCCGCGCCGCCCACCCAGGGCCGCCCCGATGACAGCCCGCTGTTCAACCGGGTGGTGCAGGGGGTCTATGAGCTGGGATCGACCTTCAAGATCTTCACAGTGGCCCAGGCGCTGGAGCTGGGCATGGTCACGCCCGATACGATCATCAACACCAAGTCCCCGATGACCTGGGGCCGCCACCGGATCAGCGATTTCCGCAACTATGGCCCTGAACTGACCGTGTCCAAGGTGATCGAGAAATCCTCGAACGTGGGGACCGCGCGCATCGCGATCGAGATCGGCGCAGAGCGTCAGCGCGATTTCCTGGGCCAGCTTGGCCTGCTGGAAACCACCAAGTTCGAGATGGTCGAGGCGCGTGGTGGCCGTCCGCTGCTGCCGCCGCGCTGGTCGGAACTGTCGACGATGACGATTTCCTATGGTCACGGCATTTCCGCCACGCCGCTGCATCTTGCCGCCGCCTATGCCACGATGGTCAATGGCGGCACGCGGGTGGAACCCACGCTGCTGAAACAGGACGGTCCGCAGTTCGGGCCGCGCGTCATCTCGGAAAAGACATCCGAACAGCTGCGCCGGATGCTGCGCCTGACGGTCAGCCAGGGCACCGCCAGCTTTGGCGATGTGCCGGGCTATGCGGTGGGCGGCAAGACCGGCAGCGCCGACAAGCCCCGTCTGGACGGGCGCGGATACGAGACGGACAAGGTTCTGGCGACTTTTGCCGCGACCTTTCCCGCGCATGATCCCAAGTATGTGCTGATCGTCACGCTGGACGAGGCGGTCGAGACATCGGGTTCAGAGCCGCGCCGCACCGCCGGCTGGACCGCCGTGCCCGTGGCCGCCGAGGTGATCCGCCGCGTCGCCCCCCTGCTGGGCCTGCGCCCCGAGATTGAACCCGCGGAATTGACTGGTATAACGCTGACATCAAACTGAGACGCGACGCGCAGGGGTATCGGGTGGGGCAGGCAAAATCATTGGCGCAGCTTGGCCTGACCGCCAAATCCGGGCGCGATGCGCAGATCACGGGACTGGCCGTGGACAGCCGCGAGGTGCGCGCGGGCACGCTGTTCGCGGCCCTTCCGGGCACACGGGTGCATGGGGCCTCCTTCATTCCGACGGCGCTGGAACAGGGGGCTGTGGCCATCCTGACCGATGCGGAAGGCGCGCGGCTGGCCGCCGATGCGCTGGCCGCTGCCGATGCAGCACTGGTGGTGGTCGAGGATCCGCGCCAGGCGCTGGCCTGTGCCGCCGCGCTGTGGTTCGGGGCGCAGCCCGCCACGATGGTGGCCGTCACCGGGACCAACGGCAAGACATCCGTGGCGACCTTCACCCGCCAGATCTGGGAGGAGATGGACCTGCCCGCCGTGAACCTGGGCACGACGGGTGTCGAGGGCGCGTATGAAGCCCCGCTGCGCCACACCACGCCCGAGCCGATCACCCTGCACCGCGTGCTGGCGCAGGCCGCCGCCGCGGGCGTGACCCATGCGGCGATGGAGGCGTCAAGCCACGGTCTGGCGCAGCGGCGTCTGGACGGTGTGCATCTGAAGGCTGCGGGCTTTACCAACCTGACCCAGGATCACCTGGATTATCACGCTGATTTCGCTGATTATTTCAACGCCAAGGCCGGGCTTTTCGCGCGGGTTCTGGGCGTGGATGGCACGGCGGTGATCAATGTCGATGACAGCCGCGGCATGGATATGGCCAGCGTGGCGCGCACCCGCGGGCAGGAGGTGATCACCGTGGGCCGCCGCGAAGGCGCCGACCTGCAACTGGTCTCGCAACGCTTCGATGCGACGGGGCAGACGATCCTGTGCCGGTTCCACGGCAAGAGCTACAGCGCCGACATGGCGCTTCTGGGCGGTTTCCAGGCCGAGAATGTCCTGGTCGCGGTGGGGCTGGTCATCGCTTGCGGCGCCGATCCCGACCGCGTGTTCGAAACGCTGCCGCACCTGGGCACGGTGCGGGGGCGGATGCAGCTTGCGGCGACGCGCACCAACGGGGCCGCGGTTTTCGTCGATTACGCCCATACGCCGGATGCGGTGGCGACCGCCCTCAAGGCGATGCGCCCGCATGTGATGGGACGGCTGATCGCCATTGTCGGCGCGGGCGGCGATCGCGACACCACCAAGCGCCCCCTGATGGGGGCGGCGGCGGCCGCGCATGCCGATGCGGTGATCGTGACCGATGACAATCCGCGCTCCGAGGATCCGGCGGCCATTCGCGCGGCCGTTCTGTCGGGCATCCCGGAAGATGCGCGCGCCCATGTCCAAGAGGTCGGTGACCGGGCCGAGGCGATCCTGCGCGGTGTGGCCGCGCTGGGGCCGGGCGATGCGCTGCTGATCGCGGGCAAGGGGCATGAGACCGGGCAGACCGTGGGCGACATGGTGCTGCCCTTCGATGATGTGGAACAGGCCAGCATGGCGGTGGCCGCCCTTGACGGGAGGCTGGCATGACCCTGTGGACCGCAGCCGATGCCGTGGCCGCCACGGGTGGCAAGACAACTGGCGACTGGCAGGCCGGTGGCGTGTCCATCGATACGCGCACGATCCGGCCCGGGGATCTGTTCGTGGCGCTCAAGGCGGCGCGGGACGGGCATGATTTCGTGGCGCAGGCGCTGGCCAAGGGGGCGGCGGCGGCGCTGGTCACGCATCGCCCCGCCGATGTGGCCGAAGATGCGCCGCTTCTGATCGTGCCGGACGTGCTGCGCGCGCTGGAGGATCTGGGCCGCGCCGCGCGCGCGCGCACCAAGGCCCGCGTGATCGCCGTGACCGGATCGGTGGGCAAGACATCCACCAAGGAGATGCTGCGCTGCGTGCTGTCGGGGCAGGGGCGCACCCATGCGGCCGAGGCCAGCTATAACAACCATTGGGGTGTGCCGCTGACGCTGGCGCGAATGCCCGCGGATACCGAGTTCGCGGTGATCGAGATCGGGATGAACCACCCCGGCGAGATCGCGCCGCTGGCGCAGATGGCCCGGCCCCATGTGGCCATGGTGACCATCGTGGCCGCCGCCCATCTCGAGGCGTTCGAGAACCTCGAGGGCATCGCCCATGAAAAGGCGTCGATCCTGTCTGGGCTGGAACCCGGTGGGGTCGCGGTTCTGAACGGCGATCTGGACACCTCGGGGATCCTGCTGGACTGGGCCAAGCGTTACGCCGCGCGCACCATCACCTTTGGCGAGGCGCCGCGCGTGCATCATCGCGTGACCGATATCGCGCTGCGCGACCAGACCAGCGTGGTGCATGGCCGCGCCTGGCGTCGCCCGGTGCTGTTCAAGGTGCAGGCGCCGGGGCGGCATTTCGCGGTCAATGGCATGGGCGTTCTGGCGGTGGCCGATGCGCTGGGTCTTGATCCTGTCATGGCCGCCAACGACCTGGGCCAGTGGGAGCCGCCCGCCGGGCGCGGCACGCGCGAACGTTACATGCTCGATCCGCTGAGCGACGATCTTTACTTCGACCTGATCGATGATGCCTTCAACGCCAACCCCACCTCGATGGCGGCTTCGCTCGAGGTGCTGGCCGCCGCGGCCCCCCGCGACGGGCTGGGCCGGGTGCGGCAGGGGCGGCGCATCGCCGTTCTGGGCGACATGCTGGAGCTGGGCGAGGGCGAAGCCGCGATGCACCGGGCGCTGGCGGATCTGCCGCAGATGGGCAGGCTGTCGCTGGTGCATTGCGTGGGCCCGCGGATGCGGAACCTGTGGGAAGCGCTGCCGCAGGCCAAGCGCGGGGAATGGGCCGAAAGCGCCGAGACGCTGGCCGCGCGCGCGCATCGCCTGGTCGATGCGGGGGATATCCTGCTGGTGAAAGGGTCCAAGGGCAGCAAGGTCAGCCTGGTGGTTGACGCGCTGCGCAAACTGGGCCATCCCGCGCCGCAAGCAGACAAGGGGACAGAGTAATGTTGTATTGGTTGACCGCGCTGTCGGACGGGGGGGATTTCTTCAACCTCTTTCGCTATATCACCTTCCGGGCCGGCGGGGCCTTCATGACCGCGCTGATCTTCGGCTTTCTGTTCGGCCGGCCGCTGATCAATGTGCTCAGGCGCCGGCAGGGCAAGGGGCAGCCGATCCGCGAGGACGGGCCGCAGGGCCATTTCGTCAAGGCTGGCACGCCCACCATGGGGGGCCTGCTGATCGTGGGCGCGCTTCTGACCTCGACCCTGCTCTGGGCGCGGCTGGACAACCCGTTCGTCTGGATCGTGCTCTTCGTCACCATGTCCTTCGCCGCCATCGGCTTTGCCGATGATTACGCCAAGGTGTCCAAGCAGAACACGCGCGGCGTGCCGGGCAAGGTGCGCATGGCGCTGGGCCTGCTGGTCGCGGCCATCGCGGGCTATTGGGCGGCGCAGTACCACCCCGAGGCGCTGACCAACAAGCTGGCCTTTCCTGTCTTCAAGGAAACGCTGCTGAACCTTGGGTTCCTATTCGTGCCTTTCGCGATGATCGTGATCGTGGGGGCGGCCAATGCGGTGAACCTGACCGATGGTCTGGACGGTCTGGCGATCATGCCGGTGATGATCGCGTCCGGCACGCTGGGTGTCATCGCCTATGCGGTGGGGCGTGTCGATTTCACCGAATACCTGGATGTGCATTACGTGCCGGGCACGGGCGAAATCCTGGTGTTCGTGGCCGGTCTGATCGGCGGGGGCCTGGGCTTTTTGTGGTATAACGCGCCGCCTGCGGCGGTGTTC
>JAJLKH010000033.1:0-9328 GCA_033839205.1 Rhodobacterales bacterium | reverse complement strand
TGATGCGCCCGGCCCGACAGGCCCACCTGCTCCAGCGCCCGCAGCGCGCGCGCATGGCGTTCCGCGCGCGGCAAGCCCTTGTAGATCAGCGGCAATTCGACGTTTTCCAGCGCGGTGGCGCGCGGCAGCAGGTTAAAGCCCTGGAACACGAAGCCAAGGTAATGCCGCCTCAGCAGGGCGCGCTGGTCGCGGTCAAGCCCCGCGACATCCACGCCGTTGAACAGGTATTGCCCCGATGTCGGCGGGTCCAGGCAGCCGATCACGTTTAGCGCGGTGGATTTGCCCGATCCGCTGGGCCCCATGATGGCCACGAATTCGCCCGCACGGATGCTCAGATCGACACCGTCCAGCGCGCGGACTTCGGCCTCGCCCTGTCCGTAGACGCGGGTGATGCCCTTCAACGCGATCAGTGGGGGGGCGTCCTGCATGATCCTATCCGGCCTGTCCGGTGATCACGATCTCGCCCTCGGCCAGATCCCCGCCGGTGATTTCCGTCAGGCGGCCATCGCTGCTGCCGATCATGACAGGCACCTGAACCGCGGCGCCCCCGCGCAGCACCCAGACCGCGGGGCCGCTCCCGTCGTCCTGTCGCGGGGCGGGCCTTTCGGGCATGATCAACCCCAACAACCCGCCGCCCGACCGTTCTACACTTGTCGCGGGTGGCGCATAGCGCAGCGCGGCGTTGGGAACCGTCAGCACACCCGCGCGTTCCTCCACGATGATATCGGCCGTCGCGGTCATGCCGGGGCGCAGGGAAAGGTCCCTGTTGTCCACACTCAGGATCGCGACATAGCTGACAACCCCGTCCAGAGGTTCGGACGCATAGCGGATCATGCGGATCGTTGCGGGAAAACTGCGCCTGTCGAAAGCGTCGACCGTGAAAACCGCCGCATCCCCTTCCGAGACAAGGCCGATATCGGCCTCGTCGATGGCAACCTGCGCCTCCATCTGGGTCAGGTCCTCGGCGATTGTGAACAGAACCGGGGCAGACAGGGACGAGGCGACGATCTGCCCGACCGATGCGGTCCGATCCAGCACGATGCCGTTGATCGGCGCACAGATGCAGCCCTTGTCCAGATCGGCCTTGACCAGGCGCAGATTGGCGCGCGCCACGTTCAACTCCGCCTCGGCCACGCTCAGATCGGCCTGCGCGCGGTAGAAGGCGGCGCGCCGCGTCAGCAGGGCCTGCGGGCTTGTCACGCCGCGCTGCTCCAGCGCCACCGCACTGTCATAGCTGTCGCGCTGCTCGGCCAGCGATGTTTCGGCCCGACGCAACCGCGCGATCGCGGCGGTGACATTGGCCTCGGCCACGGCCCGTTGCGCCTCAAGCTTGGTCGTGTCCAGCGTGGCCAGGGCCTGGCCCACGCTGACCCTGTCGTTGAAATCCACATGCACCGCGCGGATCGTGCCCGACAGTTCCGATGAAATCTCCACCGTGTTCGTCGGCTCCAGCGTGCCCGTGGCCGAAACCCGGATCACCAGATCGGCGCGGGCAACCGTCGCGGTGCGATAGGGCGGCTCGTCCGTGCGGTCGCTCCAGCGCGCCAGCCCCCACAGGGCCAGAACGCAAATCACCAGCGCCAACCCCGACCAGAGCCATGCCGACACCCCCCGCCGCCTGCGCCCCAGTTGCAAGGTGCGGCTGATCGCGGCCTGCCTGTCGCCCGAATGCTCTGTCATGTGCCAACCCCTGCGTGCCACATGCCCGTGCCTAACCCATGATCGCGGTCCGGGGATTGATGCAGGTCAACCCAGGGCCTTGTCGCGCATGGTCTTTTCCTGCATCCGGTGTCGCCTGTCCGCGCGCATCGGTCGAAACCGCCTCGCGGATCGGCTTTCGCGGTGTCACAATGGCAGGGCACGGCCCGGGAATGCGGTTGCCGATTGAAAAGCCGACGGGCTTTGGGTTTATGGGGCAAGAGAGTTCGTGCCGCAGAAAGAGTGATCGATGACCCTTGAACAGATCTTCATGCTTGTCCTTCTGGCGGCTGTCTTCATCAGTTTCTTCAAGGAGTTCTATCCCCCCGAGGTGACGGCACTCGGCGCTTCGGCGGCCCTGCTGGCGACGGGCATCATCCAGACCGGCGATTTCCTGACCGTGTTCAGCTCGCCCGCGCCGATCACCATTGCCATGATGTTCATCATCTCGGCCGCGCTGGAACGCACCGGCGTGCTGATGGTGCTGGGCGGCATTCTCAAGCGCAAGGCGCGTGGGTCGTTCCTGCGGGCCATGGTCCTGATGATGGTGGGCGCGATGGGCGCCTCCGCCTTCATGAACAACACCCCCGTGGTGATCCTGCTGACGCCGATCATGATCTCGATGTCGGCCTCGGTCGGCGTCGCGCCCTCGCGGTTCCTGATCCCGTTGTCCTATGCCGCGATCTTCGGCGGCACGCTGACGCTGGTGGGCACCTCGACCAACATCCTGATGAGCGGCGTGGCGCGCGATGCAGGCCAGCCCGCGATCTCGATGTTCGAAATGACTCTGCCTGGGCTGATCTTCGCGGGTGTGGGCATGATCTACATGATCTTCGCGGGGCGCTACCTGCTGCCCGACCGCGCCTCGCTGTCCAGCATGATGGGCAAGGAAACCAAGCGCAAGTTCATGGCACGCCTGCTGATCCCGCATGAATCGAAATACATCGGCAAACGCCTGGCCGAACTGCCCTTCAACACGCTGGAAACACGCATTCTCGACGTGGTGCGCGGCGAAGTCTCGATGCGCCGCACCCTCAAGGACATGACGCTCGAGGCCGGGGACCGGATCGTTCTGAAGACCGGCACGGGCGAGATCCTGGGCCTCAAGGAAAACGGGCAGGTGGCCTTCCGCGACATCGACGATCACGCCTTCGAACCCGTGACCGCCGACCAGACCATCACGATGGAGGCCTCCGTCGGCCCCAATTCCCACCTGCGCGGCCGCCCCATCAAGGACCTCAAGCTGCGCCGCAAATACGGCGTCTACCTGATGGCGGTCCACCGGGCCGAGCAGAACATCTCGCAGGATCTGCCGGAACTGCGGCTGCAATTCGCCGATACCCTGCTGCTGGAAGGCCCGCCCGAAGGGCTGCAGCGTCTGATGGAAGACGGCGGGATCATCAACCTCTCGGCCCCCACCGAACGCGCGACCCGCTGGTCCAAGGCGCCCATCGCCATTGCCACGATCATGGCCGTCATGGTGCTGGCCGCGTTCGAGGTGATGCCGATCGCCGGCCTTGCGGTGATCGGCGCGGTCATCGTGATGCTGACCCGCTGTGTCGACCCGGAAGAGGCGTTCGACGCCATCGACTGGCGCATCCTGTTCCTGATCTTCGGCATGTTGGGCGTCTCGATGGGGCTGGATGAAACCGGAACCGCGCAGCTGATCGTCTCGGCGGTAGTCGCGTCGCTGGGCGATGCCGGGCCGCTTATGGTCCTCGCGGCGGTCTATTTCGTCACCAGCCTGCTGACGGAAATGGTATCCAACAACGCGGTCGCGGTCCTTGTGGGTCCCATCGCGATTGCGCTGGCCCTTCAGCTTGGCTTCGATCCGCGCCCCTTCATCATGGCTGTCATGTTCGCCGCCTCGGCCAGTTTCGCAACACCCATCGGCTACCAGACGAACACCTTCGTCTACAGCGCGGGGGGCTATCGCTTTGCCGATTTCATCAAGGTGGGCCTGCCGCTGAACATCATCTTCGGGATCGTCGCCATCACGATCATCCCGCTGTTCTTTCCCTTCTGAAGGACCTGACGCATCTGGCCTTGGACCGTCATGAAACTGTCGCTTTTCGCCACGAGCGCGCGAATGCTTGCCGCTATGGTGCATGCTGAGTAAGGCGGCCCGGACGGAACGGGCCATGCGGCCGCAAAGGGGCAGGGGCAAGACGTGCAGGACTTCGACTATGTGATCGTGGGCGCCGGATCGGCGGGATCGGTTCTGGCCAACAGGCTCAGCGCGGATGCCCGCAACAAGGTGCTGCTGCTGGAAGCGGGCGGATCTGACCTGACCTTCTGGGTGCAGGTGCCCATCGGCTACGGCAAGGTCTATTACGACGCGCGGGTGAACTGGAAATACACCACCGAACCTGACCCCAACCGAAACGGTAACCGCTCCTACTGGCCGCGCGGCAAGGTGCTGGGCGGATCAAGCTCGATCAACGCGATGGTCTATGTGCGCGGCCACCCGTCCGACTATGCCGAATGGAACGCGGTCGCCCCCGGCTGGGGATGGGATGACGTCGCCCCGGTCTTCAAGCGGATGGAGGATTGGGACGGCCCCGCCAACCCGGCGCGCGGCACCGGCGGCCCGCTGCATGTGCATGACGTGACACGCGACGTGCACCCGTTGACGCGCGTCTATCTGGAAGCGGCCGAACAGGCGGGCTATCCCACCAACCCCGATTACAACGCCGACGACATGGAGGGGGCAGCCCTCTACCAGATCACTACCAAGGGCGGGATGCGCGCCTCGGCGGCGCGCGCCTATCTGCGCCCCGCGATGAAACGCGCGCACCTCAAGGTCGAAACCCGCGCCCATGTGACCCGCGTCCTCTTCGAGGGGCGCCGCGCCATCGGTGTCGAATACGTGCAGAACGGCCGCACCCTGACTGCAAGGGCGCGGGCCGAGGTGATCCTGTCGGGCGGCGCGATCAATTCGCCGCAACTGCTGCAATTGTCGGGCATCGGCCCCGGCGCGGTGCTCCAGCGCCACGGCATCGCGGTGCTGCATGACGCGCCCCATGTGGGGCGCAACCTGTCCGATCACCTGGGGGCCGATGCGCTCTATCGCGCCCGCGTGCCCAGCCTGAACCAGGAACTCAACCCGCTGATGGGCAAACTCTGGGCCGGGCTGCGCTATGTGCTGACGCGCAAGGGTCCGCTGTCGCTCAGCCTCAACCAGGGCGGCGGCTTCATCCGCCTGATGGAAGGCGCCACGCGGCCCGACCTGCAACTCTATTTCTCGCCCGTCAGCTATACCCGCGCGCCGGTGGGCACCCGGCCCCTGATGAACCCCGATCCCTTTCCGGGCTTCCTTCTGGGCTTCAACCCATGCAAGCCGACCAGCACGGGTTATCTGCAGATCTGCTCGCCCGATCCTTTCGCCGCGCCTGAAATGCACACCAACTACCTTGATACCGAATATGACCGCGCGGTCATGCTGGCGGGCTACCGGCTGATGCGCAAGATCGCCCGCACCCCCGCCATGGCCGCCGTGATCGAGGATGAGATCACGCCGGGCTGGGACGTGGACAGCGACGAGGCGCTGGCCGATGTGATCCGCGAAAAGTCATGGACCGTGTTCCACCAATGCGGCACCTGCCGGATGGGGTCCGACCCCGCCCAATCCGTGGTCGACGCGCGGTTGCGCGTGCACGGGATCGAAGGGCTGCGCGTGGCCGATGCCGCGATCTTCCCCACGATCCCCACGGGCAACACGAATGCCCCGGCGATCATGGTCGGTGAAAAGGCATCCGACCTCATCCTGGAAGATGCCCGGCGCTAGGCTGCGCGCCGGGCGCGGCCTTCAATAGCGATAGTCGAAAGTGACAAGCGTGCCATCGGCGCGCGTCATGGTGCGGGCATAGATCTCGCGCGGGCCGGGATCGTCATCGACGAAACCATGCACCGTGACCGTCTCGCCGACCTCGGCGGGAATGACATTCGGCCCTACATAGACGCGGATCGCACCGCTGCTGTCGCTCAGGCGGAAAGTGTCCTCGTCAAGAATCCGCGCGACCTGGCCCTGCACCGTCACCATCGAGCCGCGTTCGGCCTTGGATACGGGTGTCATGTCCTTTTGCGCATAGGCCGGAAGGGCCACAAGTGTAATGGCGGCAGTCAGAAACAGATGGCGCACGGGATATCCTTTCAATGGTTGACGCACCGATGCACGTCACATGGGGGGCAGGATATCCCCCTGCAATCGCCCCCCGGATAACATCGGCGTCAGCAATCCGTTATCGGCGGCTCATACCCTTGGCGGGCGGCTCTTGTAGACCGGCAGACGCCAGCCAAAGGCCAGCGATCCGGCGCGCAGCACCCATGTCAGCAACGCACATGCGGCCAGCATGACCAGCGTGTCCGCACCAAGCGCGCGCACGATCAGCGCGGCCCCGGACCCGGCAAAAGCGGCAGAGGCGTAAAGCTCCCCCTGTTTCAGGACCAGTGGCACCTCGTTGCACACCACGTCGCGCATCAATCCGCCCAGGCAACCCGTGACCATGCCCATGATCAGCACGATCGCGGCGGGCTGATCCATGCCGATGGCCACACCCACGCCCGCAGGCACCGCCACGGCCAGCGCCAGGCTGTCCAGCCAGATCAGCGCGCGGTAGCGGCTTTCCAGCAGGTGCGCGGTGAAGAACACCACCAGCGCCGCGGTGCAGGCAATGGCGATATAGGTGGGTTCCGCCACCCAAAAGACGGTTTCGCGGTTCAGCAGCACATCGCGCAGCGTGCCGCCCCCCACCGCCGTCAGGCAGGCGATGAAGAAGAACCCCACGATATCCAGCTGCGCGCGCGACGCGACCAAGGCCCCCGTCAGCGCAAAGACCAGCACCGATGCATAGTCCAGCAGCACAAGGGGGCTCATCGGCCCGCTGTCCCGTTGGCCTTCCCGTTCACCTTGAACGGGGCCATGCCCGCGCGCGCCAATTCATCCGCGCGCTCGTTCTCGGGGTGGCCGGCATGGCCCTTGACCCATTCCCATGTCACCTTGTGCCGCGCCTGCGCCGCGTCCAGCCGCTGCCAAAGCTCGACATTCTTGACGGGCTTGCGGTCCGCCGTGCGCCAGCCGTTCTTTTTCCAGCCGTGAATCCATGCGGTCACACCGTTCTTCACATAGGCGCTGTCTGTGACGATGGTGATCTCGCTGGCCCGCTCCAATGCCTCCAACGCGTTGATCGCGGCCAGCAGTTCCATGCGGTTGTTGGTGGTCTCTGCCTCGCCGCCGTTCAACTCGCGTTCCTTGATGATCTTGCCATCGCGCACCGCGCGCATCAGCGCGCCCCAGCCACCGGGGCCGGGATTTCCCGAACAGGCCCCGTCGGTATAGGCGTAAAGCTTCGTCATGGGATCTGATCCAGCGTCACATGGCCGGGCAGGGCGGCCATGCGCGCGCACCACGCTGTTATCCGGGGAAAGCGCGCCATGTCATAGCCGCCGCGCGTGTCCGCCGTGCAGGTATAACCGTAAAGCGCGATATCGGCGATTGTGGGGCTGGTCCCGCAGAACCAGTCCTGAGCCGCCAGCGCATCCTCCATCAGCGACAGGATCGCGTTGCCCTCCTCCAGCAGGGCCGCCATCCGCTCCGGCGTGGCCTGCGCCGCCCTGTGCGGATAGCAGCGCAGCGCCGCGCGCACCGCGATCACCGGCTCGTGGCGGTTCTGCTCGAAGAACATCCAGGACAGCATCTGCGCCTGTGCAAAGGGATCACCAGGCACCCAGTCGGTGCCCGCGCCCAGGTACCACAGGATCGCGTTCGACTCGTTCAGCACGCGACCATCCGGCAGGTGAAGCACCGGCAGCTTGCCAAGGGGCGCCTTGCCATCCGCCTTGGCCTGCGCCAGCGCCGGCGATCCCGCCTCGCAAGCCACATGGCGGTAATCGCGCCCCTGAAGCGCCAGCAAAAGCCGCACCTTGTAGCTGTTACCGGACGACGGCATCGAAAAAAGGGTCATCTGGGGCATGGCGGTATCCTTCGGGTATCGCACCTCTATGTCAGGCGAAGGCCACGACCGCCAGACAGATCACGACAATCGCGGTCAGAAGAACCCGCAGGCCCATCCACCATTCGGGCGCAAGCCCCTGTTTCCAGAACATCCAGTCCAGCGCCAGAAGGCCGACGAAACCCGCGATCAGGTTGATCGCCGCGCTGACCGGCCCGCCGCCCGTCATGAAAAACGCCCACAGCGCCGGGATCACCGACAGCACATAGCCCGATGCCGCGACCGCCCCGCTGGCCTTGGTCGCAAACCCCCACAGAACGCCTGACATGAACGACAGGATCACCGCACCGTAGAACAGCCCGATATAGGGCCCCGTGAAACGGCCCCCCAGGGTCTGGCCGCTCCAGACATTCAGCGGCTCGGACAGGACGGTTATGGCCCCCCAGACAAAGGGGATCAGACCGGCAAGGCCAAGGACCAGGGCAGCGCGGGGAATACCTTGCATGATCCGCCTCAGGCCGGTTGCCGCAGCACGCGCGGCACCTTGAATTCCACGTTTTCCTCGGCGGTCACGATCTGCTCGACCGTCACGTCGAACCGCGCGCGAAAGGCATCCACCACCTCGGTGATCAGAACATCCGGCGCCGACGCACCGGCGGTGATCCCGATGCTGGCAATCCCGTCCAGCGCCCGCCAGTCGATGTCGCTGGCCCGCTGCACCAGCTGGGCATAGGCGCAACCGGCCCGCGCGCCCACCTCGACCAGGCGTTTCGAATTCGACGAGTTCGGCGCGCCCACCACCAGCATCGCCTCGCATTTGGGGGCCATCGCCTTGACCGCCTCCTGCCGGTTGGTGGTGGCATAGCAGATGTCTTCCTTGTGCGGCCCCACGATACCCGGAAACCGCGCCTTCAGCGCGGCAACGACCTCGGCGGTGTCATCCACCGACAGCGTGGTCTGCGTCACGAAGGCCAGCTTGGCCGGATCGCGCACGGCCAGCACCGCCACATCCTGCGGCGTCTCTACCAGCAGCACCTCGCCATCGGGCAATTGCCCCATCGTGCCGATGGTCTCGGGATGCCCGGCATGACCGATCATGACGATCTGCAGCCCGTTGTCATGATGCCGTTCCGCCTCGATATGCACCTTGCTGACCAGCGGGCAGGTGGCATCGACATAGATCATCTGCCGCGCCTCGGCGGTGGCCGGCACGGATTTCGGCACGCCATGGGCCGAAAAGATCACCGGGCGGTCGGCCGGCACCTCGTCCAGTTCCTCGACAAAGACGGCACCCTTGGCGCGCAGGCCATCGACGACGAATTTGTTGTGCACGATTTCGTGCCGCACAAAGACCGGCGCCCCCCATTTGTCCAGTGCCATCTCGACGATCTTGATGGCGCGGTCCACGCCCGCGCAGAACCCGCGGGGTGCTGCCAGGTAAAGGGTAAGGGGCGGTTTGGTCATCGGGCTCTCCTGTTACCCGCAGAGGTAAAGCCTGACGCGCGCCGGGTCCAGTCCCCCGGCACATCTCGGCACAGTCTCACGCGGCTGTGACTTGCCCGCACCGGGCCGGTCCGTGATGGTAAGCGCCGCAAGACGAAAGGCTCATCATGACGAAGCGTTACATCATGGCCGTTGCGCTGGCCTTGGCCGCGCAGCCCCTGACAGCATCCGAACAG
>JAJLKH010000032.1:0-9254 GCA_033839205.1 Rhodobacterales bacterium | reverse complement strand
GACATGCACCTGCTGCAGCTGAAGTTCGGCCGTATCCTCGATCGTCAGGATGCGTTCGGAGTTGTCGATGAAAGACGACAGCGCGTTCAGCGTGGTTGTCTTGCCCGAACCCGTACCACCCGAGACGATGATGTTCAGCCGCGTGGCAACGGCAGCCTGCAAGTAGGCGGCCATCTCCTCGGAAAAGGCGCCGAAGCGGACCAGGTCGTCGATCCCCAGCTTTTCTTTCTTGAACTTACGAATGGATACCAGGCTGCCGTCGACCGCAACCGGGGGCACCATTGCGTTGAAACGCGATCCATCGGCCAGGCGGGCGTCGACATATGGGTTGGATTCGTCGACACGGCGGCCCACGGCGGACACGATCTTGTCGATGATCCGCAGCAGGTGGCGTTCATCCTTGAAGGTGATGTCGGTCAGTTCCAGCTTGCCGCCGCGTTCGACAAAGATACGCTGCGGGCCGTTCACCAGGATATCGTTGACGCTTTCGTCTTTCAGAAGCGTCTCAAGCGGACCAAGACCCTTGACCTCGTCATAGAGTTCCTGGGTCAACTGCGTGCGATCCTCGCGGTTCAGCACGATCCCCTTTTCCTCAAGGAACTCGGACGAAATCGATGTGATTTCCGAACGCAGGTCACTTTCGGTCGCGCTTTCCAGCGCGCTGAGGTTCAGGTTGTCCAGCAGGGCGCGGTGCAGTTCCAGCTTGATCTCGCCCAGGCGCTCGCGGCGCTTGCGGTCGCGGTCCATCGCCACGGTCTGCGCGGGGGCGATCGCCTGTGCACGCCGCATGGACGCGGGCAAGGGGCTTGCCGCTGCATCCACGGGGCGGGTGGCCGGTTGAATGGCGGGTTTTGCCGCCGCAAGCGCTGGCTTGGCGGTGTTTTCCTTGGCGTCACCAGTCTTCTTGTAGCGTGAAAACATCGTCTTTTCCCCCGGTTACAGTTCAGGCCGCTTCCACGTCGCTTTGACCAAGCTCGTGCAATGACAAGGCAAGTTTGGCGATTTCCTTGCGCAGCGGATTCTTCGCCGCGCTCAAGGCCAGGGGCAGGCCGTGATCGGCACCCTGGGTGACCTGCTTGCCGCCATCTGGCAGCAGAAGATCGATCGAAATGCCAAGGCTTTCGGCCATCCGCTTGACCCTGCTCTTGCCGCTCAGGTCCGTAAAGCCCGGCGCGCGGTTCAGCGCGAAGCGAAGCTTCTGGAAGGGCAGATCCTCGGCCTGCAGCGCGCGCTTCAGGCGCAGCGCGTTCTGTGCCGATCGCATGTCCAGTTCCAGCAGGGCGAAATAGACATGCGCGCTGTTCAGTACCGCTTCGGTCCATTGCACAAGCGTCCGCGGCATGTCGATCACCACGTAATCGAACTGCTGGCGGGCCATGGCGATCAGACGATTGATGTCCTCGGATCCGACAAGGTCCATCGGCAGCATGTCCGCGGGCGACGTCAGCACCTGAAGCTTTTCCTCGAACCCGATCAGCGCGGCCGTAAAACTGTCGCTGTCCATGGATTCGGTATCCGACAAAAGTTCGAACACGGCTTCGCGGCGGGGCAGATCAAGGAACGTCGACACCGACCCATACTGCAGATCAAGGTCAAGAATACAGACGCGCGGTTCAGGTTTGCCCTTCTTCGCGACATTGCACAGCTCCCACGCAAGGTTCACCGCGAAGGTGGTAGCACCTGTGCCGCCGGCCAGACCCTGCACGGCCAGAACCACGCCTTCGCGGTCATGGGACGATTTGCGCGCGGTCCCGGCGGTTTCGGGGGTCGCAAGCACCGGCGCCGGTTCCGGCATACGGATACGGTCGATGGCCGAGGCCAGCTCGTTCTCGGGCAGGGGATAGGGCACGAATTCATCGGCGCCCTGGCGCAACAGCTGATGCAAGGCCGCAGGGCTTACATCCTCTGCGATCAGAATGACGCGGATGTTGCGGCTGCGCGCGTGGCGAATGATCTCGCCCAGCAACACGAGGTTGTCCTCATCTTCCTGGTCCATCGCGATGGCGACGAATTCCAATGCATCGGCATCTGGCTGCGACAGGAAGGCCAGGGCTTCTCCAAATCCCAGATCGCCCCAGCTTTCACCAAGGACCGCTTCCATGTCTTCGATCAGCAGATCGAAATTCTGCACGTCGCGGCTGATCGTGCAGGCCAGGATCGGTGCCGGTTCCGCGGGGGAATGTACTGTGCTACTCATTGCGCCTCTTGTCCTCTGACGTCGGGGGCCGTCGTCTGGCAAGGCAGGAGCAACGTGAACCTCTGACGGGTTCATTCCTGTTCCGGCGTCCGACCACCCGTGCCCGGCACATGCCGGACAAAGCTAACCCTTTGGAGGCAAGGTCGCGGAAAATCTGGGCAACATTAGGGCTAAAAGATCGTAATTGTACGGTATCATTGGACGATCCGGGCGCGGGTTTTTCGCGCGCAGCGGGCGCTGAAAATGGCACGCATGCCCGGTGCCAGTCGCCCCGTTTCCGTTAAGCGACGCCATTCATGTGTCTGATAAATATGTAGAAAATAAAGTTCTGCCCGATTGGGCCTGCGTGCAAGTCGCCGGGGAAGGGCCCCCGGCACTTGATCATTCTGCCTGGCTGCTGGCTTGGTCAACGCCGCTGAGCGTGCTCATGGGCATCGCGCTGTTCACGTATTCGCGATAAATGATCTGCGCATATTTGCCGTCCAGTTCGCCCTGCCGCTTTTCAACTACGCCAGATACTTCGGTGACGGTGCGGCGATTGCGCCGTTCGCGCCCTTCGGTGACGATAAGCGGCTGTGTCTCGCCGAAGGATGCGACCGCTTCCAGTCGCGAGCGGCTGATTCCCTGGCTGACCAGATAGCTGACCACCGCCTGCGCGCGGCGCATGCCCAGCGACTTGTTGTAGCTGTCGGATCCCACAAGGTCGGTATGGCCATAGACGCGGAAACGCACTTCGGGGAATTGGCGGATCCAGCGGGCCTGTTCGCGCAGGGTCTCGCGGGCACCCTCGTCCAACACGGCCGAGTTGAAGGCGAAGTTCACCATCGGCGACACCTCCTGAGAGAAGCGTCGCGACATGTCGATGACGAAGTTCTGGCGGTTTGTCATCGCCAGGGTGTTGTTCATCGTGGCGTTGCCGAAGCTGCCGTCGTCGAGACTGGCCCCGGCTTCACCCTGGAAGCTGCGATAGATGGGATCCGAGCCGGAACAGGCACTGACGCCCAGAAGCGCAACAACTGCGAGAGTCTTGTACATGTTCCCCTGCATCCGATCAGTCCATCACATATCCATAAGACCCGTTGAAATCCTGTTTGGCAACCTCGCCGGCCGCGCCGCGCAGAGCAGGCTGGCCATCGCGGGCCACGCGGCCGAACAGGAACAGGTCGCGTTCGCTTGGTGGGCGGATCCGGTCTGTCGGCAGGGCCAGCGCATCACCGCGGGTCGGCGTCACAAGATGGGCGGTGACGATGATGACCAACTCGGATTGGGCGCGGCGGAAATCCGCGCTGCGGAAGAGCGATCCCAGAACCGGGATATCGCCCAGCCATGGCACTTGTCCGGCGGTATCGCGGAAATCGTCCTGCAGCAGGCCCGCGACAGCAAAGCTTTCGCCGTCGCGCAACTCGACGGTGGTCGCAGTCTCGCGGCGTTGGAAGGCATCGATCCGGAAGGCGTTCAGCTCGATCCCGTTGTTCGGGTCCAGCGACGAGACTGCAGCCATCATCTCCAGGTTGATCAGATCGCCATCGACCACGCGCGGCACGAAATTCAGCTCGATCCCGAAGGGCTTGAACTCGATCGTGATCGTGCCGCCTTCCTGTGCCACGGGCACGGGATATTCGCCGCCAGCCAGGAACTTGGCTTCCTGCCCCGACAGGGCGACCAGGTTCGGCTCGGCCAGGGTGCGCACAACCCCTTTGGTTTCAAGGGCTTCCAGAAGGATGCCCACCTCGACTGCGCCGGCGCCGAAGCCCAGCAGCATCGCGCCATTGTTGGAGTTCACGGACGGGATGCTGCCCGTGATCGCGCTGGTCTGTGCGCCCAGGTTGTTGAGCGTGTTGCTGCCGCCCGAAATGCCCAGGTCATTGCCGAAGGCGCTACCGTTCAAGGCCAGCGACGCGCTGAGCGATTTCGACACGCTGCGCTGCATCTCGGCAAAGCGCACCTTCAGCATCACCTGCTGCACACCGCCGACGGTCATCAGGTTGGACACCCGTTCGGGCGCATAGCGCTCCGCCAGATCCAGCGCGCGCTGAAGTTTCTGCGTGCTCGACACCGTGCCCGACAGGACGATACCGTCATTGGCGGTGCGCACCTCGATCTTTTCGCCGGGCAGGATCTGGCCCAGTCGTTCCTTGAATTCGCTGACATCGGCCGCCACGCGGACATCCACGTTCGTGATCAGCTGCCCGCTGGCGTCCAGCAGGGTCAGCGTGGTGATCCCCGGCGACTTGCCCAGCACGTAGATCGTGCGTTCGGACAGCGAGGAGATGTCAGCGATGGCCGGGTTGGCAATCGAAAGTTCGGCGAAGGGAACTTCGCTTTCGACCACGACGGCGCGGTTCATCGGGACGGCAAGGTTTGCGGAACGGCCTTCCTGAAGAACGCGGACTGTTTCCGCATGCGCCTGCGGAAAAAGCGTGAATGGGCCGTGCCCAATGGCCAGCCCAAGCAGGGCGGCCTTGATGAATCTGTCAATTTTCATGTGACCTGCCTTTCCGATCACGCCTCAAATTGCGGGTCTTTTTTCGCCCACTTTCGTCAAACCATGGGGCATTTCGATATTTATTGCAAGAATCAAGAGGTTCAGAAGCCGTGTTTATGTGGATATTATGCCATAGTCGCTGTTCGGTTGAGCCTGTGATGGTCGCGGCCGACCGACGGACAACATGAAAAGGGACAGATCCCGCCCGGGGATCTGTCCCTCATTTTTTCAAGCCTGCGGCCTTTTTTGGCGCGCCCTGCTGGCCACATCAGTTGGTGCAGGGTATCGCCAGTTCGACCACTTCGGCCCCGCGGCGCACGCGGGTCGTGCAGACTTCTTCCTTCTCGATCTCCACCGGTGCGGCGATCGGCGCGCTGACCAGACCCAGAAGGGCCCGCTGGTCGACCTCGATGGCTTCGGCGATCGTATCGTCATTGGCGCCTACCAGCGACAGCGACAGCCGCCCGGTCGATTGCGCCTGGGCCAGGGCCGCCACCTGATCGGGGCGGGCCGCAACGGTTACGGTGCGGGCGATAAGCGCTTCGGACATGCCACCATCCGCGCTCTGGTCCACGGCGATCAGGCGCACGTTGGCCTCGATCAGCTTGGTGATCTCGCCGCGTGCTTCACCGGCAATGTCCTGGTTGATCGAGCCAGTCCAATAGACGTCGACCCGGTCACCCGGACGCAGAAAACCCGACACGCCCGATGCGACATCGACCTTGATCGCAAAGGCGCGCATCCCGCGTTCGATCCGCGAGTTGATGCCCGCATCCTCGCCGGGAAGGCTGATCTTGCTGGCCATCAGCGCTTCATCCTTTTCGATGATGCGCAGCACATAGCGGGGCGCCGTGTTGTTTTCCGGGAAAATTTCATTCATCGAGGCGAAGCTGCCCTCGGGAATGGCATTGCTGGGCCATTTCACCGCGCGCAGGTCCTCTGCCGTTAGGACATCGCCATAGTTCAGGGTCTTGTTGGCCACGAAGACCTCGACCGTCGGGATGATCTGGCTTTGTGCGCTCTGCGCCTGGGCCAGTTGCATCTGGTATGCGTCAAATTGCTTTTTCGCCATCATCACGGCAAAACCGGCCAAACCGACACCGGCAATGAGAACAAGTCCAAAGACAGCTCGCATGGTATCACCTTTCCTGTGTCTGCTCCCGTCTCATCAAGGATGCCGGGAAGTTATCTACTGCTCGGATGCAGCGTAATGGCGTAATATGGCCAAATCAGGGAGGCCGTGGGGATTTGGCGTGTCCTGCAGCCGCGGTCTTTTCGCAGTGGCCATATGACAGGAAAGCGGGCCGAATGCCCGACGGTCACTGCCCTGTCCGCGGTGTGGTTCGTTTTCAATCCAAGTAGGTGGACATGAAGCTGCTGGTATTGTCGGCCAGGCCCGTCGCGCCATCGCGCATGGTGCCATATCCGGCAGACAGCAAGGTCACGGCAAGGGCGGTCAAGACCACCCAGTCGGCAGTGATCGCGCCATCCCCAGCGGTGCTGAACCGTCTGATCCTGGTGATGAAGTTGGAGATATTCATGTCATTTCTCCTACCGGCAAAACAATGGCACGGGATGGGCGCGCCGGATCACCCGCCAAACAAGAAGGCCGCACCCGTCTGGGCGGGAGCGGCCTGAGCGTTCAACTATGCCGAAGCTCAGTTGTTCGGGTTCTGCGTGCCCATGAAGGTGTTGGTCTGGGCAGTCAGGTTGGTTGCGCCGGTCTCGATCGAGGAGTAGGCGGCGACGGCCAGGCCAACAACGGCTGCGGTCAGCACGACCCAGTCAACAGTCACAGCGCCGGATTCGTCTTTGCTGAAGTTCTTGAAGAATTTAACCATTTTGTGTCCCTCCAAAGGATCAGTTGCTCAGTTGCACAACCGCGCCGGTGACTGTCTGGGCTGTCTCTCTCTTGGCCCGTCTCCGTTTCGGTATGGCCTGATATAGCCAGTGGATTGGGGCAACAGTTTGGCGTGAATCGCGCGTTTTCTCTTTTTTGGAAGAGCACCCGAAAACCTGCATTAAGTGTCTGTTAGGTAATGATAAAAAACTATCGTAAGATAATGAAACCGTAACTTATGGGGGTAGATTGCGGCAATCGAGGCGGCGGACTCGGGCCTGCGCGCCCCACGATTCGCATGAATCGCTGGCTCCAGATCGCGTTTTCTGCGATATTGAACGCCACAAGATCGAGCAAACGACGACGACAAAGGCAGGCTTTTCCGCGATGTGGCGGTTCTTCGATGTGAAACGTGGGCACGATCCGCGCCGATTCGGTTGCGGCCGACAAGGTTTGGGCCTGTGCCTGGTGTTGGCGATGCAGGCTCTGTCGGCTACGGCTTTGAGCCTATCCTCCAGCTTGATGCTGGCGGCGCCGGCTGTGGCGCAGGAAAAGCCCGCCTTTCCCGATTTTACCTTCAAGCGTGTGCGCCCACCGGAAGCCGGCAGCACTGCGCCGCGCATCACGGTCCAGATCGAACCGCAGCCGGTGGCCGTCGCGCGCCCCGCGATCCCAAAGGAACCGGATGGCGATCCCGCTCCGGTGATACCGGGTCGTTACGCCTGGTTCTGGGAGGCGGTATCGCCCGCGCTGGACGATAGCGGTCCAGGTCGGCTGGAGCCGGCGCTGATCCAGATCGCCAATGCGCGTGACGGGCAGCAGATCGCCGCGCCACGGCTGACCGACCTTTTGGGGATTGCCCGCGCGCATCAGCCTGCCTTGCTGCTCAGTACGGTGGGCACGCGGGTGTCGCCGGCTCTGGCGCTTGCGGTGATCGCGGTGGAATCCTCGGGGCGTGCAGACGCGGTCAGTTCGGCGGGCGCGGTTGGGCTGATGCAGTTGATCCCGGCCACGGCTGATCGGTTCGGCGTTGCCGACAGCCTGAATGCCGCGCAGAACATCAAGGGCGGTGTGGCCTATCTGGATTGGCTGTTGCAGGAGTTTGACGGCGATCCGATCATGGCGCTGGCCGGGTATAATGCGGGCGAGAACGCCGTGAAACGGCACGGTGGCGTGCCGCCCTATGCCGAGACGCGCGATTATGTGCCCAAGGTGCTGGCGGCCTTCGCGGTGGCGCGCAACCTGTGCAAGACGCCGCCGCAGTTGATCTCGGACGGGTGCGTGTTCAACTTCGGCGAGGGGTGAGATCTGTCTGCCTGTGTGCCGGGGCATCGGTGACAGATGGATATTTGCAGCAAGAAGAAACGCAAAAGGCCCGCGCTGCATCGCGCGGGCCCTTGTTTTGTCTGATGCCGCTTGTCAGTCGACGATTGTCGCCAGGGTGGCGGCGCGCAGCTCGGCTTCGGTCACGCCATCGGCGGTCTCGACGATCCTGAGGCCGCCCTCGACCACGTCCAGCACGCCGAGGTTGGTGATGATGCGGTCGACCACCGCCTTGCCGGTCAGCGGCAGTGTGCAGGCGGGCAGCACCTTGCTTTCGCCCGCCTTGTTGGTGTGATCCATCACCACCACCACGCGGCCCACGCCCGCGACCAGGTCCATGGCACCACCCATGCCCTTGACCAGCTTGCCCGGGATCATCCAGTTGGCCAGGTCACCCTGTTCGGAGACCTCCATCGCGCCCAGGATCGCCATCGCGATCTTGCCGCCCCGGATCATCCCGAAGGAGGTGGCGCTGTCGAAATAGGCGGTTTGCGGCAGTTCGGTGATCGTCTGCTTGCCCGCGTTGATCAGGTCGGGGTCTTCCTCGCCCTCAAGCGGGAAGGGGCCCATGCCCAGCATGCCGTTTTCCGATTGCAGCGTCACTTCCACGCCCTCGGGGATGTAGTTGCTGACCAGCGTCGGGATCCCGATCCCGAGGTTCACGTACCAGCCGTCCTGAAGCTCCTGTGCCGCGCGCGCGGCCATCTGGTTGCGATCCCAAGGCATTATGCGTTCTCCCGTTTCCGAACCGTGCGCTGTTCGATGCGTTTCTCGTGCTGCCCCTGGATGATGCGGTGCACATAGATGCCGGGCAGGTGGATGTGATCGGGATCGAGGCTGCCGGTCGGCACGATCTCTTCGACCTCGACGACGCAGACCTTGCCGCACATGGCCGCCGGCGGGTTGAAGTTGCGCGCGGTCTTGCGGAACACCAGGTTGCCGGTGGCATCGGCCTTCCAGGCCTTGACGATCGACAGGTCCGCGAAGATGCCGCGTTCCATGATGTAGGTCTGGCCGTCGAACTCCTTGTGCTCCTTGCCCTCGGCGATCACCGTGCCCACGCCCGTCCTGGTGTAGAAGCCCGGGATGCCCGCGCCGCCCGCGCGCATCCGCTCGGCCAGGGTGCCTTGCGGGTTGAATTCCAGCTCAAGCTCGCCCGACAGGTACTGGCGCATGAATTCCGCGTTCTCGCCCACGTAGGACGAGATCATCTTTTTCACCTGCCGCGTCTGCAACAGGATGCCGATGCCGAAATCATCCACCCCCGCGTTGTTCGAGGCAAAGGTCAGATCCTTCGTGCCCGCGTCCTTGATCGCCTGCAGCAAAAGTTCCGGAATGCCGCACAGGCCAAACCCGCCGGACGCGATGAACATGCCGTCAAACAGCAGACCATCCAGCGCTTCGGCCGC
>JAJLKH010000031.1:0-20314 GCA_033839205.1 Rhodobacterales bacterium | reverse complement strand
TGGCGCTGGGCGGCGGGTTGCATCATGCGCTGACAGCAGGACGGCTGAGCGCGCTGGGGCCCTTGCATGGCTTCTGGTGGGGAGCCGCGGGCCTGGTGATCGGGGCAATCGCCGTGCTTTACGGCTGGCGCTGGTGGCTGCTGCATCGTCGTCCGTTCACGCTGCGCAGCGTGCAGCGCAGGGCGGATCGCATATGGGAGCTGGATATCGCCCCGGACGCCGGCACCCCGGCGCTGGATTATCGTGCGGGGCAATTTGTCTGGATGACAGAAGGTGCGCGGCGTTTTCCGCTATTCGATCATCCGTTCTCCATCGCGGATACTCCGACCCGGCCAGCCCTGCGGCTGATCATCAAGGAGGCCGGCGATTTCACCCGGACGGTCGGTGCGCTGGCGCCGGGCACGCCGATCGGGATCGACGGACCCTTCGGCACTTTCACCTTGGCGGATCACCCCTGTGACAGCGTCCTGCTGATCGCGGGCGGGGCCGGGATCGCGCCGATCATGGGGCTTTTGCGCGATCTTGTCGCGCGGCGCGACCCGCGCCCGGTGCGCCTGGCCTATGCGGTGGGCCACCCCGCGAACCTTGCCTGTCTGGACGAGATTGCTGCTGCGGCGGCGGTGCTGGATCTGCGGGTGATGCTGATCAGCGAGGCCGCTGATCCAAGCGGCAAGGCCGAGACCGGGTTTCTGGACGCGCCGCGCCTGGCCCGCCTGCTGGAGGGGCTGATGCCCGAGACCTGCGTTGCGATGATGTGCGGCCCCGGTCCGATGGTCAGCGCCGTATCGGACGCTTTGCTGGATCAGGGCCTGCCCAAGCGCAACGTTGTCTATGAGCGGTTCGATTATGCGGGGGCGCTGGGCGCGCGCAAGGACCGGCAACGGACCGCGCAATATCTGTCGTTGCTGCTGGGGCAGGGCGTGCTGGTCTGGCTGGTGTCGCGCCTGCTTGTCTGAGGCGCGTGGCGGCAGCGGTCAGGCCAGCCAGACATCAAGGAAAAGCATCAGCACAAGGCCGATGGCCAGACCCAGCGTTGCCTTGTTCTGGTGGCCGCTGCGATGGGTCTCGGGGATGATTTCATGGCTGATGACGTAGAGCATGGCCCCCGCGGCAAAAGCCAGCCCCCAGGGCAGCAAGGGCTGCGCCAGGGTGATGATGCCCGCGCCGATTGCGCCGCCGACCGGCTCCACCAACCCGGTCAATGCGGCGATGGCCCAGGCGCGCCAGGGTGTGTAGCCTTCGCCCAGCAGGGCCACAGCGACGGCCAGGCCCTCGGGCGCGTTCTGCAGCCCGATGCCGATGGCCAGCGGCAGCCCGCCCTGCAGACCATGCGCGCCAAAGCCCACGCCCACGGCCATGCCTTCGGGAAAGTTGTGGATCGTGATGGCGAAGATGAACAGCCAGACCCGCCGGAGCGAGGCCGCCTCGGGGCCCTCGCGGCCGCTGCGGAAATGCTCGTGCGGCAGGGTTTCATTCAAAAGGGCCACGGCCCCCATGCCCAGCAGGATCGCGATGCAGACAATCGCCGCGGGCACCATCGCGGCGCGTTCGGGGGTGCCCGCGGCCTCGAGCGCGGGAATGATCAGCGAAAAGAACGAGGCCGACAGCATCACGCCCGCCGAAAAGCCCAGCAACAGATCGCGCGTGGCCCGTGACGGCAGGCGCCCGAACAGGACCGGCACCGCGCCTGCGGCTGTCATCAGCCCGGCCAGAAGGCTGCCCAGGGCGCCAAGCCAGATCGGCGAGACGTGCTGCATCGCGATACCTCTTATTCTATGCGCGGCGCCTTTCGGGCCCGCGCCTCCAGTGCTAGCGGATCGGTGCCACAGGGTCCATGCTTCGGGCGCCTTGCGCCACCCCTGCCGCCGGATCAGCCGCGCGGATCATGCAGGGCGATCGGTCCGCCGGGTTCGGCAAGAACCACTCCGGCCTGGCCTGCAAGCGGGCTTAGCGCCGGGATCGGGCTGATCTCGTGGCCGCGGGCGGCCAGATCGCGCAGGATGTCGGCGCCGGCGTTTTCCTCGATCTTGAGGCTGTCGCGGCTGTCCGAAAAGGTGCGCCCCAGCAGGAAACGGGGACCGGCCAGCGCCTCTTGCGGGGATTGGCCGAAATCGATCAGCCGTGTCAGCAGCATTGCCAGGGTTTGCGGCTGCCCGTCGGCGCCTTGCGTGCCATAGACGATCCGGGGGCGCCCGTCCTTCAGGGCGATGCCGGGGTTGAGCGTGTAGAAGGGCAGTTTGCCCGGCGCGAAGGCGTTCGGATGCGCGGGATCGGTGCGGAACGCCGCGCCGCGGTTCTGCCAGATGATCCCGGTATCCCCGGCCACGACACCGCTGCCCCAGTCGAAATAGGTGCTTTGCAGCACGCTGGCCGCATTGCCCTGCGCGTCGATCGCGCCCAGAAAAACCGTATCGCCATGTTGCCATTGATGCGGCCAGGGCAGGGCGGTCCGGCGGGATATGTCACGTGCCTGCGCGGTCAGCGCATCGTCGGTCAGCCAGTCATCGGTGGTTGCAGGCGTGAATTCCGGGTCCGCAATCGCATCACGCCCGATGAAGGCGCGTTTCACCGCCTCGACGCAGAGATGGATGTGATCGGCGCTGCCGGGGCTTACCCCGTCAAGGTTCAGCCGCGACAGGATGCCCATGATCTGCAACGTGGTCACGCCCTGCGTGGGTGGCGGCGGGGCCAGCAGCGTCAGGTCGCGGTAAGGCATTGCCAGTGGGCGCAGGCTGCGGGTCCGGGTTGACGCAAGATCGGCGGGCCCGATCACCACGCCCGCGTCACGCAATCCAGCGATGATGCGGCGGGACAGGGCGCCGGTGTAGAACGCGGCGGGCCCATGTTCCGCGATCAGGCGCAGGGTGCTGGCCAGTTGCGGCTGTCGCAGCCTCTGCCCCATCGACAGGGGGATACCGTCCCTGGTGTAGAGGGCGGCGAAACCCGGCCAGTCCCGGCACTCGGCCTTGCGAAACGCGCCCCAGAAGGCCTGCGAGGGTGAAACCTCGAAACCGTCTTCAGCCAGGGCGATGGCGGGGGCCAGCAGGTCTTCCCACCGTGCCCGCCCGCCCAAATCGCGGCGCGCGGTGTCGAAGGCCTGCTGCCAGCCGCTGACCAGGGCCGCGGTGGTCAGGACCGATCCGGGGCCGCGCACGGGTATGGGGCCACGTGGCATGGGCCGGTCGATACCCTGACCGATTGCAAGGTCGCAGCGCCGCCGCCCCTTGCGATCCGCCAGCATCCACACAGCATCGCCCCCAAGCCCGCAGAAATGCGGCATCACCACGCAAAGTGCTGCCCCCGCCGCGATCAGTGCCTCGGGCGCGGTGCCACCCGCGCGCAGGACCGACATGCCGGCCTCGGTTGCCAGTGGATGCGGGGTTGTCAGCGCGCCGGTCACGGCATGCGCATCGGGCTGCGGGGGGACGCGAAGCATCGGCAAGAGACCTCCTTTGGGTGCGGATTCACCGTCTGTATGAACCCAGGCCGGGGAAATTATTCCGCACGTGGCCTTCAAACCTGCTAGGCAGGGGGTGACTACAAGTAAATATTCACTTACCTCCGTGTCGGGGCTGCATGGGGGAGATGATGCAATTTTAGGCAGTCCTGGCCATCAAGTCGGCTGGCCAGACAGGCGCGAGGCGTATAAGCAACGGCCGGACAAGAGGGCAAGGCAATCGGGACATGACGGGGCCAGCGAAAAAGAAAACGCCGCGCCAGCGCGATCCGGAACGGACGCGCGCGCAGTTGCTGGAAGCGGCGCTGCACGAATTCGCCGATCACGGGTTTCACGGGGCCCGTGTGGACCGGATCACCCGCGCTGTCGGGTGCAATCCGCGGCTGCTGTATCATTACTTCGGCAGCAAGGAAAAACTCTACCTCGCGGCGCTGGAACATATCTTCGCCGATATACGCGCGCAGGAGCGCGAGCTGGATCTTGACCGGCAGGCACCGGCGCAGGCCATGCGCAGGCTGGTGGAATTCACCTATGATTTCTTTGACAGCAATCCGTTGTTCGTGAAGCTGACCCGCAACGAGAACCTGCTGGAGGGGCGGTTCATCGCGGATGTCGCGGCGATCCGCACAAATTCGCAACCCCTGCTGGAGGCGATCGGCGCGATCATGGCGCGCGGGCAGGCGCAGGGCGTGTTCGGGCATCGTTACGATCCGTTGCAGATCTACGTGACCATCGTGGCGCTGAGCGCGCATCACCTGAACAACGGGCATACGCTGTCGGCGATTTTCGGGATCGATCTACTGAGCCGGGATTGGCGCAGCGCAAGGCGGGCCCATACGGTCGACCTGGTCATGAACGCGCTTTCGGGCGGCGATTCGCCTCAAGTCTGACGAATGTTCCGTTGCAGCAGGATCGTGCCCGGTTGCGCGGGGACGATGCGCGCCTTGCACGGGCCGCGCCATGCGGGGTGCTTTCCGAAAGATGCCGTTATTGCGCGCGAGCGAGGGCTGGATTGCTCAAAAGTTAATCGGTTTCGATGTTAATTCATAAAATACTTACTTAGGTATCTTCCCAGCTTTCGGTGCGGCCTGTCAGGTGGCTGCATGAACATGACATCAGACATCCCCGCCCAAGCGATGCCGGTGCCCGCGACGCAGCCGGCCTCACGGACCAATCCGGTGCATCCGCGCCCGGCGATCGAGTTGCAGGAGGCCTCGGTCGTCTTTGGCAAGGGGCCGCAAAGCGTCACGGCCCTGTCGCCCACGACCCTGCGCATGGAGCGGGGGGATTTTCTGGCTCTGGTCGGACCATCGGGCTGTGGCAAGTCCACGATCCTGCGCCTTGTCAGCAACCTGATCCAGCCGTCCTCGGGCCTGGTGCTGCTGGGTGGGCGCGAGGTGGCGGCCAAGGAATTGCGCATCGGCATGGCGTTCCAGAACCCGACGATGCTGCCCTGGCTGACAATCGAAAAGAACGTGATGCTGCCGCTCAAGATCGTGGAGCCGTTCAAGCGGACCTTCCAGCAGGATCGCAAGGGCGCCTATCGCGACCGGGTCCATGCGCTGCTGGCACAAGTGGGGCTGAAGGATTTCGCGAACCATTATCCCTGGCAGTTGTCGGGGGGCATGCTGCAGCGCGCGAACCTGTGCCGCGCCCTGATCCACGACCCCGACCTGCTGCTGCTGGACGAGCCGTTCGGCGCGCTCGACCAGTTCACCCGCGAGGAGCTGTGGCAGATCCTTCAGGATCTCTACCTCGATCGCAAGCCGACCGTGCTGCTGGTGACGCATGACCTGCGCGAGGCGGGTTTCCTTGCGCGCCGCATCTGCGTGATGAGCGCGCGCCCCGGGCGCGTGATCTCGGACCGCGCGGTGGACCTGCCGCAACCGCGCGACATCGGCGTCATCTATGACCCCGCCTTTGTCGAAATGACCCAAGGCCTGCGCGAACTGATCGCACAGGTGCGCAAATGATCACCTTTCCGCAAAAGGAGATGCTGCCATGACCGATAGCACCCGGATCAGGCTCATGTCGTCCTCGTTCATCCTGGGCTTCTTCCTGCTGTGGGAGGTCCTGTGCATCGTTCTGAACGTGTCCGACCTGATCCTGCCGCGTCCTTCCGAAATCGTGGTGACGCTGTGGACCCGGTTTCCTGTGCTCTGGCCGCATATCCTGCAGACGCTTTACGCCACGCTGACCGGCTTTACCCTGGGGGTGATCATCGGTGTGTCCATCGGCGTGCTGATCGGTACATCGCGTGTGGCATACGGCGTGGCCTATCCGTTGCTGGTGGGCTTTTCCTCGATCCCCAAGGTCGCGGTGGTGCCGATCTTCGTGCTGTGGTTCGGGTCGGGCACCACGCCCGCCATCCTGACCGCGATGGTGATCTGCGTCTTTCCCATCGTGGTAAACATCGCCACCGGCCTGGCCACGACGGAACCCGATCTTGAGGATGTTCTGAAAACGCTGGGCGCGTCCAAGAAAGAAATCCTGTGGAACGTCGGTCTGCCGCGCACCATGCCCTATTTCTTCGCCTCGCTGAAAGTAGCGATCACCCTGTCCTTCGTCGGCGCGGTGCTGTCGGAAACCGTCGCGTCGAACAAGGGCATCGGCAACGTGATGATGACGGCCTCGTCCAACTTCCAGGTGTCGCTTGTCTTTGCGGGGCTGATCGTGCTCGCGCTGATGGGCGTGGCGCTTTACGCCTTCTTCTCCTTCCTGGAGGCCCGTGTGACCGGCTGGGCCACGCGCGGCCAGGACATCGCCATCACCTGACGCCCATTCCTGCAACTTGTCCCGATCCCTGACCTGAAACCCGCGAAACAAGGAAAAACACGATGAAGAACGCTGTCTTTGGTGCCGTACTTGCCTTTGCGGCCGGGCTGTCCCCGGCCTGGGCCGAAATGACCGATGTCCGCTTTACCCTTGGCTGGAAGACCCAAGGCTCTGACGCGCCGTTTCTGCTGGCGCTGAGCAAGGGCTATTTTGCCGAGGAAGGCGTCAACGTGACCATCGACCAGGGCGAGGGATCGGCCGCGACCGTGACCCGCATCATGGGCGGTGCCTATGATGCCGGCTTCGGCGATATCAACGCGATCATCCAGAACGCGGCGCAGCGCCCCGGTGAAGCGCCCGTCATGGTCTATCAGCTGTGGAACCGTCCGCCATTTGCCATCGTGACGCCGAAGTCATCGGGCATCGAGACGCCCGACGATTTCGCGGGCCGCACGCTTGGTGGCGCGCAGGGTACGCCGACCACGCGCCTCTTCCCGGTCTTCGCCGAGCTGAACGGCATCGACCTGGCCAGCGTGAAGCAGGAAAACATGGCCCCCAACCTGCAAGAGCCGATGATGATCCGTGGCGATATCGACGGGGCCTTCGTCTTCACGATCACCAGCTGGTTCAACCTGATTGCCAACCGTCAGGATCCGGCCAAGGATTACAACTGGTTCCAGTTCGAAGACTACGGCATGGACCTTTATTCCAACGGCATGATGGTGTCCCGCGCGCTGCTGGCCGACAAGCCCGAGGTGGTGGCCGGCATGGTGCGCGCCGTGAACCGCGCGACGCTGGAAATCGCCAAGGATCAAGACGCCGCGATGGAAGCGATCATGGCCTTCGACAACCTTGTGAACCCCGAGCTTGAGCGGGCGCGCCTGAACTTCGCCCTGACCAACCTGATGAACGCGCCCGAGGTCGAGACGATCGGCATGGGCGATCTGGTGGACGAACGTCTGACCCGCTCGATCGAGATCGTGGCCAAGGGTTACGGGCTGGAGCGTCTGCCCGAGGCGTCCGAGATCTTTGACCGTTCCTTCCTGCCGCCGGTGGAAGAGCGCGCCTTTGCCGTCGAGATCATGAACTAATCCAGACCGTGAACGCCATGCGCCGGGCGGCTTGATCCGTTCGGCGCATTTTCCTGTTTGACTGCATCGCTAACCCCGGATTTGTCGATGAACGCCCCTCGGACCCTGATCAGCGGTGGCCTTGTTCTGGTCGAGAACACGCGCTTTGCGCCCGTGTCCTTGTTGATCGAGAACGGGCAGATCACTGATCTTGTCGAGGGTGAGGGCCCCGCGGATGCGCGGGTGATCGACGCCACGGGGCGCATCGTCATTCCCGGCCTTGTCAACGGACATACCCATTCGCATGGCGCGCTGGGGCGGGGCGGGGTGGCGGATGACGCGACACTTGAAACCTTTCTGGCGGGCGCGCCGGCGCTGAACGGCCGGCGCAGCACGGATGACCTGCGGCTGTCGGCGGAACTGTCGGCCGCCGAGATGATCCGCAAGGGTTGCACCGCCTGTTTTGACCTGAGCGTGGAACTGCCGGGGCCATCGGTCGCGGGCATCCATGCGGTGGCCGAGGCCTATCACGACGCAGGCATGCGCGCGGTGGTGGCGCCGATGATCTCGGATCGTACGATCTATCAGGCGTTGCCGGGCCTGCTTGAGGCCTTTCCAGAGCATATGCGCAAGGCGCTGGCCGCGATCACCCTGCCGCCCTGGAAGGACAGCCTTGCCACCTGCAAGGCGGCGTTTGCCGCATGGCCCGTGCCAATGGATAGGGTCAGGCCGGGCATCGGCCCCGCCATTCCGCTGCATTGCTCGGATGATTTCCTGACCGCTTGCGCGCAACTGGCCGAGGCATTGGATCTGCGCCTGCAAACCCATCTGGCTGAAACGCGGATGCAGCAGGTCGCGGCGATGCAGCGCTACGGCACCACGCTGACGGCACATCTGGACAGTCTGGGCGTGCTGTCCGCGCGTTTCAGCGGGGCGCATGGCGTCTGGCTGTCGGCGGATGAGGCCGCGCGTCTGGCCGGGCAGGGCGCGGGGATCGTGCACAATCCGATGAGCAATCTGCGCCTGGGGTCCGGCACCGCGCCCCTGCGGGCGCTGGCCGATGCCGGGGTCACGCTGGGCCTGGGCACGGATGCCTCCAACACCTCGGACGGGCAGAACATGTTCGAGGCGCTGCGCCTTGCGGCCACCCTCAGCCGGGCGGGGGGCGGTGCGCCTGATACCTGGATCGGCGCGCTTGAGGCGTTTCGCATGGCGACCGAAGGCAGCGCGCGCATCATGGGGCTGAGCCGTGTCGGCCGTATCGCGCCGGGCTGGGCGGCGGACCTGCTGTTCCTTGACCGCGACTATTGCCATTATGTGCCGCTGCGCGATGTGCTGACGCAGATCGTCTTTGCTGAAAACGGCGCCGCCCTGCGCGAGGTGATGATCGCCGGCCGCATGGTATTTTCCGACAATCGCGTGCTGACACTGGACGAGCCTGCACTGGCCGACCGTGCCCGCGCTGCTGCCGCGCGGCTTGATGCCGCGAACACCGATGCCCGCGTGATGGCCGAGGCCGCCGCCACCATCGTGCGCAGTTTCTGCCATGCGGCCTGCGCCGCTGCATCCCATCCCTGAAGGAGGACCAAAATGGACCAGAGAACCGACCCCCTCACCGCCGCCAAGGCCATCGTCGAGGCTTATCTTGAACGGTCGATGGTGCCCGATCCCGAAGGCGCATCCGCCTATCTGGCCCCCGATTTCGAACTGGTCTTCACCGGCGGTCGCCGCTTTGCCGGTCCGGCCGAAAGTGCCGCCTTCAACGCCAAGCGATATGCCTGGGTCAAGAAGCGTTTCCTGCGCACGGATGCCGCGCTGGATGCGGAAACGGGGGATGTTCATGTCTACAACACGGGCTATCTATACGGCGAGTGGCACGATGGGACCGCCTTCGAGACGAACCGCTACATGGACAAGTTCATCGTGCGCGACGGCAAGCTGATCCGCACCGATGTCTGGAATGACAGCGCAGAGGTTCTTCTGGCAAAGGCGGGACTGGCAGAGGCGGAGCTTTGACAAGATGCTGACGGATCACGGCCGTTACGATTACGTCCCGATCACCCGGCGCGCCGATTACACTTGGCCGGGTGGCGCGCGGCTGGCGGTCTATATCGGGCTGAACCTGGAACATTTCGCCTTCGGCGAAGGGCTGGGGGCGGAACTGGCGCCTGGCGGGCCGCAGCCGGATATCCTGAACTATGCCTGGCGCGACTATGGCAACCGGGTCGGTGCCTGGCGGATGCGCGACATGTTCGACGCGCTCGGCATGCCGGTGAGCGTGCTGGCCAATTCGGCCATGTATGATTACGCGCCCGAACTGATGGCCGCGTTCCGCGCGCGCGGTGACGAGGTGGTGGGCCATGGGCGCACCAATTCCGAACGCCAGAGCGTGCTGGACGAGGCTGCCGAGGCCGCGCTGATCGCCGAGGCGACGGATGTGATCACCCGCGCCGAAGGGGTGGCGCCGCAAGGCTGGCTGTCGCCCTGGATCGCGGAAAGCCGTGTAACGCCCGATCTGCTGCAGGAGGCTGGCTATGGCTATACGCTGAACTGGTGCATGGACGATCAACCAGTCTGGATGCGCACCCGGCAGGGCCGCATCCTGTCGATCCCCTATCCGCAAGAGGTGAACGACATCCCGTCGATCGTCGCGCGCAAGGATGGGGCGGGGTATTTCGCCGACATGATCATCGACAATTTCGACGAGATGCTGGAGCAGTCGCGCAGCCAGCCGCTGGTGATGGGTATCGCGCTGCATCCCTATCTTGTGGGCCAACCCTACCGCCTGCGCCATCTGCGCCGCGCGCTGCAACATATCACCGCCCGGCGCGATGAGATCTGGCTGACCCGCGCGGGCGATATCCATGCCTATTGCCGGGACCGGATCGCCGATCTTCTGCCCTAACGGGCCTTGTCGTCATCAGCGCATAGGGACAGGCGCGTGATCATGGGCCAGTTGAAGCGATGCATGATGTTATGTTCGAACAACCACTTGTCCTGCAGGCGGTAGGCCTCCAATTCGGGGGCGCCGACGCAATCCCATTCCCGGTTCTGAAGTTGCACGTCATGGATCAGCTCGTGCAGCAGGACGGACTGATCGAAATAGCTCAAGGGTGACCAGGGTTGGGTCAGGAAGATATGGCGCCTTTCGCGGTCAAAGGCGGCCAGAAGGATCGGATCGACCAAGAGGTCCGATTGCTCATAGGTGATGATCTCGCCAACGGCGCAGAAGGACAGGGTCGGCGGGTCGCTGTAGGCGGAGACAAGATCGTATGTGGTGTTCATCGCGATCCACCCGATCAGTTCCTTGAACAAATCCTCACCGATGACGTCGGGCACCTGACGATAGGTGGGTTCGGGCAAAGGGGCAGGGGTGCAACTGTCCAACGCGTCGGCGGGCGCGGGGGAGTGGCCTGTCGGAAAACCGCTCAGCACAGCTGCCGCTGCGCACAGGATGTTTCTGATGACAGCCTTTTTCGACACCATCACATATTATCGCGCGATCGATGATGCACTGCAACACGCCTTGGGGGGCGTCAGGGCATCAGGTCAAGCCCGTGACCGATAGCGCCATGCCCGCCAATGCGCAGCAGGCCAGAACCGTGACCGCGCCATACCCAAAGCGGAATACGGCGACGAGCGCCGCCACCACCAGCACGGCTGCGGCAAGGTTCAGGCTGGACCAGACCGGCACATCAAGGTCGAGACCGAAAGATGTCATGGTGCCGACCTCGTCAAAGACCACATGCAGGCCGAACCAGGTGGCAAGGTTCAGGATCACCCCGACCACGGCGGCGGTGATGGCGGTCAGCGCCGCGGTCAGCACCTTGTTGTCGCGCAACCCTTCGATGTAGGGGGCGCCAAGGAAGATCCACAGAAAGCAGGGCGTGAAGGTTACCCATGTGGTCAGCAACCCGCCCAGCGTCGCCGCCATCAGCGGCGGCAGGCCCGTGGCCTCGCGCAATGCCCCCATGAAGCCCACGAACTGGGTGACCATGATCAGCGGGCCGGGCGTTGTCTCGGCCATGCCCAGCCCGTCCAGCATCTCGCCCGGTGCCAGCCAGCCGTAGTGCTGCACGGCCTCCTGGGCCACGTAGGCCAGCACGGCATAGGCACCGCCAAAGGTGACAACCGCCATGACGCTGAAGAAGCCCGCGATCTGCGAAAAGACATGCGCGGGGCCGAGCACGGCAAACAGCAGGGCGACAGGCGCCAGCCAGAGCAGCAGAAACACCAGCGAGATGCGCATCGCCCAGCCACGGTTGACCTGCGTATGCTCGGGCGTTTCCGCGCCCAGCAGGCTATCGGCATCATCAACCTGGAACCTGCCCAGCTTGCCATGACCGCCGCTGTCCCTGAACGCCGGCAGACCGGCGCGGGCCCCGAAGAACCCGACAAGCCCGGCTGCCAGGATGATCAAGGGGAAGGGCACGGCGAAGCCGAAAATCGCCAGGAAAGAGGCGGTCGCAATGGCGATCATCGCGCCGTTCTTCAAGGCGCGTCTGCCGATGCGGATGACCGCCTGAACGACGATGGCAAGCACGGCCGCCTTGAGGCCGAAGAACAGCGCCTCGACCGGTCCGACATCGCCGTAAAGCGCATAGATCCAGCTGAGCGCCATGATCGCCACGACCCCGGGCAGCACGAAAAGGACGCCCGCGATGATGCCGCCCAGCGTGCGGTGCATCAGCCAGCCGATATAGACCGCCAGCTGCATGGCCTCGGGTCCCGGCAAAAGCATGCAGTAGTTGAGCGCGTGCAGGAACCGCTTTTCACCCAGCCACCGCTGTTCCTCGACAAGAATGCGATGCATGAGCGCGATCTGCCCGGCGGGGCCGCCGAAACTCAGCAGGCCGATACGGGCCCAGATGCGGGTGGCCTCGGACAGGGTGGGGTATGTGCGGTCTTGCATCAGTCTGCCTTCGGGTTGGTCATGGGCCGGTTCTGCGCCTGTTCCGAGGTGTCGCGGGCCCGGCGATTGAAGGCGTCATGCGGCGGCACTCCGTCATCCTGTCGTTCCGGGTCGCCGCCACATCATGCGACAGCCCCGATGACGCGAGCATTACAACCTTGCGAGGCTTTCCGCTATTTCATCCGCGATGGCCTTGGCATCGACGCCGGCGCGTTCGGCTGAGACGCGCAGCCCCAGAAGGTCGGATTGATAGCGGCGGGCAAGGGCGGCAGGATCGTGCGTATCGCTGATCTCTCCAGCCTTTTGCGCCTGGGTAAAGAGGTCGGCAAAACGGCTTTCCATGTTCAACAGGTGCAGATTCGCGTCCTGCGCTAGGGGATGGTTCTGCGCCTGCAGTTCAAGAAGGGTCTTGGACAGCATGCAGGCCTTGGCCGGGGCACTGTCGTTTCCGATCACGACCTGCGGGAAGCGTTGCAGCGATTTGAGGGGACCCAGGGTCCTTGCCAGTTCATCAAGGCGCGCAAGGCCGTCGCTTGCGTATTTTTCAAGCGCCAGCCGGTAAAGCGCATCCTTCGATCCGAAAGCCGCATAGAAGCTGCCGGGTTTCATCTGCAATGCCGACTCGAGATCTTTCAGCGAGGTGCCGGCCCAGCCCTGCTGCCAGAACAGGTCACGCGCGCGCGCGATCAGGTCATTGCGGTCGTAGTTCGGCTTGCGGGGCATGAGATCACCAAATCTTGAATGATCGCTCAATTATATATTTGAGTGATTACTCAATAAAGGGTAAAACGACACATGTTCCCACTTCAAGAAAGACACGCATGATGATGACATTCCCCTCGCATGATCTGGATACGGCGCCGGACGCCTCGAAGCCGCTGCTGGAGGCGTCGCAGAAGGCTTTTGGCCGCCTTCCCGGGTTGCACAAGGTCCTTGCCGAAAGCCCGCAGGCCTATGAAGCCTATCAACTGCTGCACAAGCTGTTCACCCAGACGGCGTTCGACGCCGAGGAACTGACCGTTGTCTGGCAATCCATCAATGTCGAGCATGGCTGCCACTACTGCGTGCCCGCACATACCGGCATCGCGAAGATGATGAAGGTCTCTGACGACCTGACGCAGGCCTTGCGCAATGAGACGCCGCTGCCATCGGCCAAGCTGGAGGCGCTGCGCCGCTTCACGGTGCAGATGGTGCGTGCGCGCGGCAATGTGTCAGAGACGCAGATGCAGGCCTTTTTTGACGCGGGCTATGGCCACCGTGCCGTTCTGGATGTCGTGCTTGGCCTGGCGCAGAAAACGATGTCGAACTACATCAACCATGTCGCACAGACACCCGTCGACGAGGTGTTTCGCCCGCTTGCCTGGACCCGGTCAGATACGCCGCTGAAGGTCTGATCGCTGCAAAGGCGCGCCCAAGGTCTGTAAGGGCGCGCCTTTGCCAAGGGGTTCGGTCGGTCAATCGGCCGTCGGCAATGCCGCGCAATGTGCGCCGGCCCCGGCCTGACCCGATCCCAGCGCCAGCACCGCGGGCGCGCGGAACGGATCCAGCGGTTTGCTGTTGATGAGGTCCAGCCACAACAGGGCGCTCAGGATGACGAGTGTCAGGCCGGCGATGAGTTTGCGTGTCAGCATGGTTCAGCCTTCCAGACCCAGGGCACGCCGGATGCGGATGCCTTGAAACGATCCGGCAAAGGCTGCCGCAAACCACACCCAGCCATGCAGGCTGCCTGTCGATATGCCGGAAAAGAACGCCCCTACATTGCAACCGAAGGCCAGGCGCGAGGCATAGCCCAGCAGGAACCCCGCGACAATCGTGCCGATCCAGGCACGGGCGGGCAGGCTTGGCAGGCGCGTGGACAAGCCGGATCGCCAGACGGCGATGATGAAGGCCCCGCCGATGATGCCGATGTTGGTCAGGGATGTGACATCCGTCAGCACGGTTTCGGCAATCCTTGTCTGGTTGGTCGGCAGCGTCCAGAAGCCCGATCCCGACAGGTCCGCCCCAAGCGCGGTTGCACCCTTGGCGGCCCACAGGCCTAGGCCGTAGACCACGCCCCAGGGCTGACCCGCGACCACCAGGTTGGCCAGGGCCAGGGCCGCCAGCAGCACGGCGGCAAGCCACAGGCGGCGTGACAGGCGCCGCGTGCCAGGGGCAGCCAGAAACAGGGCCAGGCCCGCAACCACGGCCAGACCCGCAAGGGTGATCAGCAGCCCTTGGGTTCCACCGAGTGCGATGATCGGGGTCGTGCCCAGGTTGGTCCACCACAACAAATGATAGGCGCCCGCGAAGGATCCGATGGCAAAGAACGGCAGCGCAAGGGCGCTGATCGCATTGCCGCTGCCGGCGTTGACCAATGTGCCCGAACCGCAGCCCAGAACGATCTGCATGCAGGCGCCGAAGACGAAGGCCCCGCCGATCATCGCCCATCCAACAGGAGCATGCGCGCCGATCAGTTCGGTGCCATTCGCGGTCAGTAGCGGGATCGCGATGATCGCCACAAGGCCGATGGATACAAGCTGTGCGATCAGCCCGGCGGGGTCGCGCCGCAGGATCATCGCACGCCATGGCCCGGCAAAACCGAAGCGCAGCCCCTCAAGCACCAGGCCAAAGCCGAGGCCGATGGCCAGAAGCAGCCCGTAGCGCAAGCCCGCCGCTGCTGACAGCGACAGGATGGCCAGAAGCGGCACCCCGATCAGGGTGGCGCGCGTCAAAACGCCGGACAGGCGGGGTGCGGATGCGGTGATGTCGCTCATGTCGCTCAGAACACGCTCTTGATCTGGTTCCAGACGCGACGGATCGGGCCGGGTACGTTGGCCATCTCGTATCCGGCATTGGACCAGCCGACCATCGACTCGGGGTAGAGTTTCACGTCGTCGAGACCTGCAAGCTCACTCATGGCGAACCAGTTGGTCGCGGCCCAATGTCCCGTATTGCAGAAGCTGATGATCGGCTCGCCGGTATCAAGGTTGTTTTCAGCCGCCAGCGCCCGGACCCTTTCGGCATCCGCGATCACCGGCTTGTCGGCGAACCAGTTGGAATGCGTGAAGTATTCGGACTGGGGCAGGGTGCCGGGTTTCGCGGCGGCGGGATGGGCCTCATCCCCGTTCCAGAAGCTTTCGGGCCGGGAATCGATCAGCTTGGCCTTCCGCTCGCCGTTGACGATGGCCAGAACCTCGTCGCGGCTTGCCAGCCATTTGTCGGAAAAGGCGATCTCGAACTGGCTGGGCGTGGGCGTCACGCTGCCCTGTTCAAGGGGCAGTCCCGCCTCGGTCCAGGCCTTGACCCCACCATTGAGGATCGCAAGCTGGCTGACACCGCTTGACTTCAGGGTCCAGTAGACCCGCGCCGCGGCACCGAAGTCGGTGATGTCGCTGCCCTGATGCACGATCAGAACCGGACGGTCCAGCGATACGCCCAGGCCGCGCAGCACCTCTTGCAACTTGTCTTCGGGGACCAATTCGCCGGGGTTTTCCGACGGCCCGCGGAACAGCCCGTAGGGCGCGTTGACCGCACCGGGAATATGGCCCTCGACATAGGCGCTTTTGCCGTCCTTGGCGGGCGCGCGGATATCCAGAACAAGGGGATCGGTCGCAGCCTGCACCGCAGCGAATTCCTGCGGGCTGAGCAATGGGCCGAAGGTATTGGCCTGCGCGAAAGCAGGCAAAGGCGCGGCAAGCGCGGCGGCAACGATGTATGCGGCAAGACGGTTCATGACGGTCCCTTTCATCAATTCAGGGCTTCAAGTGACATAGTCCGGGAAATCTTCAAGTGCTGCCGCCAGCCTGCATCCGACTTGTGCGAAACGGGTATTCCCGGGATCCGCTGCCTGGGTGGGGGATGTGTTTGCAGTCATCGCGCTGTGCGGTATGTTTGTTCTGTTTTGGCCGCTTGGGTGGCTGATATTTTCTTTTTTGTTCCGAATTGAACGAGATATGCCGGTTATTGTCCCGGCTTTCTGCCGAAGACGCCGCGCGGCCGATCAAGGCAGAATGCTGCTTTGAAACGTATCGGACCAGAATTGCAGCAATTGCGCGCGACGGTTCGCATCGCGCGCCACAAGCAGGCTTGGTGACAACGGAATGAAGCGCTGCGCGCTGGCCGAAAGCCCCGTCTCGGTGGCGTCGATCTTGGCCACAAGACCGGATTGGGCCAGCAGCGCCTGCACTTCGGCTGTCAGCAGAAAATCCAGAAACCCGGCCGCGGTCTCGGCCTGGTCTGCCCCGCGCGGGATCATGTAGGCGCGTGACAGGATCAGTGTGTAATCCTCGGGTAGGATCATCCCGACCTGTGACGCATCGGAATTGAGCACGTAGGAGCCAAGCACGTTATAGGCCAGGACATAGCGCCCTTGCGCGACGCCCGCGATGATTTCGGCCGAACAGCAGGTCGCCACCGCATCCACGCGCGAGAAACCTTCCAGCAGGGCGCCGAATGTCGTGGCTTCCAGGCTGTCGCTATAGGCGAAAAGATAACCAAGACCCGATTCCGCGATATCGTAGGTCGCGATGCGGTTGTGGAAGAAGGCTGGCCTTTCGCGGATCGCATCCAGCAGGGCGAAACGGTCGCGCGGGACCTCGGCGCCGGACAGAAGCGTCTTGTTATAGGCGATCACGGCAGGTTCGGTGCTGATGCCCCACAATTCATCCCGCCAGCGCCGGGATGAGGGCAGCGCCTGCGTTGCAGCCGAGCGATAGGCCTGCGCGCAGGCCGCGTTCACCAGCCAGACCATCTGATGCACGGCTGATGAAAAGACGGCATCAGCGGGGTCGGTTCCATCGCGGCAATCGGCGCGGCTGCGGGCGAAAAGCGCGTTCGATCCCCATTGTTCGTAGGTGATGGCAAGGTCGGGCTGCAGTTCGGCGAAACGCGCGATCACCGGTCGGATGATCGTGATGTCGGTGGTCGACCGTATCAGGAATTCCGTCTCGCCCGTGCCGAAACGCGCCGTATCCTCCTGCGCGCCAAGCGGACCGGCGACAAGGGCCAGAACGGCGAAGAGCCGCGCCAGCCGGGTCATGACGCATCCCTTTCGGCCGGCAGGACCAGTGCGATGCGGAAACCTGTTTTGTCGCGCGCGGTCTCCATCCGTCCGCCGAAGGCCGTGGCGACGGATTTGACGATCGACAGGCCGATACCCGAGCCTGACTCGCGCGAATCCGCGCTGCGGTTGAACCGCTCTCCCAGCCGTGCCAGCACGGCATCGCCTGGGCCGGGGCCGTTGTCACGCACCCAGAGGATCGCGTCATCCCCGCGTCTTTCGGCACCGATGGTCACCGGGGCCGCGCCATGGGACAGCGCATTGCTCAGCAGGTTGCGACCGGCCTCGCCCAGGGAAAAGGCATCGGCGCGCACCATCACCGGCCTGTCACCGATCGCCAGCTTCAGCGGGGTGCCGGGCGAGATGAGCGTATGATCATCATGTTCCATGATCTCCAGCGCGACATCGCGCAGATCGACCAGCACACGCGGCGCGCTGTCGCCGCGATGCACCACCAGCGCGCGGCTCAGAAGCTGTTCCAGTAGTGTGCCAAGGGACCGGGTACGCGACAGCAACCGGTCCAGCGCGCGGCTGCGCAAGGCGGGGTCGTCTTCGGTCGTCGCTGTTTCGGCCTGGATGCGGATCGCGGCGACGGGTGTGCGCAACTGATGCGCGGTGTCCGAGATCAGGGTGCGCATGGCGTCAACCTGCCCATCAAGCCGCCCCATGAAGCGGTTCATTGCCCCTAGCATCACCTGCATTTCGCGCGGCAGCCCCTCGGTCGGGACAGCTGTCAGGTCATAGGGGTCCCGGCGCGCCAGATCCTCGGTGATCGCTTCAAGCGGGCGCATGGCGGTGCGCACCACCGCCCATGCGATCAACAGCAGCGCACCACCCGCCAGCGCCATCGGCAGCAAGGCGTCGATGCTCAGCTCTTGGGTCATCGCCGTGCGGGCGCGCAGGGTCTGGCCCACGACAACCTCGACCGTGCCGGAAAAGTCCCGTTCGACGAAGCGGCGGGTCACGGTGACGAAGCGCGCAGGTTCGCCATCCAGCGCGGCATCGAAGAAACCCGCGCGGCCCGGCCTTGGCCGTTCGATCCAGAATTGCGGATCAAGGCCCGTGATCAGCACGCCACCCGGCCCGTGCACGGCATAGTAGACGCGGTCGTCCGGCGCCTGTGCCAACAACTCGAAGGCCGAAACGGGCAGAACCACGACCGGCGCGCCGCCCTGGATGCGGATCGACTCCGCGATGTCGTTGGCGGCACCCAGAAGGATGCGGTCATAGGATTGGCGCGCCGCTTTCTGGCCGTTCCACCATGTCGATGCGGCCACCAGCACACCGCCCAGCAGCAGGATGGTCAGCACCGCGACCAGCACGCGTGTCGCAAGGGCGCGCGGTTCAGCCATCAAGGTCGATCCGGTAGCCGACGCCGCGCCGCGTGGTGATCGCCACATCGCTGCCCACGAACTTCTTGCGCAGGCGCGCGATGTAAAGCTCGATCGCGTTCACGCCGACATCGGCATCCTCGAAGCCATAGAGCGAGTCGTAAAGCCGTTCCTTGGACAGGTATTGTCCCTTGTGACGGACCAGTGCGTCAAGCAGCGCGGCCTCGCGGCGGGTCAGGTCCAGCGGCCGTGTCCCCAGCACGGCGCTGCGGTCCTTCAACACGTAGCTCAGCATGCCAAGGGTGATCGTTTCGTCCTTGCGCGCCGCTTCGCGGCGCACCAGCGCGCGCAGCCTTGCTTCCAGTTCGCGCTGGTCGAAGGGTTTGCGCAGATAGTCGTCAGCGCCCTGGTCCAGCGCCTCGACACGGTCCTCGATGGATGCCAGCGCGGTCAGCATCAGGATCGGCGTGCGGTCGGCCGCCGCCCGCATCTCGCGCAGCAGCGACAGGCCGGATCCGTCGGGCAGGTTGATGTCAAGGATCACCGCGTCATAGCGTTGCACCGCCCGGCAGGCGCGCGCGTCTTCGATCGTCGGGGCAAGATCGCAGGTCATTCCGGAGCGGGCGAGATGCGACACCACGCCATCGGCCAGATCCTCGGCGTCCTCGACCATCAGGATCCGCACGCGCTCCTCCTCCTTTAAACGGTCCGAATCCGCCAGAGGTGATGACAGGTTCGCGACAGCAACATTTGTTACACAGCCGCAACCCGCAGGAAAGAGCAAGCAGCCGGCCGGCGGGGAGCATTGCCGGCGTGTGGGAGCGCGCCCGGCCGATCCGAGGAGGAAACCATGACCCTTAACGCAACGCGCGGCCTGATCGCCGCTGCCTTCCTGTCGCTGGCGGCCACTGCTGGCCTGGCGCAGGAAAACCCCGAATGCATCGCCCCCGCCAACCCCGGCGGCGGATGGGATTTCACCTGCCGCCAGGTCGGCAAGTCGCTGCAGGACCTGGGCCTGATCGACAAGACCATGCAGGTCGCCAACCTTGCCGGTGGTGGCGGTGGCGTGGCCTTCGCCGAGGTGGTGAACAAGCGCAACGACAGCAACGACCTGATCGTTGCCGCCTCGACCGCCACCGCAACCCGGCTGGCGCAGGGCGCCTATCCCGGCAACACGATGGATCAGGTGCGCTGGCTTGCGTCGGTTGGCGCGGATTACGGCGTGATCGCCGTGGCGGCCAGCAGCGAGATCCAGACGCTTCCGCAGTTGCTGGACCAGATCAAGTCCGACCCCACGAGCATTTCCATCGCCGGCGGCTCTGCGGTCGGGGGCTGGGATCACCTGAAGGTTCTGATCGCGGCAAATGCCTATGGCATCGATGACGTGCGCACGGTCAAGTACATCGCCTTCGACGGCGGCGGCGAGGCGGTGACGCAGCTTCTGGCCGGATCGGTTCAGGCCTTCACCGGTGACGTGTCCGAGGCCAAGGGCTTTGTCGACAGCGGCGATATCCGCGTGATCGCCGTGCTGTCGCCCGAGCGTCTGGAGGGCGACTTCGCCGCGATGCCGACTGCCCGCGAGCAGGGCGTTGATGCCATCGGCGCCAACTGGCGCGGTTTCTACGCCCCCGGCGGCATGTCCGACGACGCCTATAATGCCTGGGTCGACAAGATCGCCACGCTTTACGCATCGCCCGAATGGAAAGAGGTCATGGCCACCAACGGTCTGGC
>JAJLKH010000030.1:0-81961 GCA_033839205.1 Rhodobacterales bacterium | reverse complement strand
CGAAGGGATTGCGGATCACCGCGATCACGGCGGCGCGGCGCAGGGGTGTGTTGGCACGGGGGCCGCCTTCGTGGAAGACCTCTTCCACGACGCTGGCGAATTTGCGTATCTCGACCTCAGGCATGCTGGAGGCTCCTTTCCTTGAGGGCCGTGGCCCCGTCTTCGAATTCTCCGACCGTGACGCCCTGACCTTGCAGGACAAGCGCCGCGGCGGCAATGGCGCCTGCGTCCACAAGTGCACGAGCGCGGGCGGCACCCAGCGCAAGGGCATGGGCGATGTCGGCGGGGGGCAGCGGCGCGACATGGGTCACGACCAAGCGCGCGCCGAGATCGCTGTCGGGGAAGATGTCGCGCGCGGGTTGCCGGGTGATGGCGGGATGGCCCGGCAGATCGACCGCGTTGGCGATCAGCGTGGCGGCCGCATCCGCCGTCGCGGCATCGCGCGCCAGCACCGTGACCGAAGAGGCGATCCCAAGGCTGAGGCTGCGCCCACCCTGCCCCGATGTGGCAATGCCGCCGATGCCGTCCGTGGCGCGCAGCGTGATCTGTCCGGCCAGTTGCCCGTCAAGCCCGGCGATGGCGGCGCGGTATTCCGCGTCAGGCCCCAAGTGGAGCGCGATATCGCCGCCATTGTTCACATGGGCGCGGCTCAGCGGGGTTGCGGCCAGCATGGCGGAGAGCACCGTATCCGCGACGGACCCGGCGACGGCGGCCATGGGGGTGATGAAATCGCCCTGCGCGACGCCCGCGCAGGCGCGGTGCATCCGCCGGGCTATCAGGCCCTGCGGTGCCGCACTAAGGGGCGCGCGCAGCAGGGGAAGTTCGGGCGCGAGTTCGTCGAGGATAGTGGCGAAACGGTCGCGCGCGGCGCGATAGGCGGTGCGGCGCGCGTCGTCATCGCGGCCTTCGGCCCCGATCACAAGGTCGATGGGGCCGTGTTGCAGGTGCAACCGGCCATCGGCCAGAAGGGCCGCGACCGGCCCCATCAGCGCCGCCCCTTGCGGTCCGGCCGCCAGCGGTAGTTCTGCGGATCATGCGGATCGGGCTGGCTGATATTGGGCAGCACCTTGCGGATCGCAGGGGTCAGCACATCTTCGACCGGGCGCACGTGATCCACATGCCCGCCAAGTGCCGCGTAATCGGCCAGCCGCAGGGTGAATTCGATGGGGGCGACCAGCGCGGGGGTTGGCACATAGCCGAAGGAATTGGTGGGCATGTCCATCACATCGGCCATCACGGTGATGCCGCCGCCGGGCCAGACATAGGCCTCGGCCCCGCCGCAGGAGACATAGGTGAGCGCATCCTTGACCGAGCGGGTCAGCCGCACCGGGTTTTCGGTGACGCCCGCGCGCAAGCTGCCGCCCGCGCCGCCCATGAAGAGGACCGAACACAGCGAGGGTTCGCAGTTTTCCGCGATGCGTTCGGCCGTGGCCAGCAGGGGCGGCGTGATGTCGGCCGGTTGCGGGACAAGGTTTTCATCGAGGATGTAATAGGCCCATTGCTCGCCCGTGGTGGAGATCATCAACAGGCGCAGGCCCGGCCAGGCCAGTTTCGGATCGGCGGGCTTGAGGATGGTCAGCGGGTCTTCGACATTGGTGCCGCCCCAGCCGGTGCCGGGATCGGCCACCTGGAAATAGCGCCCCGGCGTGGATTTGCGCCCCTTCACCTTGATGCCCGACAGGCGCATGTCGAGGCCCTTGCCGGCCTCGTGTTCGCTGAGCACGCCGGTGATATGGTCATCGACCACGACCACCTCGTCGACATGGCCGTGCCATTGCTTGGCGAACATCCCGATGGTGGCCGAGCCGCAGCCAACGCGCATCAGCTTTTCCGGGGTGCCGTTGATGATGGGGGCATGGCCCGCCTGCACCACGATGGTCACGCCATCGTCGATCTGCATCTCGACCGGTTCGCGGTTGCACAGGCGCATGAGCGCGTCACAGGTCACGCGGCCTTCTTTCTTGGAGCCGCCGGTCAGGTGTTCGACCCCGCCGAGCGACAGCATCTTGGAGCCGTATTCGGCGGTCATCACATGGCCGATCGCCTCGCCCTCCACCCGCACGATGGCGCGCTCAGGGCCGATGTGGCGGTCTGTGTCGATCTTCACCTTGACGCCGCAATAGCTGAAGATGCCTTCGGTCACGACGGTGACCATGTCGACGCCTTCGACCTGTTGCGAGACGATGAAGGGGGCGGGTTTGTAATCGGGGTAGGTGGTGCCCGCGCCCACGGCGGTCACGAAGGTACGGTTGCCCTGGATCACGTCGCCATCCCAGTCCTGGGCGTTTTCGCCCTGGTCAAGGAAGGCCACGGCCTGTGCGCCGCCCTGGATCACGGTCAGGGGATCGAGGCGCACCAGTTCGCCGCCGTGATTGGCGTAGCGGTCGCAGGCCCCGGCCTTGCCCTCGGCGATGTAGCACATGACCGGGCAGGCATCGCAGCGGATCTTTTCGCCGGTCGGGTTGGGGGCGTTGTCGTCAGGCATGTCCGGCCTCTTTCAATGCGGCGCGCACCCTTGCGGGGGTGGCGGGCAGGCGTGTGACCCTTGCGCCAGTGGCATCCGCGATGGCGTTGAGGATCGCGGGCGCGGTGGGGATCAGCACATGTTCGCCCAGGCCCTTGGCGCCGTAGGGGCCATGGGCGTCCGGCACCTCGACGATCAGGGTTTCGATGGGGGGTATGTCGCCGATGGTGGGGATCAGGTAGTCGTGCAGGTTCTCGGTGCGGTGGGGGACATATTCCTCCATCAGGGCCATGCCGAGACCCTGGGCGATGCCGCCATGCACCTGGCCTTCGACCAGCAGCGGGTTGATCGCCTGGCCCACGTCATGGGCGGCGACGAAGTGCAGGGGGCGGACCCGGCCGAGGGGGATGTCCACCTCGACCACCACCAGATGCGCGGCATAGCCGTATTGCGCATAGGGTTCGCCCTGCCCGTTCCTGTCGAGCGGCTTGGTGGGGGGATCGTAGGTTTCGTTCACCTCGAGCACATAGCCTGCGGGGTTGGGGGAAAGGCGCGCGAGATCGAGGGTGAAGGTCTGCGCGCCATCGGTGACGGTCATCCCGCCGGGGTCAAGGGTGATCACCGCATCGGGGCTGGCGTTGACCTGCGCGAGGACCGCCTTGCGCAGCGCCTCGCCCGCGAGGCGGGCGGCGTTGCCGGTCACGAAGGTCTGGCGGCTGGCCGAGGTCTTGCCCGCGTCGGGCGTCAGATCGGTATCGGCCCCGATCAGCGCGATCTGCTGCACCGGCACGCCGAAGGCCCGGGCGAAGATCTGCGGGATCACGGTGTTGGAGCCCTGCCCGATATCCATCGCGCCCTGATGCAGCACGACGGTGCCATCGGCGCGCAGCCCCGCGCGGATGGTGGAGGGGTTGGGCATCGAGGTATTGCCGCAGCCATACCAGCCCGCCGCGACGCCGACACCGCGCTTGCGGGTGTCATGCGCGGCGTTGAAGGCGGCGCATTCGGCCTGTGCGGCGGCCCATGCGGGGCGCAGCGCCTCCAGGCAGGGTTTGACGCCGACACCCTGGGCGAAGACCTGCCCGCAGACTGTGGGCACACCGTTGTCGAGGGCGTTGAGGATGCGGAATTCCAGCGCATCCATGCCGAGGCGCGCGGCCAGCATGTCGAAAAGGCTTTCCTGCGCCACTGCCGATTGCGGCACGCCAAAGCCGCGAAACGCGCCGGCGGGCACGCAATTGGTGTTCACCGCCCGCGTGGTGGCGCGGTAATCGGCGACGCGGTAGGGACCCGAGGCATGGACCGGCACACGGTTGGCGACGGTCGGCCCCCATGATGCATAGGCCCCGGTGTTGAAATCCCCGTCGAAGGTCATGCCGCAGAGCCGCCCATCCGCCCCGGCCCCAATCCGCATGGTGATGGCGGCGGGGTGGCGCTTGGTGGTGGATTGCATCGTCTCGACCCGGTCATAGGTCATGCGCACGGCGCGGCCCGTTCTGATTGCGGCCAGCGCCAGAAACGGTTGCAGCGAGACGTCGATCTTGGAGCCGAAGCCGCCGCCCACCGCGGTGGGCACGATGCGGATACGCTCGCGCGGCAGGGCCAGGATCTGCATCAGCGCATCCTGATCCATCACCGGGGCCTGTGTGCAGGCCTGCACCACGACGCGGTCGCCATCCATCATGGCGAAACCGGCCTCGGGTTCGATATAGCCATGTTCCACGAAAGCGGTGGTGAACTGCCCCTCGACCGTGACGGCGGCGCGGGCCAGTGCGGCCTCGGCATCGCCGCAGGCGACATGGCCGCCGCACATGATGTTGTTCTGGCGCCCCGGATGCAGTTGCGCCGCACCGGGGGCGAGGGCCTCGGCCACCTCCATCAGCGGGGGGCGCGGGTCCCATGTCACGGGGAAATCGGCGGGATCGAAGCGGGCCATGGTGGTGGCATCCCCCACGACGGCGGCGACGGCATCGCCACGGAAGAGGACGTGATCGACGGCAAAGACCGGCTGATCGATGAAGCCGGGGATCACGCCGAAAGCGTTCAGCCCCGGCACATCGGCAGCGGTCAGCACCGCGACGATACCGGGATGGGCCGCGCGGAAAGCATCGAGATCGCCGAAGGTGAACCCTGCATGGGCATGGGGCGAGCGGATGACGCGCAGCACCAGCGCATCGGGCGGGGCGACATCGTCGCCGAAGGCCTCGGTCCCGGTGACCTTGGGCAGACCGTCAAGGCGGCGGATCGTGGTGCCGACATCGCCCGAGCCTTCGGGCGCGGGTGCGCGCCCTGCCCCGGCGTCCACCACCGCGTCGATGATCTTGCGATAACCTGTGCAGCGGCAGAGCACACCGCCCAGCGCATCCTGCACCTGGGCCGCATCGGGCGCGGATTGTGCGCGCAGCAGCGCCACGGCGGAGACCATCATGCCCGGTGTGCAGATGCCGCATTGCGCGGCCTGATACGCCTGGAAGCTGTTCACCAGCCTGTCGGCATGGGGGTCGGCCTTGACCAGACCGGCCAGCGTTTCCACCCTGGCGCCCGCCGCCCGCTGCACCGGCATCAGGCAGGCGCAAACCGGCGCGCCATCGACCAGCACGGTACAGGCCCCGCAATCGCCCGCGTTGCAGCCGATCTTGACGTCTTTGGCGCCCAGCCTTTCGCGCAGGGCGTGGGACAGGCGTTCGCCGGGGTCGGCTGCGACCTCGACCACCTTGCCATTGAGGTGAAAGGCGGTCAGATCGGGTGCGGTGCGCTTATCCATGGGTCTGTTCCCCCTGCTCTATCGCCATTCGCAGCGCGCGGGCGCAGAGCGTGGCCGCCGCCTCCATCCGGTAATCGGCGCTGCCGCGCACATCGCCGATGGGCGAGAGCGGCGCGAGGTGATCGGGCGTGATGAGGGTGGGGCCCGCGGCCAGCACCGTTTGCACTGCCTGGCCGGTCAGGGCCGTTTCCAGCGCGGGAAGGCGCTGCGCGGTGGCCGCACAGGAGCCGACGGCCACCGCGGCCTGGGTGATGCTGCCGTCCCTGACGGTGACGAGGGCCGCGACCATGGCGATCGAGATGACGAGATAGTGCCGCGCGCCCAGTTTCAGAAAGGCCCCCTGTGCACCTGCGGGCAGGTCGGGGATGATCAGCGCGGTCAGCACCTCGCCGGGCATCCGCGCGGTCTGGCGCGGGCCCTTGAGGAATTCGGACAGACCCATGCGCCGGGTACCAGCGGTCGAGGCCAGTTCGACCAGCGCGCCCAGCGTCAGCAGCGGCGGCACGCCATCGGCGGCGGGGGATGCGTTGCACAGGTTGCCCGCGATGGTGCCCGCGTTCTGGATCTGGATCGAGCCCACCTCGCGCGCGGCGGCCTTGAGACCGTCGAAGGCGGGGGGCAGATCGGCGCGGATCACATCGGTCCAGGTGGTGGCCCCGCCGATGCGCCAGCCGCCCTTGTCATCCGTATCCCGGGTGATGCCGCGCAGTTCAGGCAGGCGCGTGATATCGACCAGATCGCCCTTGAACGGGCGCTGACCCTGCGCGGGGAACCAGTCGGTCCCGCCCGCGATCACGGCGGCATCGGGTTGGCCCAGCGCCTCCAGCGCCTCGGACAATGATGCGGCAACAAGATATCCCATCGCAGCCTTCCCCGTTGTGGGCCGCCTCTGGCGGGCAGCCTTGATATTGTTTGCACACGAATAAGAAATCCGCATGCCCCCGGCTGTCAAATCAAATGTGAGGATCAGCCCACGAAAGCGCGTTCGACCACGAAGGTGGCCGGCATGCTGTTCGATCCTTCGACAAGTCCGAAGCCTTCGAGCGCGGCCTTGGTGTCGCGCAGCATCGCCATCGAGCCGCAGATCATGCCGCGATCGGCAGCAGGGTCGATGGGCGGCAGGCCGAGATCGGTGAACATCTGCCCCGCGGCCATGAGATCGGTCTGCCGCCCCATCCGCCCGGAGGCTTCGCGCGTGGTGGTGGCGTAGTGGATCAGGCCGCCGGCCATGTCGCCCACCAGCGGATCGGCGCGCAGGTCGCGGACCAGATCCTGCCCGTAGGTCAGCTCGGCCGCGTCCCTGCAGGTGTGGCAGAGGATGACATGTTCGAATTTCTCGAAGGTTTCGGGATCGCGGATCAGGCTGGCGAAAGGTGCGATGCCGGTGCCGGTGGCGAACATGTAGACGCGTTTGCCGGGCAAGAGCGCATCCAGAACCAGCGTGCCGGTGGGTTTCTTCTTCATCAGCACGGTATCGCCCGGTTTGATCCTTTGCAGATGTTCGGTCAGCGGGCCACCGGGGACCTTGATCGAGTAGAACTCGATCTCTTCGTCCCATGCGGGCGAGGCGATGGAATAGGCGCGCATCACGGGTTTGGCGGCATTGGGCAGGCCGATCATCACGAATTCGCCCGACCGGAAGCGGAAGGCGACGGGCCGCGTGATGCGGAAGCGGAACAGCCGGTCGGTGTAATGCTGCACCTCGGTCACGGTTTCGGCGAACATGCCTTCGGGGACGGGAAAGGTGGCGGTCTGGGGGACTTCGGTCAGGGACATGGGGCCTCCGGCTGGCGGAACGATTTCCTTTTTGTTAGTATACAAACAAATAACCTGTCAATATTTTTGGTGAGCGCCCTGCAAGCTGCCCTCTTGATCGGTGCAAGGTTTCTGTTAGCGTTCTAACAAGTCAGAGGAGAGAACCCATGGCAGACGCAGCCGCACAGACGCTTGATCCGACCCACAAGCTTGTCATCCGTAACATCGGCCTGATGCTGTCGGGCAAGATCGAGGACCCGATTTACGAGGCCGATTGCCTGATCGCGGTGGGTGGCAAGATCACCGCCTGGGGGCGGGAAAAGGACATGGATACCGAGGGCGCCGACACGCTGATCGACGCGAATGGCTGCACGCTTTGCCCCGGCCTGATCGACAGCCATGTGCACCCGGTGGTGGGCGATTACACGCCGCGCCAGCAGCAGTTGCACTGGATCGATTCGACGCTGCATGGCGGGGTGACGACGCTGATTTCGGCCGGTGAGGTGCATATGCCGGGCCGGCCCAAGGATATCGTGGGGCTGAAGGCGATGGCGATCGCCTCGCAGCGCTGGTACGAGAATTTCCGCCCCTCGGGCGTCAAGGTGCATGCGGGTGCGCCGGTGATCGAGCATGGCATGGTCGAGGAGGATTTCGCCGAACTGGCGAAGGCGGGTGTCAAGCTGCTGGGCGAGGTGGGGCTGGGCACCGTCAAGGACGGCAAGACCGCGCGGCAGATGGTTGACTGGGCGCGCAAATACGGCATCCAGAGCACGATCCACACCGGCGGGCCGTCGATCCCCGGATCGGGGCTGATCGATGCGGACATGGTTCTGGAGACGGGCACGGATGTGGTGGGCCATATCAACGGCGGCCATTCCGCCCTGCCCGACGACCAGATCATCTGCCTGTGCGAGGGCTGCAAGGCGGGGCTTGAGATCGTGCATAACGGCAATGAGCGCGCGGCCCTGCTGACGCTGAACACCACGCGCGAGCTGGGCAAGCTGGACCAGGTGATCCTGGGCACGGATGGTCCTGCGGGATCGGGGGTTCAGCCCTTGGGCATCCTGCGGATGATCGCGATGCTGTCGAGCCTGGGGAATGTGCCCGCCGAGGTGGCCTTCTGCTTTGGGACGGGGAACACGACGCGGCAACGCGCGCTGGATACCGGCATGATCGAGGCCGGGCTTTGCGCCGATTTCGTGCTGATGGACCAGGCGCAGCATGCGCCGGGCAAGACCATCCTTGAGTCGGTGCAACTGGGCAACCTGCCGGGCGTGGGCATGACCATCATCGATGGCCGCGTGACCAGCCAGCGCAGCCGCAACACGCCCCCCGCGGGGCGTATCCCCGAGATCGTGAAAGCCTGAGGCGCCGCCTGCACGCGCGCGGTTCGCAGGACCGAAACGGAGCGTCGTTTTCGGCGGCTGCGTCATGGCCGTTGCAGGCTATGATTGGTCCGATCGGAACGGGGATCGGCCATGCAGCCAGGGGCGAAAACACTTACGTCGAAAATTCCGACACTGGTGTCGCTTTTATCGATGACGGGGCGGCGGAGATCGGACAGGATCACCCATGATCCGCGCGGCGAGCGCGGCCCATCCACGTGATTCCGACGGAGCCCCCGATGACCCAGACCGCCACCAAGGACCCCTTGCTGCAACCGTACCAGCTGGGCCATCTGACCCTGAAGAACCGGATCATGACCACCAGTCACGAACCGGCCTATCCCGAGGACGGGATGCCCAAGGACCGCTATCGCGCCTATCACGAGACCCGCGCCCGCGCGGGTGTGGCGCTGACCATGACGGCGGGATCGGCGGCGGTGTCGCGCAATTCGCCGCCCGTGTTCAACAACGTGCTGGCCTACAAGGACGAGGTGGTGCCATGGATGCGCAACATCGCGGATGCCTGCCACGCGCATGGCTGCGCGGTGATGATCCAGCTGACGCACCTGGGGCGGCGCACCCATTGGGCCAAGGGCGACTGGCTGCCCGTCGTGGCCCCCGGCCCCTTCCGCGAGCCGGCGCACCGTGCCTTTCCCAAGATCATCGAGGATCACGAGATCGCGCGCATCATCGAGGATTACGCCGATGCCGCCGAACGGATGCAGGCGGCGGGCCTGGATGGGGTGGAGTTCGAATGCTACGGCCATCTGATGGACCAGTTCATGTCGCCCTTGACCAATGTTCTGGATGCGCCATGGGGTGGCGGGCTGGAGAACCGGGCGCGTTTCGCGCTGGAGGTTTACCGCGCCTGCCGCAAGCGGGTGGGCAACCGGTTCCTGCTGGGGATGCGCTATGTCGCGGATGAGGCGGCCGAGGGGGGTATTCCCGTCGAGGAAGGCATTGCCATCGGGCATATGTTCAAGGAGGCGGGTGTCGATTTCCTGAACGTGATCCGGGGGCAGATCCATACCGATGCCGCGCTGACCGATGTGATCCCGGTGCAGGGGATGCGATCCGCGCCGCACCTGGATTTCGCGGGGCGCATCCGCGCCGAGGTGGGCCTGCCCACGTTCCATGCGGCGCGCATCCCTGATGTGGCGACGGCGCGCCATGCCGTGGCCTCGGGCCAGCTGGACATGGTGGGGATGACACGCGCGCATATGGCCGATCCGCTGATCGTGACCAAGATCATCGAGGGGCGCGAGGATGACATCCGGCCCTGCGTCGGCGCGAACTACTGCCTTGACCGGATCTACCAGGCGGGGGATGCGCTGTGCACCCATAACGCCGCCACGGGCCGCGAGCTGACCATGCCGCAGGACGACATGATCGCGCCCGCGCCGGTGAAGAAGCGCGTGGTCGTGGTGGGGGCCGGACCTGCGGGGCTGGAGGCCGCGCGCGTCGCCGCGATGCGCGGTCACGCGGTCACGGTGTTCGAGGCGGCCCCCGATGCGGGCGGGCAGTTGCGGCTGGCCGCGCAATCGGCGCGGCGGCGCGAGATGATCGGGATCATCGACTGGCGGATGGCGCAATGTGCCGCGCGCGACGTGGTCTTTCACTTCAACACCTATGCCGAAGCCGCTGACATCATGGCACAAAACCCCGATGTGGTGATCGTGGCCACGGGCGGGATGCCGCATACCGAGGTGCTGGAGGATGGCAATGACCTGGTGGTGTCGTCCTGGGATATCATCGCGGGCGATGTGAAGCCCGGCGCGCGCGTGCTGGTCTATGACGACGCGGGCGATCATGCGGCCTTGCAGGCCGCCGAGGTGATCGCGGGCAGCGGTGCCCATGTCGAGGTGATGACGCCCGACCGCAGCTTTGCCCCCGATGTGATGGCGATGAACCTGGTGCCCTACATGCGCAGCCTGCAGGACAAGGATGTCCGCTTTACAGTGACTTACAGGCTGAAAGCGGTGCAGCGGAACGGCAACCGGCTGAGCGCGGTGATCGGCACGGATTATTCCAGCCATCGCGAGACGCGGGATTTCGACCAGATCGTGGTCAACCACGGCACCTTGCCGCTGGACGAGTTGTATTTCGCGCTGAAACCGCAATCGGCCAACAGGGGCGCGGTGGATCAGGATGCGCTGATCGCCGGGCGCGCACAGCCCTGGCAGGCCGGGCCGGATCAGTTCGTTCTCTACCGGATCGGCGATGCGGTGGCCGCCCGCAACACCCATGCCGCGATCTATGATGCGCTGCGTCTGGTCAAGGACATCTGACCATGCAGGGTAGAAACCGCTTGTCTTTGATCAACCATAACCCTTCATCCCTGCCACAGGATCACTGTCATGCTTGACGATTCCGAACTTCAGTCGCTTCTGGACCAGCGCAAGCCGGCCCATTCCCTGCCCCGCCCTTTCTATACCGATGCCGCGCTGTTCGAGGCGGATATGGAGAAGATCTGGTATCGCGACTGGCTGTTCGCGATTGCCTCGGCCGAGGTGCCCAAGACCGGGTCTTATGTCACGCTGCAGATCGGGGCCTATTCGATCATCATCGTGCGCGGGGCGGATGGGACGATCCGGTCCTTCCACAACTCGTGCCGGCATCGCGGCAGCCGGATCTGTTCTGCCGACAAGGGTGCAGCGCCCAAGCTGGTGTGCCCCTATCATCAATGGACCTATGAGCTGGACGGCAAGCTTTTGTATGCGCGCGACATGGGGCCGGATTTCAAGCCGCAGGATCACGGGCTGCGGGGCGTGCATTGCGCGGAAGCCGGGGGGATGGTTTTCGTCTGCCTGGCCCAGGAGGCACCCGATTTCGCCCCCGTGGCGGCACAGATGACCCGCTATTTCGCGCCCCATGATCCCGCCGGGCTGAAGGTGGCGCATCAAAGCACCATCGTCGAGAAGGCCAACTGGAAGCTGGTGATGGAGAACAACCGCGAATGCTATCACTGTTCGGGTTCGCATCCGTCGCTGTGCCGGACGTTCAACGACGATCCCGACCTGGTGGGCGCGGATGACAGCATCTCGTCGCCTGCCGGGCTGGCGCATGTGGAGCGGTGCGAGGCAGCTGGCCTGCCGTCGCGCTACGTGGCGGATCCTGACGACCAGTGGCGGCTGGTGCGCATCCCCTTCCTGGGGGCGGCGGTCAGCTATACGATGGATGGCAAGGCGGCGGTGGCGCGGCGCGTGGGCGATGTGCCCTTCGACAATGCGGGCTCCTGCCTGTTCTTTCATTATCCCAACACCTGGAACCATTTCCTTTCGGATCAGGTGCTGTTGTTCCGCGTGATCCCGGTATCGGTGCGCGAGACCCAGGTGACGACCACATGGCTGGTGCACAAGGACGCGGTGGAAGGCGTCGATTACGACCTGAACCGCCTGACCGAGGTCTGGGTTCACACCAATGACGAGGATCGCCGGATTGTCGAGGAAAACCAGAAGGGTATCGATTCACCCGCCTATGTGCCGGGGCCCTATTCGGCCAAGCAGGAAAGCGGCGTGATCCAGTTCATCGACTGGTATGCCAACACGATGCAGAAGCGGTTGAGCGGGCCCGCGCGCCCGCGTGCCGATATGGCGGCGGAGTGAGCCGATGATCCCGATGCCCCGCGCCGATACACCCGTCTGGCAGGACAGCGAGCCGCTGGAATGCGTGGCCGTGGTGCCCGAAACCCCCGGTGTGCGGACCTTCGTGTTCCGCCCGCCGTCAGGGGCGACCTTTGTCTATCGCGCGGGGCAATTCCTGACGCTGGAACTGCCGCTGCCGGGCGGGCCGATCCAGCGGACCTATACGATTTCCAGCAGCCCGGTGGTGAACGCCTATGTCTCGGTCACGGTCAAGCCGGGACCTGACAGCGTGGCGGGCCGCTGGATGATGGAGAACCTGAAGCCGGGGATGCGGATCAAGGCCTATGGGCCGTCGGGCCTGTTCCATCTGCCGCCGCAACCCGAGGCGAAATACCTGTTCATTTCGGCCGGGTCCGGCGTGACGCCGGTGATGTCGATGGCCGCGACGTTGTTCGAGCGGGGCGAGGACCCCGACATGACATTCATCCAGTGCGCGCGCAGGCCCAGCGAGCTGATCTTTCGCAAGCGGCTGGAATACATGGCCAGCCGGGTGCAGGGGTTGAAGCTGCATTTCGTGGTCAGCCAGGAAGACCCCTACGAGGTCTGGACGGGTTATCGCGGGCGGTTCAACCAGTTGATGCTGGGCCTGATGGCGCCCGACTACCTGGAGCGGGAGGTCTATTGCTGCGGGCCGGACACGTTCATGCAGGCGGTGCGCGACATGCTGAACGCGCTGGGGTTCGACATGACAAGGTACCACCAGGAAAGTTTCCATGCGCCGGCGGAATCGGTGGCCGAACTGACCGAGTTCGACGACGTGATCCCGCAGGACGATGTAGGCGCCGAGGTGATCTTTGCCGGGGCCGGGCTGTCGGCGCGCTGCGCGCAGACCGATACGGTGCTGGCGGTGGCGCGGGGCGCGGGGCTGAACATCCCGTCTGGCTGCCAGTTCGGCATCTGCGGCACCTGCAAGATCCGCAAGATCGCGGGCGAGGTGCATATGGTCCATAACGGCGGGATCAGCGATGAGGATGTGGCCGAAGGCTATATTCTGGCCTGCTGTTCGCATCCCATCGGAAAGGTCGAGGTCGAGGCCTGATCAGGCTTTCTTGCGCCGGGCGCGGGGCCGCGCGGGGGGGGCCAAGTGGCGGGCGCGGAAACGCTCCACCTCGGCCGGGGTGGGCGCATGGCCGGTGAAGACGACGATGTAATTGGGCATGCGGTCCACGCGCACGCGCGTTTCTTCCTGCACCATCATCGAGACATAGCCGACTTGCGTGTAATAGATGGTGTAGGCGCGGATGCGCGCATCTTCGGGGTCATAGCCGAAGCGTTCGAACATGGCGCGGATCGCGTCGATCCGGTCGCTGTCATTCTGTTCGAGGATGGCGCGCAGGCCGGGATCGCCCAGCGCCCAGTTGCGGATCGCATGGTCGAAGCGCGCATCGAAAAGATCGGGCCTGAGCCAGCAATCGAAGAGGTTGAACACAGCCTCGGTGATGGTTTCGGCATAGGCCTGGGTCTGCCGGACGAGGTTGCCGGTGTTCTTGTCGCGCCAGCGGTTGACGAGGGCGTCAAGCAATGACTCGCGGCTGTCGAAATGGCCATAGAAACTGGTGCGCGACAGGCCGAGGGTTTCGGCCAGCGGCAGCACCTTGACCGCATCGACCCCCTTGTCGATCAGAAGATCATAGGCGGCGTTGAGCCACAGGTCCTCGGACCCGCGCCAGCCGCTTTTCTTCTGAGGCGATTGCCTGTTCATGCTTTCTGTCTAGCAAGCGCGGGGGACTGTCGCAATCGTGATCGGGTGCCCGCGCGGGTGGGGTGCCCCCCTGCCCGCGCGGTTCTCTGTCTATTGCAGGCGCATCAGAAGGGCCGCCGTCAGCTTGGCGCGTTCGGGCAGGCTGGAGACTTCGATATGTTCGCCCAGCGTATGCAGGCCCTTGCCGCGCACGCCGATGGAATCGAGCGTGGGGATGCCCATGTAGCCGGTGAAGTTGCCATCCGATCCGCCGCCCGAGCTGGCGCCGGTCAGTTCGAACCCCAGTTCGGCGCAGATGTCCTTGGCGATGTCGAACATCGCCATGGTGCCGGGCTGGTCGGGTTCCCACACGGGCCGGGTCACGCCGCGCGTCACTTCGAAGCTGACGCCGTTTTCCTCGCCTTGCAGGGCCATCATGGCGGCGACGCCGCGATCAAGGTCTTCCTGCGTCTTGGCCATGGTGAGGGCCTGCGCCTCGCAGGAGGAGGAGACGCAGTTCACCCATTGGCCGGCGTGGATCACGCCCACCGAGAAGGTGCAGTCATCGGTCGTCATTGCCTCGATTTCGAGGATCTTTTTCGCCATGGCGGCAATCGCCGAGCGGCCTTCGGCCAGCGCCCAACCGGCATGGCTGGGCCGGCCCACCGTGCGCAGGTTGAAGCGCGCGATGGCGTAGCGGCCGATCACCGCGCCGCCGTCCTGTTTCGCGGGTTCGGGGACAAGCACGTATTTGTTCTTGGCCGCTTCGGCCTCGATCAGGTCGCGGGTGGAGGGGGTGCCCACCTCTTCGTCCGGGGTGAAGAGGACCGTCACCGGCAAGGGCGTCTGCATCCCGGCGGCGGCCAGCGCCTTGATCGCCTCGAGGCTGATGAAATTGCCGCCCTTCATGTCCATGATGCCGGGGCCGTAGCAGATGCCGCCCTCGCGTTTGAAGGGCAGTTTTTCCAACGTGCCAATGGGATGGACCGTATCCATGTGGCCCGCGATCAGGATGCCCGGCTTGCCGAAATCGGGATGCGGAAAGCGCGCGCGGACCGAACCGCCAAAGCCCATGCGGCCGGGGATGCGTTCGACCACGGCGCCCGCGACGGTGAGGTCATAGGCGGCAAGGTCCATCATCCGGTTGACGGCATCGGCGTCGTAGGTCGGGCTTTCGCATTCGATCCACGGCCTGAGCCGTTCGACCATGTCATCGGCGTCGAATGGCAGGTCGAGCGGGTTCATCCGGCGGCCTCCGACAGGGGAAGGCGGCGTTCCACCACGCGCGCCATGATCGAGGCGCCGACGGGCAGAACCTCGGTTCCCAGAACGAAGCCGGGGTTGTGCAGGGGCACGTTGCCGGTATGGCCCACGCGGCAATAGGCGCCGGGCACGACCTTGAGCATGTCGGCGAAATCCTCGGACCCGGTGGCGGGTTCATCGGTGCGGCTGATCATCTCTTCGCCGACGATGTCGCGGGCGGCATCCATATAGGCGTCCGACAGCTCATGGTCGTTCATCAGCACGTCGAAGACATTGCGCAGATCGACCTTGATCTCGGCGCCGAAGGCTGCGCCGAAACCGGCGCAGATTTCCTTCATCCGGGTTTCCGCGATCTCGTAGACGGAATCCTTGAAGTAGCGGATCGTGCCGCAGATATGGGCGGTTTCGGGGATCACGTTATAGGCGCTGCCGGCGTGGATCTGCGTGACGGAGAGCACGCAGGTATCCAGGGGGGCGACGTTGCGGGCCACGATGGTCTGCAGCTGGCCCACGAGGGCCGAGGCCGTGACCAGCGCATCGCGCGACTGCTGCGGCATGGCGGCATGGCTGCCCTTGCCGGTCACATGGATGTCGAAAAAAGCGGCCCCCGCCATGGCGGCACCCTTGCAGATGCCCACGGTGCCCGGCTGACCGTTGGGCGAATTGTGCATCCCGTAGACTTCATCGCAGGGGAAACGGTCGAACAGCCCGTCCTTGAGCATGCCGCGCGCGCCGCCCAGCCCTTCTTCGGCGGGCTGGAAGATCATGATGGCGGTGCCGTCGAAATTGCGGGTGGCGGCAAGGTGCTTGGCCGCGCCCAGAAGCATCGTTGTGTGGCTGTCATGGCCGCAGGCGTGCATTTTCCCTGCGTTCTTCGAGGAATAGGGAAGGTTTGTCTGTTCGTGGATCGGCAGCGCATCCATGTCGGCGCGCAGGCCCACGCGCTTGCCGCCCGCATCCTTGCCGCCGCGCCCGTAGATGATGCCGACGACGCCGGTGATGCCGATGCCGGTATGCACCTCGTCGACGCCATAGCTGCGCAGTTTCTCGGCCACGATGGCGCTGGTGCGCTGTTCTTCGAGGCCGATTTCGGGATGGGCGTGCAGGTCCTTGAAGATCTCGGTCAACTCGGCGGTGCTTGCCTCGATCACGGGCAGGATGTTCATGTCTTTCTCCTCGGTATTATCATGCGAAGGGATCAGGCGGCGCCCAGTTCCCGGAAATTGGCGAAATCCCAGGCGCGGCCGGGGGCGGCTTCGATCAGGGATTTCGTGTATTCATGTTGCGGATTGGCCAGAACGGCGGCGGCGGGGCCCTGTTCGACCACCACGCCGCGCTGCATCACCAGAACATCATCGCAGATCTGCGCGGCGACGCGCAGGTCATGGGTGATGAAGACGATGGTGATGCCGAGCTTTTCCTGAAGATCGTTGAGCAGGTCGAGCACCTGCGCCTGTACCGACACGTCGAGGGCCGACACCGCCTCGTCCGCGACGAGGACGTCGGGCTGCATCATCACCGCGCGGGCGATGGCGATGCGCTGGCGCTGGCCGCCCGAGAACTGGTGCGGGTAGCGATCAAGGCTATCGCGGGGCAGGCCCACGATCTCCATCAGTTCGGCGGCGCGGGCCATGGCCTGCGCGGGTGAGGTGCCATAGTTGACGGGGCCTTCGATCAGGCTGCGGCCCACCGTCCAGCGGGGGTTGAGCGAGCGGAACGGATCCTGGAACACCACTTGCAGATGCTGGCGGTGCGGCTTGAGCTGGGTCCGCGTCAGATGGGCGATATCGGTGTCGCGCAGGCGGATCGCGCCGGAGGTGGGCGCGATCAGCCGCATGATGCAGCGCGCGACGGTGGATTTGCCGGACCCGGATTCCCCCACGATGCCCAGGGTGCGCCCGCGCGCGACCGTGAAGGTCACGTCCTTGGCCGCATGGGTGCCGGGGCGTTTGACGAAGAAGCCGCCGCCACCGTAGATCATGTCGAGATTGTCGACCTTGAGGACCGGATCCCCCCCCGGTGCCGCGCGCGGGGGGCGCGGGATCAGGCTGGGCACGGCGCGCAAGAGGTTCTGGGTATAGTCCTGCCTGGGCGCGCGCAGCAGCGTCTCGATCGGCGCGTGTTCCACGAGGTCGCCCGATTTCATCACGTAGACGGTATCGGCGATTTCGGCCACCACGCCCATGTCATGGGTGATGAACAGCACGGCGGTGCCATGCTTTTCCTGAAGTTCCGCGATCAGCGACAGGATCTGCTGCTGCGTGGTCACATCGAGCGCGGTGGTGGGTTCATCCGCGATCAGCAGTTCGGGTTCCAGCACGAGGGCCATGGCGATCATGATCCGCTGGCGCTGCCCGCCCGACAACTGGTGCGGATAGCTGCGGTGGATGCGTTCCACATCGGGCAGATGCACCTGTTCCATGATGTCGATGACGCGGGCGCGGCGTTCTTCGGCCGAGAGGCTGGTATGGCTTTCCAGCACCTCTTCGATCTGGTCGCCGACGCGCATCACCGGGTTCAGCGCGGTCATCGGTTCCTGGAAGATCATCGCCACGCGGCGGGCGCGGATATCCTGCATCGCGGCGGGGGATTGCGCCAGAAGGTCGGTATCCGAAAGCGTGATCTTGCCGCCCGTCACGAAGAGCGCATCCTTGGGCAGAAGGCCCATGACCGCCAGCGAGGTCACGGATTTGCCCGAGCCGGATTCGCCCACGAGGCAGACCGTTTCGCCCTGCCGGATGGTCAGGCTGATCCGGTTGAGCACCGGCGGGGCCTTGGCGCTGGGGGGCAGGCTGACGGTCAGGTCACTGACCGTGAGCACGGTTTTCGCATCGTCGAAATTGCGCGATTTGAAGAGCATCGGCTTATTCCCCCCGTTTCTTGAGGCGCGGGTCCAGCATGTCGCGCGCGGTATCGCCCAAGAGGTTGATCGACAGGATGCAGAGCGACAGCATCAGGCCGGGCCAGAGGATCAGTTCGGGCTTCACGCGGAAATACTGCCGCCCCTCGGCCATGATGTTCCCCCAGGTCGGGATCTCGGTCGAGACGCCCGCGCCGAGGAAGGACAGGATCGCCTCGGTCAGGATGGCGGAGGCGAGGATATAGGTGCCCTGCACGATCAGCGGCGCCATGGTGTTGGGCATGAGGTGCTGAAACAGGATCTTGGGCATGGAGGAGCCCAGCGCGATCGCCGCCTCGACATAGGGTTCTTCGCGCGCGGTCAGCACGACAGAGCGGACAAGCCGCACGACGCGGGGGATTTCCGGGATCGTGATCGCCATGATCACCGAGGTGATCGAGGGGCCGTTGAGCGCCACGAGCGCGATGGCCAGCAGGATCGAGGGGATCGCCATGAGGCTGTCCATGATCCGCATGATGATCGTGTCGGCCAGCCGGAAAAAGCCGGCGACAAGGCCGATGATCAGGCCGATGAAGACCGACACGATGGCGGCACCGATGCCGATCAGCAGCGAGACCCGGCCGCCGATCAGCACACGCGAATAGATGTCGCGGCCAAAGGGGTCGGTGCCCAGCAGGTTGGTATCGCTTGGCCCTTGCAGGCGGTTCATCGGGTTCATTTCCAGCGGATCGAACGGGGCCAGCCAGGGCGAGATCAGCGTGACGATCACGATCATCGCCAGCACGGCGGCGGCGATCATCGGACCGACACCCAGCTTGGCCAGCGACGGGATCGAGAAGAGCCGCAGCACCGACTGCATGGCCGAGGACGGGGGCGCGTAGTTTGACATCAGTAACGGATCCTCGGGTCAAAGACGGTGTAGGAAATGTCGATGATCAGGTTGACCACCACATAGGTGGCGCTGGTGATGAGGATCATCGCCTGGATCACCGGATAGTCGCGCGCCAGGATCGCATCGACGGTCAGGCGGCCGATGCCGGGGATGTTGAACACGCTTTCGGTGACCACCACGCCCGAGATCAGCAGCGCGAAACCGGTGCCGATCACGGTCAGGATCGGCACGGCGGCATTGCGCAGCGCATGGCGGAACAGAACACGGCTTTCCTTGACGCCCTTGGCGCGGGCGGTGCGGATGTAATCCTCGCCCAGCACTTCGAGCATGGAGGCGCGGGTCATCCGCGCGATCAGCGCCACGTAGATCGTGGCGAGCGTCAGCGCCGGCAGGATCGCGCGATAGAGGAATTCGGCGATGCCCTTTTCTGAGGGCGAGGCATAGCCCTGCACCGGCAGCCAGCCCAGCGAGATCGAGAAGACGAGGATGAAGAGATAGCCGATCACGAAGACCGGCACGGAAAAGCCCAGCACCGAAAAGCTCATGACCGCGTAATCGACCCAGGAGCGGTGCCGCCATGCGGCCAGCACGCCCATCGGCACGGCGATGGCCACGGCGATCACGATGGTCAGCAGCGCCATGTTGATCGTGGGGAAGATGCGTTGCCCGATCATCGTGGTGACCGGCGTCCCCGAGATCAGCGAGGTGCCGAGATCGCCCTGCAACAGGCTGCCCATCCAGGTGAAGAACTGGGTCAGCAAGGGTTTGTTCAGGCCCATCGCCTCGCGGATACGCTCAAGCTGCTCGGGCGTGGCCATATCGCCGGCGATGATCGCGGCGGGATCGCCCGGCGTCAGGCGCAGCAGGAGGAAGACGAAGATCGCGACGATCAGCATGACGGGAATGATCGCCAGGATGCGTCGGAGGATATAGCCCAGCATTGGCAGGGAACCCTTTCGGCGGAGAAGTGACAGGTCAGGCGCGCGTGCGCGGGGCGGATCGCCCCGTCGCGCAGGAAATACCGGCGCGCGCGGGGCGCGCGCCGGGGTGGATCAGGTCATGATCACTCGGCTTTCTTGACGTTCCAGAACACCGGCACCGGCGAGGGCAGCATGTCGGTGAGGGTCGCGCGGCGTGCCTGCGGCAGGGCATACTGACCGACCGGCACGTAGAGAACCTGTTCCATGTTGTGGGCCTGGATCTTCTTGGCCACGGCCTGCTGCTCTTCCAGCGTCTTGGCGGCGATGAAGTCGGCCTTGAGGCCTTCGACGACCGCATCATCCGGCCAACCGAACCATGCCGCGTCGCCACGGCCGTTCAGCATCGGCGAGACCAGCGGGCTGGAGATTTCCGGCACCAGCCAGTTGGTGAAGAACATGTTCCAGCCACCATCGGCCGGGGCGTTCTGGCTGGCGCGGCGGGTCACCAGCGTCTGCCAGTCCATCGGCTGCATGTCGACGTTGAAGCCCGCGTTGCGCAGCGCCTGGGACGCCACGACCGGCTGTGCCGCCAGTGCGACCACGTCGGTCGGCGCCATCAGCACGATCGGGGTGCCATCGTAACCGGCTTCGGCCAGCAGGGCCTTGGCCGCTTCCAGATCGCCACCCGAGGTCAGGCTTTCCGAACCGGTCGCATCGGCCAGCGGGGTGCCGCAACCGAAGATCGCGCCGCAGATCGAGTAGTAGTCGGGGTTGCCCACCAGCGCGGCAAGGATCGCCTGCTGATCCAGGGCCTTCATCGCGGCCTGGCGGATCTTGACGTTGTCGAAGGGCGGATGCTTGAAGTTCATCCGGCCGATGGTCTGGTAGCCCAGCGGTTCGCGCTTTTCATAGACCACATCGGGATCGCCCTCGAGCAGCGGCAGCAGGTCGACCTGAACGGATTCGATGTAGTCGATCTCGTTGCCCAAGAGCGCGTTGATCGCGGTGGAGGCGTCGGGCATGGTCGACCAGACGACCTTGTCCACGTTCACGACCTTGCCACCGGCCATGTTGTCGGCAGGTTCGGACCGGGGGACGTAATCCTCGTTCTTGATGTAGGTGACGCTGACGCCGGGCTGGAACTCAGCCTCGACGAAGCGGAAGGGACCGGAGCCCACATGCTCGGTGATCGCGGTATCGGCCGGGGTGGCGGCGATGCGCGCGGGCATGATGAAGGGCGGCAGGGCCGATTGCTTGCCCAGCGTGTCGAGCAGCGGGGCGAAGGGTTCCTTGAGGGTCCAGACCAGCGTCTTGTCATCGGTCGCGGTCAGGCTTTCGGTCTTGTCCATGATGATCTGGCCGCCGGAGTCCTTTTGCGCCCAACGCTTGAGCGAGGCTTCGGCATCGGCCATGGTGACGGGGGTGCCGTCATGGAATTTCAGACCGTCACGCAGGGTGAAAGTATAGACCAGCCCGTCATCCGAGATCGTCCAGTCGGCCATCTGCGGCTGCGGTGCGAAATTGCTGTCAACGGCGACCAGCACGTCATAGATCATGTAGGCGTGGTTGCGGGTGATATGGGCGGTGGTGATCACCGGATCCAGCACGCGCAGGCCGGAATGCATCACGGCTGTGATCGTGGTTTCGGCCCATGCGGCGCTGGCGCCAACCAGCGCGGTCGAGGCCATCAGCGCCCCTGCCATCAGGCTGCGGACGCGGGTGGCGCCCTTTGATCGGAAACTTTGAACAGTCATTCTTTTCTCTCTCTGTTGCACTTCGGGTGGTCGTCATGTGCCCCGGGTTCTGTGACGGGTGCACGGGGGTGAAATCGTTGCTCAGCTCTCCTCAAGACTGGGTTCGGGGACCTTCGCGGGCTGCCAGCGGGCGCCCATCGGCTCGAGTTTGATGCCGGGGGCCAGCCGTGTCCATGGCAGGCTGGCCGGGCTGATCGGCATCGGGCCGGGTGCGGTACAAACGAGTATTCTTTCGGCAATCGGCTGAAAATCCGCGCGGAAATGAACCGAACTCTTGTTGACAAGGATGGCCTGTTCCGTCGGCTCTATGCCCACGAAGCGGTACATCTGCTGATCGGCCATCTGCGCCTTGTGGGTCGAGACGACCACGCGCACACCGCCGATGCGCAGGCAGGCCGAGGGGCCCAGATCCAGTTGCGCGCCGCCATAATAGGGACCGGAGGCGATGAACTTGCCATCCGCCAGGGTTTCGACGGTGAAACGCGCCTGAAACGGGCTGTCGCCGGGGATGTTGGAGAACCCGCCCAGCGCGATCTCGATCTCGGCGCCCTGCCCGGCTGCATGGGCGGCGGCGGCGGCGGCGGGATCGACGATGATGCCGGTCGCGGCGCGCTGCGCATTCGCGCGCACCAGCGCACGCAGCATGCCTGTGGTGTTGCTGTCGCCGCCCGCGCCGGGGTTGTCCTGCGTATCGGCGATCACCACGGGCCTGGAGGCGGTGGCGGCGATGCGGATCGCCTCGGCCACGCCGGCGTCGGGATCGAAGGACGCGCCCGCGAAGGCGGGCTCGGCCCGGTTCACATCGGCGGCCACGGCATCGGCGGCGGCATCGGCCGCGGCCTGGGTGGCGCCATAGGCCACGACGGTCGGGCCGCAGCCGGGGAAATCGGCGGCCGGAAAGCCCGGAAAGAAGGATACCGAGGCGACATCGCCCCCTTCCAGCGCGGCCATGCGGGCATAGATGCCGGCAGCCGGTTCCATCAGGGTGCTTTGCCAGGCGATCGGGATCAGGAAATCCATCCGGCGGAATGCCTTGGCGAAGGGTTTGCCCCGCGCCATCAGGGCATCGAGCTGCACCGCTGCGCGGGCGCCTGTTTCGGCCATGTCCACATGCGGATAGGTGCGAAAGCCCACCAGCGCATCGGCGGCGTCAACCATTGTCGCGGTGATGTTGCCGTGCAGGTCAAGTGCCGCGACGATGGGCACATCGGGCCCCACGACGGCGCGGACCCGCGCGATCAGCGCGCCTTCGCCATCGTCTTCGTGTTCGGCCACCATCGCGCCGTGCAGGTCAAGAAATACGCCATCGAGCGGACCCGCCGCGCGGATGCCATCGACGATTTCGGCGGTGATGCTGTCATAGGCGTCGCGCGTCACATGCGCCGAAGGAATCGCCCCGCACCACATGATCGGCACCATGTCCCATCCAGCCGATTCGCCATGCGCCACGGCGCCGCCGATCCCGAGGTTGATGTCGCGCCCCGCCGTCATCAGCGCGGCACCGCGCGCCATGGGCATGTAACCACCGCCCTGCACGAAGCTGGCCATGTCTGCCGGGCTGGGCGCGAATGTGTTGGTTTCGTGCAGGAATCCCGCCAAAGCCACACGTCTTGTCATCTAATCAGCGACCCCCGTCATCCTGTCACGAACTGCAGCATGTCACCCACTGCCACCTTGCATCACCTGAAACATGACACGCTAAGTGTATTGCCATGCGATATGCTTGCATCGTAGTCTGAGCGTAGAACCGTGCTTGCCCCAAAGTCAACCGGAGTCGCTGACAAGATGACACGAAACACGCTGCGCGCCGAATCCGGTGTTCGATATTTAAGCGATGAACAGCGCGCGGACCCTTTGTTCACCAATTCGATCGCCCGCGCGATGCAGGTTCTGGCGGCGTTTCATCATGCCGATCGGCCGCTGTCGCTGGCCGAGATCGCCAGCCGCGCCGGGGTCGACCGCAGCGCGGCACAGCGAATCGTGCATACGCTGCGCAGCCTTGGCTATATCCGGCGCGACGACGAGGACCGGGGCTTTCTGCCCGGTATCCGCCTGCTGGATCACACGCTGGATTTCCTGCGGCTGAACCCGCTGATCCAGCGCGCCACGCCTGTTCTGCTGGAATTGCGGCGCAACGTGCGCGAACGGGTCGACCTGTCGCTGTTCGACGGGCAGCGCGTGGTCTATGCCGCGCGGATGCAGAGCAAGCGCGAGACATTTTATGCCACGCTGGTGGGGCATAGCGTGCCGACCTTCTGCTCGTCCGGTGGCTGGGCCATCATGGCGCGCCTGCCCGAGGACGAGGCGCGCGAGATCATCGCGGCGTCGGACCGCACGCCCTTTACGCCGCGCACCCTGACCGATCCCGAGGCGATCATCGCCGAGATCGGGCAGACCCGCGCGCGGGGTTACAGCATCGCGGTGGAACAGATCCTGCTGGGCGAGGTGGCCATCGGCGTGGCCGTGACCGGCCCGCAAGGCCGCCCCGTGGCCGCGATCCACGTGGCCGGGTCGCTGGCCGAATGGACGCCCGAGGATTTCAGCACCCGCGTCGCCCCGCTTGCGCTGGAGGCGGCGCGCGCCATCAGCCAGACCTGACCAGACCACCGGAGACCGTCATGACCACCTATCACCTGCCCGGCCTTGCCGCCCCTGCCACCCTGAAGATCGACCGCTGGGGTCTGGCCCATATCCGGGCCGGGGGGCTGCATGACCTGTTCTTTGCCCAAGGGTTCAACGCGGCGCGCGACCGGCTGTGGCAGATCGACCTGTGGCGCAAGCGGGGGTTGGGGCTGCTGGCCGCGGATTTCGGCCCCGGCTACCTGATGCAGGACCGCGCGGCGCGATTGTTCCTGTACCGGGGCGACATGGCGCCGGAATGGGCCGCCTATGGTGACGACGCCGAGGCGATCTGCACCGCCTTTGCCGCCGGGATCAATGCCTGCGTGGATCAGGTGCTGGACGGGCGGATGGCCTTGCCCGCGGAATTCGCGGCGCTTGGCACGCGGCCTGCCCGCTGGGCGGCGGAAGACGTGGTGCGCATCCGCACCCATTGCCTGACGCGCAACGCGGCGTCGGAACTGGCGCGCGCGCAGGTGCTGGCGCTGGCGGACCCGGATGTGGACCTGCTGCGCGTGCCGTTGAACCCGCCTGTTGATGCGTCGGAATGGGCCGTAAACGCAGGGGATGGCCTGCCCGCCCATGCACTGGCGGTGTTCGAACTGGCGACCGCGCCGGTGACCTTTTCGCCCGCGCGGCTGGCCGCCGGGCTGGATGAGGCCGCGCGCTGGTCGCGCGTGGACCCGCGCAAGACCGTGGTGCAGGCCCCATCGGTGGAAGGGTCCAACAACTGGGTCATATCGGGCGCGCGCACCGCATCGGGCCGGCCGATCATGGCCAGCGATCCGCACCGGGCCCATGCGGCGCCAAGCTTGCGCTACATGGTGCATCTGACGGCACCCGGCATCGACATCATCGGCGCGGGCGAGCCGTCTTCGCCCGGCATCATGGCGGGCCATAACGGGCACGCGGCCTTCAGCCTGACGATCTTCTGCGCGGATCAGGAAGATGTCATGGTCTATGACACCGATCCCGCCGCACCCGCGCGCTATCGCTACGCCGATGGCTGGGAGGAGATGCAGACAGTGACCGAGGTTTTCGCGGTCAGGGGCCATCCCGATCAGCGGCTTGATCTGCGCTTTACCCGGCATGGGCCGGTTGTCTGGGAAGAGCCGGGCCGCGCGCTGGCGCTGCGGACGGTTTTCACCGAAGCGGGCACCGCGCCCTATATGGCCAGCCTCAGATCCATGCGGGCGACCACATGGGAGGGGTTCAAGGATGCGGTGGACACATGGGGCGCGCCGTCGGTCAACCTGGTCTATGCCGATGTGACCGGCGATTTCGGCTGGCAGGCGGCGGGCTATGTGCCCGTGCGCGAGGGCTGGCGCGGGCTGGTGCCGGTGGCCGGTGACGGGCGGTTCGAATGGCAGGGGTTCATGACCGCGCGCGACCTGCCCCGGCTGGACAATCCCGCGCAGGGGTTCGTGCATTCGGCCAACGAGATGAACCTGCCGCCCGCGGCGCAGGCCGGCCCCGCGATCGGACATGAATGGTTCGAGGATCAGCGCGCTGCGCGGATCGCCGCCGCACTGGGCGCGCGGGAGGATCACGACCTGGCGACATCGACCGCCTTGCAGACCGATACCGGATCGCCCTTTGCCGCGCGGCTGATCGCGCTGCTGCCGCAGGACGCGCCGGGGCGCGACCTGCTGGCGCTGTGGGACGGGCGGTCCGAGGTGGGGTCGGCCCCTGCCCTGCTTTACGAGGTCTGGCTGTCGTCGCATCTGCGCCCGGCGCTGCTGGCGCGCGTGGCCCCTGACCCCGATCTGCGCCGGTTCCTGGTGCCGGGCAACGTGCCGGTGGTGACGGAATTGCTGGAGGGCAGGCCCCCCGCGCTGGCGGCCCGTGCCGGGCTGGATGCGCCGGATGCGCGCGACGCGCTGCTGCGCGAGACGCTGGCGGCGGCGCTGGCGGATGTGACGGCGCGGTTCGGCGCGGATCCGCTGCAATGGCGCTGGGGCGATCTGCATCATGGCTGGTTCGACCATGCGCTGACGCCTTTGGGCACGAGTTTCGACCTGGGGCCATGGCCCAAGGGCGGCGGCAATACCTCGATCATGCTGGCGCATCACGAGGCGTCGGATTACCGGGTCCGCATCGGGGCAAGCGTGCGGATGGTGATCGACCTGGGCGATTGGGATGCAAGCGTCTGGATCAACGCGCCGGGGCAATCGGGGATGCAGGACAGCCCGCACCTGGCCGATCTGGCGCCGCTTTGGGCGGCGGGCGAATACGTGCCGCTGGCCTATTCCGCCGCCGCGGTGGAGGCGGTCACGGTCGAGACGATCACCCTTTTGCCCGGCTGACAGGACGTTTTGCGGGCTTAACGGCGCAGGCGCGCAACGATCTGCCCGGCCAGCTGGTCGATGGCCTGACCCTGTGCCGCGGCGATCGCGGCGGGGCCGGAGGCGGTCAGCGGCACGCGGATGTCGAAACGCTCCAGCACCTCGCGGGCGCGGCCATCAAAGCTGGCCACGGCATATTGCCCGGCAATCTGGAAGGTTGCATCGGCGCGGGCGACCATCGCGTCGATGCGCACGTCAAGACGGCCTGCCGCCGGTTCCGAGAGCGGCCATGGTTCGGCCGCGACCGAGGCCGTGGTTTGCAGATCGAGGCTGCGCGCCAGTGCCGCCGTGACCGCGCGGGCCGAGGCGTCGGCCCATTCCGACCCTTCGACCGGGCGCAGGGCGCCGTCCTGTTCCTGTTGCAGGATCTCGCTGCCCTCGGCATAGGCGGGCAGGACCACGTCGCGCAATTCAAGGCTGGGCAGGCGCAGGGCCACGGGATCCGCGACGGGTGCCGGTTCCACCAGGTAGCGCGCGGCGGTATCGCCGCAGGCGGCCAGCGCGAGGGTCAGGGAAATCGCGAGGGGGAAGGTGCTTTTCATGGTCAGCGTCCGATCAGGAGGGAATTCGGGTTGCGTTCGATGGCGCGGGCCAGCTGCGTGACCGCACGGGCGGTGTCGCGGAATTCACGCATCACCTGCAGCGCCTCGGTGTTGAAGTCGGACCTTTCGCCGTAGGCGGCGATCAGCCCGTCGGCCTGGGCCACCAGCCGTTCCAGCCGTTGCGACAAATCCGGCAGGCTTTCCATCGCCTCGGCCACGGATTCGGCGGCGGCGCGGGTAGAGGCCAGCGTGCGGTTCACGTTTTCGACCGCCTCGCCCTCGCGCAGGGCGGCAAGGACCTGGCTGACCTCGGCCAGCGCGCCGGCCAGGGCGGGCGGCAGATCGCGCATCTGGTCCGATCCGATCAGCGCCTCGGTGCTGTTCAGAAGCCGGGTGGCGGCGGCGGCCAGTTCCTCGATCTCGACACCGCTGGCGCGGGCGGTCAGGGCGCGCAGTTCCGCGACCAGTTCGGGCAGATCGGCCGAGGCGGCGGCGGTATTGGCGGCGATCGTATCGGCGCTTTCCAGCACCGTGACCAGCCGGTCAATGGCGCCGCGCAGGCGCAATTCCTCGACGATGCCGCGCACTTCGGCCAGACCGCCGCGCAATTCGCCCGGAAGGGCCTGCGTGTCTTCGCCACCCACGAGGGCGCGAATATCCTCGATCAGGGCAAGTGCGGCATCGGGGGCCTGGCGCGTTCCTTCGGAGGAGGCGACCGCCTCGATCGAGGCCATGAGCGCGATTGCCTGGTTCATCAGCTCTTCGACCGGGAGCGCGTTGATGCGTTCGAGCACACCTTCGGCGGTGGCGGTGAAATCCGGCAAGTCGGAGGCGACCGAGGGCAGGACGATCAGGCCATCCTCGCGCTCATCGACCGTGGCGGGGGCAGCGTCGGGCAATTCGACCAGTTCGATCACGAGGGACGCGGTGAAGAGGCTTGATGTGGCCAGCTGCGCGCGCAGGCCTTCGGCAACGGCGTCGCGCAGGAACTCGATCGTGCGCTCGGCCCCGGCCTCGGCCGGCAGGCCCAGCGCCTGCGGGTCCAGTGCCACGGTCGTGCGCAGGCGGACCTGCTGGCGGCCGCCCTCTTCGACCAGCACGGCACCGATGGCGCGCACCTCGCCCACGCGCAGGCCACGGAAGCGCACCGGCGATCCGACGGCAAGCCCGTTGACGGAACCTTCGAATTCGATCGCCATCTCGACCGCATTGGCGCCCACCCCGGTGAAGAGGCTTTGGCGCGCGGCCTCTTCGTCGGGGAAAAGATCGAAGACATAGCCGGGGTTCAGCGGCGCACCGCCCGAAAAGATCGTGTCGAAGGCGATGCCGCCCGTGACCAGCGCGGCAAGGTTGCCGACATCCAGCGACAGCCCGCCCGTGCCCAGCGAGACGGTGAAGCCAGAGGTGTCCCAGAAGCGCGTTGCCGTTGTCAGGCGGCGATCATGCGGGGCCATGATGAAGGCGTCGAACACCACGCTGTCGCCCGACAGGATCAGGCGCGGCGCCTCGATATGGCCGACCTCGATCCCGTGGAACAGGATCGGCGCCCCTTCGGAGATGCGGTTGGCGTCGCGGGTGCGCAGGGTGATGCGGGTGCCCTGCTGGCCTTCGCGGATCAGCGGCGCGCTGTCCATGCCGGTGAAGCTGCGGGCCTCGCTATCGGGCACGGGCGTGAAGGAGGTTTCGATATAGACGCCCGAGAGCACGGTCGAGAGGCCGGTGATGCCCCGCGCGCTGACCTCGGGCTGCACCACCCAGAACGCCGCATCGGCGGGCAGCGTGTTGGCAAGATCCCGGTCGATCGAGGCGGTGACAAGCACCCGCGCCAGATCGGGGGTGAAGCGCACATCCTCGACCGCGCCGATCACCACGTCGCGGTAGCGGATCGTGGTTTCGCCGGGCCGCACGCCGGAGGCGTTGAGAAAGGAAATCTCGATCGTGACGCCGCGCGCGGCATAGGTCTGCCAGGCGATGCCCAGCGACACGATCAGCGCGAGGATCGGCACCAGCCAGACCAGCGACAGGTTGCGCCAGAACGACCGTTTCGGCGGATCGATCCGCATCGGTGAAGGGGTCGGGGTCGCGTTGTCGCTGCTCATGTCGTCATGTCCTGTTCTGCGTCCCAGATCAGCCGGGGATCGAAGCTCAGCGCCGCCAGCATGGTGAAGGCCACCGAGAGAGAAAAACTGACCGCCGCGATTCCGGGATTGATCGTGGCCGCGAAGTCCAGTTGCACCAGCGCCGACAGAATGGCCACCACGAAGACGTCGATCATCGACCAGCGGCCGATGAATTCCACGATTTCGAACAGGCGCTGGCGCCCGTGCAGGTCCTGCCCCTGCCTGAGGCGGCCGCCCAGCCGGCTGCGGGGATCGACCACCAGCGCGAGATAGCCGATGGCGAGGAATTTGCCGACCGGGATCAGCACGCTGGCGACAAAGACGATCAGCGCCACCCCGTAGGAGCCGTAATGCATCAATTCGACCGCGCCGCCGATGATCGTGTTTTCCGTGGTTGCGCCGAAACTTGTGGTCAGCAGCATCGGATAGATATTGGCCGGCACATAGACGACGATCCCCGCGAAGAGCCAGGCCCAGACCCTTTGCAGGCTGCCGGGCATGCGGCTGTGCAGCGGGGCGTTGCAGCGGATGCAACGGGGCGTGCCCATCGGGTGCACCCGCCCGCAGCTGTGGCAGCCCACAAGCCCGGCCTGCCGCGCGGTCAGTGTCTGCGCGCCGTTGGTGCTGTGCGGGGATATCATGGGCGCCGCCGCTCCTCGAGGGTTTTCCAGACGGTCAGGCGGCACATGTAGGTATCATTGAGCACCGTCACGAGGACGAGGGCCGCGAAGGTCCAGAAGGCGGGTCCGATCCCCAGCCGCGCAAGCCCTGCCACCTTGACCAGCGCCACCGCGACGCCGACGATGAAGATCTCGGCCATGGCCCAGGGGCGCAGCGCCTCGGCCAGGCGGAAGGCGGCCACGCCGTGACGCGCGCGGTGCCAGCCCAGCGCCATCGGCGCCAGCGCATAGACGATGCTGGCCAGGCGCAGCACCGGCAGCACGATGATCAGGGCCGCCACCGCGAAGGTCAGCGGCAGCATCAGCCCCGAGGAAAAAGCCAGCACCGCATCCAGCAGCGAGGACCGGCGCACCATCCCCCCGGCGCTGAGTTCGAGAAAGGGAAAGAACACCGCCGCCACCATCAGCACCAGCCCCGTGGCGGCCAGCATCACGATGCGGGTCATGGCGCCTTCGCGCGGGGCCATCAGCACCGTGCCGCAGCGATGGCAGCGCGCCCGCGCGCCCGCAGGCACCGGGCGATCGAGCTGCAGCGCATCGCAGGTCGGGCAGGCGATCAGCAGCGCGGGGTCCAGCCCGTCAAGGCCGCCCTGGTCGCCCCGGTCACCGGGTGCATGCGTGGTGGTTATCGTTTGGTTCATGGGCGTATCTTCTAGGTCGCGCGCGACGGATGCAAGGCGGCACTGACGCAGTTGTGACCTTGCGGTGCCATCGCTGGCCGCATCGCGGCGGGATTGCGCCGCAGGGCGCGGCAGGCGCGATCGGGGGTTTTCACCCCGCCCCTTCGCGGGCAGACTGCGCGCAGTCATCAAGCAGGTCCGACATGCCCCTTATCGATCCCGCCCGATCCGCCTTGCTGGTCATCGATGTGCAGGCCCGGCTGATGCCGGCCATCGACGCCGCCGCCGTCAGGATCGCAAACACGCAGCGACTGGTCCGGGCGGCGCGGCTGCTTGGCCTGCCCCTGCATGTGACCGAACAGAACCCGGCGGGATTGGGCGGCACCATTCCCGAGCTTGAGATTCCGGCGGGCGAGGCCCTGCCCAAGATGAGCTTTGACAGCCTGCGCGATCCGGCCATTGCCGCCCGGCTTGCCGGGGATGCGGCGCTGGTGGTCTGCGGCTGCGAGGCCCATGTCTGCGTGCTGCAGACGGTGCTTGCCCTACGCGCAGCCGGGCGGCAGGTGCATGTGGTGGCGGATGCGACGGGATCGCGCGCCGAGGCCAACCGCCTGGCCGGGCTGGAGCGGATGCGCGCCCATGGCGCCGATATCGTGACGACCGAGATGGTGGTTTTCGAATGGCTGGGCACGGCGGCGCATCCTGCCTTCAAGACCGTGATGCCGCTGATCAAGTAGGCCGTCCAAGGCGGACGCCCCCCCTGCGACAGGCGGCGGAAAGCCGCCCATTGCGCCCGATTTCGGCGGGAAACAGCCGGAACCGCCCGGCAATCGGGGCAACACGGTCTTGTGACGTTACCCGTCTTCCGTTTGCGCTGCGTTATGATCACATCGGAATCGGTCGGCCGCGATAAGGCGCGTGCCGATGCCGCCTTCTGGGCCACGACAAGGGCAAGCACATGACGCGTAGAACTCTCAAGACCACCACGGCCAGTATCCTGGTGATTTCGCTGATCCAGCCATTCCCCGCATATTCGCAGATACGTGCGGTGAATACCAATATTGCACAACAGAAAATCGCGAACCCCGCAGGTGAGCGCATTTATCTTGCGCAGGCGGTGCAGGAGACCTGCTTTGCCGAGGGGCAGGTGGACCTGGGGCGCTGCGATATCGGGATGCTTGGCGCCGAGCTTGAGGGGCTGCTGCAAAACGGTCTGGCCGAGGCTGCTGACCGGCCTGCCGAGGACCCGGCGACGGCCGCCCTGACGCTGGAAGACCGGATCGGCCTGTTGAGTGCCGCCATCGAGGCCGCCGAGCGCGAGGCCTCCGCCGCAGAGGCGGAACGTGTCGCGCAAGCCGAGGCGGAAGCGGCTGCTGCGGCACAGGCTGAGGCCGAGGCGGCGGCGCAGGCGGAAGCCGAAGCGGCGGCGCAGGCGGAGGCTGAAGCGGCGGCACAGGCGGAAGCCGAAGCGGCGGCAAAGGCGGAAGCAGAGGCGGCGGCGCAGGCGGAGGCCGAAGCGGCGGCGCAGGCGGAAGCCGAAGCGGCGGCACAGGCGGAAGCCGAAGCGGCGGCACAGGCGGAGGCTGAAGCGGCGGCAAAGGCGGAAGCTGAAGCGGCGGCGCAGGCGGAAGCCGACAAGGCTGCACAGGCGGAAGCCGAAGCGGCGGCGCAGGCGGAAGCGGAAGCGGCGGCGCAGGCGGAAGCCGACAAGGCTGCGCAGGTGGAGGCTGAAGCAGCGGCGCAGGCGGAGGCGGAAGCGGCGGCACAGGCGGAGGCCGAGGCGGCGGCGCAGGCGGAGGCTGAAGCGGCGGCACAGGCGGAGGCGGAAGCGGCGGCACAGGCGGAAGCAGAGGCGGCAGCGCAGGCGGAAGCGGAAGCGGCGGCAAAGGCGGAAGCCGAGGCGGCAGCGCAGGCGGAAGCGGAAGCGGCGGCAAAGGCGGAAGCCGAAGCGGCGGCGCAGGCCGAAGCCGACAAGGCTGCACAGGCGGAAGCCGAAGCGGCGGCGCAGGCGGAAGCCGACAAGGCGGCACAGGCGGAAGCCGAAGCGGCGGCACAGGCGGAGGCCGAAGCCTTGGCGACGGCGGCGCAGGAGGCCGAAGCCTCGGCCCTCAAGGATGCCGAGATCGTTGCCGAACAGACCGAAGCGCGGGAGCTTGCGGCGGTGACGGCCACGACCGATGGCGCAACCGAGGCCCCGGCAGCCGAGGTCAGCACCGAAGTTGTCACCGCCGAGGAAACCCGCAGCAGCGATCAGGAATTCACCGCCCCTGTCAACCGCAGCGCGGAAGCGCCGCGCGCCGAAAGCGGCGGGTTGTCGAACCTGGAAAAGGCGGGGCTTCTGGCGCTTGGCGCGCTGGCGGTGGGCGCGATCATGCAGAACGGGCAGCGCGTGGCCGCGACATCGGGCGACCGGGTGATCGTCGAGGACAACTCGGGCCGGTTCCAGGTTCTCAAGGATGACGATGCCCTGATCCGGCAGCCGGGCTCGACCGTCGAGACGCGCCGCTTTGACGATGGATCGACCACGACGACCGTGACCCGCGACGATGGCTCGCGCGTGGTCACGATCCGCGATGCATCAGGCCGGGTGCTGCGTCGGTCCGTTGTCGATACGCTGGGGCGCGAAACCTTGCTGATCGACGACATTGCACAGGTGGCGCCGGTCAATACATCGACCTTGCCCCCTGCCCCGCAGCGGCAGTTCACGGCAGGCGACCGGACCGACCGCGACGCCCTGCGCGCCGCCCTGCGTGAAGCGGAATTGCGCGACCTTGGCCGCAGTTTCAGCCTGCGGCAGGTGCGCGAGATCGTCGAGGTACGCGAACTGGCCCCCGAGATCAGCCTCGAGGATATCACCTTTCGGACGGGATCGGCGGCGATCCAGCCCAGCGAGGCCGAGCAGCTGCGCGAGATCGGCCTGCTGATGCGCCAGATGATCCGCGACAACCCGCGCGAGATCTTCCTGGTGGAAGGTTATACCGATGCGGTGGGCAGTGCGGCGATGAACCTGCTGCTGTCGGACCGGCGCGCCGAAAGCGTGGCGCTGGCGCTGACCGAGTATTTCGACGTGCCACCCGAGAACATGGTGGTGCAGGGCTATGGCGAGCGGTTCCTGAAGATCCCGACGCTGGAGGCGGAACGGTTGAACCGTCGGGTCGCCGTGCGCCGCATCACCAGCCTGATCACCCCGCGCTGAGGCCTGAGCCGATCGGTCGGCCCCGAAAGACCCGCCCGCGATGGCGGGTCTTTTGTTCTTGTCGCGGATCAGACCACGCCGAAAGATCCAAGGAAACGGTCCACCGCATGGGCAATCGCCTCGGACGGGTCGTCGGGCGTGGGCACCTGGTAGATGTGGCGACGGATGCCGATGTAGACGATGCCGCCATGCAGGTTCCAGATATCCTCCATCTGCGGATCGACGGGCGCGGGGGCGGCGGCGCGGATCTCGTCCAGCAGGGGATGCAGGATCACCGTGCCCATGTGATGCAGGTAGCGGCGGTTCAGTTCGGCCCCGGCGAGGCCCGAGAACATGAAGATGCGCATCCATTCATATTCGAAGATCAGCTGGCTGTATTCGGTGTAGAAGGTCAGCAGCCGGTCGCGCAGCGGCACGGAACGATCCGTCAGGCGGCGCGGCCAGTCTTCCGACAGCCGGTCAAGGTAGACATGCGCATAGACCGCTTCGATGATTTCGGCCTTGTTGGCGAAATAGTTGAACAGCAGCGATTGCGTGATCCCCAGCCGCTTGGCCAGATCACGGGTTTTCCCATCCAGCCCGACATCGGCAAAGAAGGTCACCGCCCCTTCGACGATCTGGCGGCGCCGCTCTTCCGGGGGGAGGCGGCGGCGTTCGGCCGGTTCTGCGGCGACGATATCGGAAACGGGTTGGTCCATGAAACAGCCTTACTCTCAAAGGTCGTGAAGATTCCACTTGCAAAACTATGCGATTTATAGATCATTCGATCAATAGGGTTGATCAACTGATCAACAAGCCCTGGGGAGAGGGCGCCTGTAGGGAGGATTTCGCATGAAGGCTTTGGCGGGCGGCTATGCCCGGGCAAGGGATGTTGCGCACGCGCTGGACCTGTTGGCCGCGGCTGACGGCATGGGGCGCGTGCTGGCGGGTGGGCAAAGCCTGATCGCGGCGATGAACATGCGCCTGAGCACGGGCGACATGCTGGTCGATATCTCGCGGATCGAGGCTTTGCGCGGTGTGACGGTCGAGGATGGCATGTTGCGCATCGGCGCGCTGACGCGCCATGCGGATGTGGGCACCGATCCCCTGGTGGCGCAGCACGCGCCGCTTCTGGTGCAGGCGGTGCATCACATCGCCCATGCGGCGATCCGCAACCGTGGCACCATCGGCGGATCGCTGGCCCACGCGGACCCCGCTGCCGAATTTCCCGCCTGCGTGCTGGCCCTTGGGGGCACGATCCACCTGCAGGGTGCGGCCGGGGTGCGCCGGGTGGCGGCCGAGGATTTCTTTGTCGACGTGTTCGAGACCGCGATCGAGGAGGGCGAGATCCTGACGGCGATCACCCTGCCCCTTGCCGAAGCGGGCGAGGCGCATGTTCTGCGCGAAACCGCGCGGCGGTCGGGCGATTACGCGCTGGCGGGGCTGTGCCTGGTCAAGCGCGCCGCCGGGCATCGGCTGTCGGCCTTCAGCGTCGGGCCGCGCCCGGTGCTGGCCCTGGCCGCGATGGAACGGCTGGATGCGGGCGATGTGGACGGCGCTGTTGCGGCTTTGCGCGCCGAGATCGATCCACCCAGCGACACGCAGGCCAGCGCCGCCTATCGCCGCCACCTGGCGGGCGTGCTGCTGACCCGCGCCATGCAAGACCTGACAGGAGAGACCGCATGACCGAGGCGTTTCGCGATCGTATCGACATCGCCCTGACCGTGAACGGCGAACCGGTGGAGGCCCGCGTGCCCGCAGGCCGCCACCTGGTGGATTTTCTGCGTCTTGACCTGGGTCTGACCGGGGCGCATGCGGGATGCGAGCATGGGGTGTGCGGGGCCTGCACGATCCAGGTTGACGGGCAGGCCGTGCGCGGCTGCCTGATGCTGGCCGCCCAGGCGGACGGGACAGATGTCTGGACGCTGGAGGGGTTGACCGAACAGGGTGTGATCCGCGACCTGCAGGATGCTTTCGTGGCGCGCAACGCGCTGCAATGCGGCTATTGCACGCCTGGCATGCTGGCCTCGATCAAGGAATTGCTGGAGATGGGCGGCGTGCCGGACCGGGCCACGATCCGCGAGCATCTGTCGGGCAATTACTGCCGCTGCACCGGCTACGAGGCGATCATCGACGCGGTGGAAAGCGTGGCGCGGGCGCGCGCCCAGGGGGGTGCGGCATGACCATTTCCTTTGGCAACCCGGACCGGCCCAACAGCTATATCGGCAAGACCGTGCCGCGCCCCAATGCGCCGCGCCTTGTGCAGGGCCGTGGCAAATACGTGGATGACATCGTGCTGCCGCGTATGGCGCATGTGGTCTTTGTGCGCAGCCCCCATGCCCATGCGAGGATCGGGGCCATCGACACGGCCGAAGCGGCGGCGGTCAAGGGTGTCCTGCGTATCTTCACCGGGGCCGAGATCGCCGGGGTCTGCACGCCCTGGGTGGCTGTGCTTGCGCATCTGAAGGGGCTGAAATCACCGCCGCAGCATGCGGTTGCGGTGGATCGCACCTGCTGGGTGGGCGAGCCTGTGGCGGCTGTCGTCGCCACGTCGCGCGCGGCGGCGGAAGAGGCGGCGGCGTTGGTCGAAGTGGATTACACCCCCCTGCCCGCCGTCACCGACATGATGAGCGCGCTGGACGCGGATACGCCTGTGCTGCACCCCGAGATGGGCGACAACCTTGCCTTTCGCCGTCTGCACGAGGAAGGCGATGTCGAGGCGGCATTCGCCGGCGCGCACAAGGTCGTCGCGGCGCGTTTCAAGACCGCGCGCCATACCGGCGTGACGCTGGAGCCGCGGTCGATCCTGGTGGACTGGAACCCCGCCGAGGGGCAGATGACCGCCTGGCACGCGACGCAGGCGCCGCACATGATGCAGACGGTCTTTGCCAGGCATCTGGACCTGCCCGAAGGCCGGGTGCGGGTGATCTGCGACGATGTGGGCGGATCATATGGCATCAAGGTGCATGTCTACCCCGACGAGGTGGCGACGGCGGCGATTGCCAAGATCATGGCGCGCCCGGTCAAGTTCGTGGCCGACCGGCTGGAAAGCTTCACCACCGACATTCACGCCCGCGACCACGAGATCGGCGCGCGTATCGCGGTGGATGCGGATGGAAAGATACTGGCCATGGATATCGACGACTGGACGGCCATCGGGGCCTATTCGGTCTATCCGCGCACATCCGCGATCGAGGGCAACCAGGTCGTGAACCTCTGCGGCGGGCCCTATGATTTCGCCAATTACCGTGCGCAGACATCGGTGGTCTTTCAGAACAAGACACCGACCTGCCAGTATCGCGCGGTGGGTCATCCCATCGCCGTGGCGGTGACCGAAGGGCTGGTGGACATGGCCGCGGCGGCCATCGGCATGGACCCGGTCGAGATCCGGCGGCGCAATCTTTATGCCGATGACGCCTATCCGGTGACATCGCCCGCCAAGATGCGGTTCGAGGGGCTGTCGCATCATGCCAGCCTGAACAAGCTGCTGGAGCTGATGGATTACGACGCCCTGCGCGCAGAACAGGCGGAACTGCGAAAGAAAGGCATTCATCGCGGCATCGGGATCGCCAGTTTCATCGAACTGACCAACCCCTCGCCCTTCATGTACGGGATCGGCGGCGCGCGGATTTCGGCGCAGGATGGCTGCACCGTGCGGATGGACCCGGACGGGTCCATCGTGGCGCTGTCGGGTGTGACCGAACAGGGCCAGGGCACCGAGGCGATGCTGGCGCAGATCGTGGCCGAAGGCGTGGGGGTTGCCCCGTCGAAAGTGCGCGTGATCACCGGCGACACGCAGGTGACGCCCTATGGCGGCGGCACGTGGGCGTCGCGCGGGGCGGGCATCGGGGGCGAGGCGGCGCTGCAATCGGCGCTGGCGCTGAAGGCCTCGATCCTCGAAGTGGCGGGCGCGATGCTGCAATCGCCTGCCGATGCGCTGGATATTCGCGACGGCCAGGTGGTGGACAGCACGACCGGCGAGGCGCGGATGCCGTTGGAGGAGCTGGGGCGCATCGTCTATTTCCGGGGCGACACCCTGCCCAAGGGGCTGCCGCGCGAGCTGGTGCAGACGCGGCATTTCATCACCTCGGACTATCCCTTTGCCTTCACCAACGGGGTGCAGGCCAGTTACCTTGAGGTCGATACCGGCACCGGCGAGGTCAAGCTGCTGAAACACTGGTGCGTCGAGGATTGCGGGCGCATCATCAACCCGCAACTGGTCGACGAGCAGATCCGGGGCGGCATCGTGCAGGGGCTGGGCGGCGCGCTATACGAGGAAATCCACTATGACGCGGATGGTCAGCTGCTGAACGGGTCAATGGCCGATTACCTTGTGCCGATGGCGGCCGAGATGCCCGACATGATCGTGGGCCATGTGGAAACGCCGACGATGGAAAGCGCGCTTGGCGCCAAGGGCGCGGGCGAGGCCGGCACCGCCGGGGCCCCCGCCGCCGTGATGAACGCGATCAATGACGCGCTGCGCCCGATGGGCGCGCAGGTCACCGCCATGCCCTTTACCCCGGAACGCATCCTGCGCGCGATGGGACATATCGAAGACTGACGAAACCGCGCGCCGCAGAGGAGGCGGGGCGCAAATGGGAGGGAAAGACATGAAATTCTCGACACTTACGGCGGCAACGGCGCTGGCCGTCTTTGCAGGCGGCTGGGCTTCGGCGCAGCAGACCATCACGGTCAACATCGGATCGAGCCACCCGGAGGCGAATATCTGGGTCTATGCGATGAAGAACACCTTTCAGCCCGAGGTGGATCGCATCCTGGCGGAAGGTGGCGCCTACAAGATCAACTGGACCGAGGCTTATGGCGGCACGCTTTACAAGTTCACCGACACCCGCGAGGCGGTGATGGACGGGATCGTGGATGTGGGCATGGTCGGCACCGTCTGGGAAGGTGCGACGATGCCCTTGCAGAACGTGACCTATTTCACGCCCTTCGCCACGCCCGATCACAAGATGATCATCGAGATCTTCGACGAGCTGAGCGAGACCCTGCCCGAACTGCGCGACAGCTGGTCGGACAACAACATGGTGCACCTGTCCTCGCTGATCACCGACAGCTATGACATCTATGCCAACTTCCCCGTCAACAGCATGGCGGACCTGCAGAATCGCAAGCTGAACGCGCCCGGCACATCGGCCAACTGGTTGCAGGGCACCGGGGCGACGCCGGTGGATGGCGCGCTGACCACCTATTACACCAATATCCAGACCGGTGTGACCGAAGGCGCGCTGTCCTTTGCGTCGGGCATCCTGCCGACGCGGGTCTACGAGGTGGCGCCCGAGCTGACCCGCGTGGGCATCGGGTCGATGTATTTTGGCGGGATCGCGGCCAACAAGGACTTCTTCGAGGGTCTGCCCGAGCCCGTGCAGGCCGCGTTCCGCGATGCGGCCAAGGCCACATCGGTGGCGCATGGCGATTACGTGCAGCAGCTTGCCGACCGCGCCATGACCGAGATGCAGGCCGCCGGTCTGACCGTGCATGAACTGCCCGCCGATCAGAAGGCGGCCTGGGTTGAAAACCTGCCCAATATCGTCGCACCCTGGCTGGAACAGACCGGCGAGGCCGGCAAGACCGTGCTGAAGGCCTATTTCAGCGCGCTGCGCGAGCGTGGCGCGACGCCGCTGCGCAACTGGGACGAAGGTCTCTGACCAGCGCAAACCGACATGAACGCCACCCGTCCGGACAGGGTCCGGGCGGGTGATCCATCGCCGGACACAGACCGCCGGCCACAGACCGCCGGACACAGACCGCCGGACACAGGCACAGAAAGGCAAGACATGGCAACGCCCGAGCGGACAGACGAGGCAGCGGGCCCGCGCTTTTCCGAAGCCCCCGTCGGCGCGACACTGGGACTTGCGGCGGCACTTTTGTCCAGTATCGGCACGGTCGGGATCGGCGGGCTGATGCTGCTGGTCGTGGCCGATGTGATCGGCCGGAATTTCCTGAATGCGCCCATCACGGGTGTGTCCGAGATCGCCGCGCGCGCGGTCGTGGCGATTGTTTTCCTGCAAGTGTCCCATGCGATCCTGCAAGGCCGGCTGACGCGGGCCGATTTCCTGATCCGGCGCATCGGCGCGGGTCTTCCGGGGGCGCGGCGCGGCCTTGAAGTGATCTTTGCCCTTGTCGGCGCGATCGTCTTCGCGCTGATCGTCTGGGCGTCATGGGGCAAGACGGTCAATAGCTGGACCACAGCCGAATTCTTCGGGGTGCAGGGCGTCTTTACCATCCCGACATTCCCGTTCCGTGCCATCACCATCATCGGGTCAGCCTTGGCCTGCCTGTGCTGCCTGTACCGCGCGGTGAACCTGAACGATTCCTCCGAAAGCACCGAGACATGACCACGCTTGCCATCGGCTTTTTGCTTATCGCGCTGCTGGTGGCGCTGGTGCTGCTGGGGATGCAGATCGCCTATGCGCTGTTCGGGGTGGCCTTCCTGGGCATCTGGATCATCCGCGAGAACATCACGCTGGCGTTCCGCATGCTGGAACTGACCGCCTATAGCGGGATCGCGGATTACCTTTTCGCGACCATTCCGCTGTTCGTGCTGATGGGGCTGCTGGTCAGCGTGTCGAACGTGGGGCGCGACACCTTCGAGGTGGCCGAGGAATTGCTGCGCCGGATGCTGTGCGGGCTGGGCGTGGCGACAGTGGCGGCAAACACCGTCTTTGCCGCCGTGACCGGGGTGTCCATCGCATCGGCGGCCGTGTTCACCCAGGTGGCCGTGCCCGAGATGACGCGCCATGGCTACCGCCCGGCCTTTGCCGCGGGCACGGTGGCGGGCAGTTCGGTGCTGGGGATGATGATCCCGCCAAGCCTGCTGCTGATCATCTATGGCGTGCTGGCCGAAGTCTCGATCGGGGGCATGTTCATCGCGGGCATCGTGCCCGGCATGCTGATGGCCCTGGGCTTTGTGATCATGCTGATGATGATGGCGCTGCTGGTGCCGCGTTTCGTCTTTACCGACCCTTCGGCCGCGCGCAGCCGTCGCCTGGACCTGAATGGGCCGAAAATGCCCCTGCGCGTGATGCTCTCGAAGATGATCCCCATCGTGGCGCTGGTGCTGCTGGTGCTAGGCGGGCTATACAGCGGCTTTTTCACCCCGACCGAGGCGGGTGGCGTGGGCGCTTTCGGCGCGCTGATCATCGCGCTGGCCCGGCGCAGCCTGACGCGGGCCAAGCTGTGGCAGGTGATGAAGCAGACCGGCACGATTTCCGTGTCGATCCTGCTGCTGCTGATCGCGGCCAGCTTTTATTCGCGGATGCTGTCGATCGCGGGCCTGCCTGCGGCGATTGCCGACCTTGTGCAATCGGGCGGCTTCACGCCCATGGGGTTCCTGTTTCTTTACGCGGTGATCATCCTGCTGATGGGGATGATCCTGGACAGCACCTCGATCCTGCTGATCATGGTGCCGATCGCGGCCCCCATCGCGCAGAGCCTGGGGATCGACCTGATGCAATTCGGGATCATCACCGTGATCGCGGTCGAGATCGGGTTGCTGACACCGCCCTTCGGCATTTCGGTCTTTACTGTACACAACACGCTGGACCGCAGCGATGTGAAGGTGGAGCAGATCTTTGCCGCCACCCTGCCCTTCATCCTGGTGATGCTGGCGGTGCTGGTCCTGGTGGCGCTGGTGCCGGCGACGGCCACGGTGTTTCTGTAGGGCTGGCGGGCGAAAAACCGCGTCATTCTGCACTCTTGCCCGGCGGGACAGGGTCGGGGTAGGCTGAAGTCACGGCGGCACTGTTTCGCGTATCGACCCCGGTTTCCCATGTCCCGCGCACATGTTTTCCAACCGGCCGCCGCCTGGAAACCGTGAAAAGGGAAACATCATGAAACGCAACGTTCTGGGTCTGCTGTGCATTGCCTGCCTGGCGATCGCCGGGTGTGATACGATGACACGCGAGGAACAGATGGTCGTGGGCGGGCTGGCCGGTGCGGCCACGGGGCTGGTGACGGCCAATGCCTTTGACGCCAATACCAACTGGAAGATCATCGCCGTTCTGGCGGGGGCCGCGGCAGGCACCCTGGTGGCGCGCAACAACGCGTCGGGAGAATGCGCCTATGCCACGGGCGACGGCACCTACCGGATCCTGCCCTGCCCGTAAGGCGCCGGGGCAACCCGGACGGATCCCGACCGGCGCGCCGGCGAAGCGATCACGATTCGCCCGCATTGATTCGGACAAAAGGCCCGCCTGGGTCGCTGCATCGCCCTGTCCGGGTTCCCCGAAAGGAACCCGGATCATGGTGCATGGGTGGCGTTTTCCCTGCCGAAAAGAAATAATCCCCCATAATCAGTTGAAACACGGGCCCCGGTGTTCGCAACGCCTTGCCATCGAAATTTGGTAAGCTAAAATTACCAATGCGCTTTTCTGCGGCCGCTCGAGTCACGACATGACAGGGAGACGAGGGGCCCGTGACAATCCCTGGCGCAATTGGGAGGATTACCATGACCGAAAAAACCAACATGAACCGCCGTTCATTCCTCAAGCGCACGGCGCTTGGTGGCGGCGCAGTGGCCGGCACGCTGGCCGCCCCGGCCGTTCTGGCGCAGGCGCCGATCGTGCTGAAGATGCAGACGTCCTGGGGCGCCGGGAACATCTGGCAGGAAATGGCGCAGGACTATGCCGACCGCGTCGAGCAGATGTCGGGTGGCCGCCTGAAGATCGACCTGCTGCCGGCTGGCGCGGTTGTCGGTGCGTTCCAGGTGCTGGACGCGGTGAACGACGGCGTTCTCGACGCGGCCCATTCGGTGCCGGTCTACTGGTACGGCAAGAACAAGGCCGCATCGCTGTTCGGCACCGGCCCGGTGTTCGGCGGCTCGGCCACCACGATGCTGTCGTGGTTCTACGAGGGTGGCGGCAAGGCGCTGTATGACGAGCTGACCAATGACATCATGGGCCTGGAAGTCGATGGCTACATGGGCTTCCCGATGTTCGCGCAGCCCTTCGGCTGGTTCAAGGGCGAGGTCAACACCGTCGCCGACCTGCAGGGCTTCAAGTACCGCACCGTGGGCCTGGCCGCAGACCTTCTGCAGTCGATGGGCATGGCTGTCGCGCAGCTTCCGGGTGGCGAGATCGTCCCCGCGATGGAGCGTGGCGTGATCGACGCGTTCGAATTCAACAACCCCTCGTCGGACAAGGATTTCGGCGCCCATGACGTGGCGAAGAACTACTACCTGTCGTCCTATCACCAGGCGTCGGAAAGCTTTGAATTCCTGTTCAACAAGCTGACCATGGAAGACCTGCCGGACGATCTGCGCGCCATCGTGAAATATGGCGTCGAGGCCGTGTCGACCGCGAACACCGCCAAGGCGATGCGCCGCTATTCGGCCGACCTGAAGTGGCTGCAGGAAGAGGCCGGCGTGACCGTGCGCCGCACCTCGAAAGAGATCCTGGCCGCGCAGATCGAGGCCTGGGACAAGCTGATCCCGGTTCTGGAAGAAGATCCGTTCATGAAGAAGTGCCTCGACAGCCAGCGCGCCTGGGTGGAACAGGTCACCTATTACGAGATCATGAACGCGCCGGATTACGCCCTGGCCTATGATCATTATTTCCCCGGCAAGCTCGCTCTCTGAGACTTGACCGATCGGACCTGAAACGACCCCGGCGGCACGGTCGCCGGGGTCACTCATAACACATGCAAGAGGTGAGCTCGTGATCAGCTTCATCCGTTTTGCCGACAACCTGTCGGCCTGGTTCGGCAAGGCATTTGCCTGGCTGATCATCCTGATGGCAGCCGGAACCGGCTATGAGGTCTTCGTGCGCTACGTGCTGAACGACCCGACGGCCTGGGCGCTGGACGTGTCCTTCATCATGTATGGCACGCTTTTCATGATGGGTGGGGCCTATACATTGTCGCGCGGCGGCCATGTGCGGGGTGACTTCCTCTATCGTCTGTGGCAGCCGAAAACACAGGCCAAGGTGGACCTTGTCCTGTATATCGTTTTCTTTTTCCCCGGCATCCTGGCCCTGGTCTTTGCGGGCTGGAAATACGCGGCCCGCTCCTGGCAATATGCCGAGGTGTCGGTGAACAGCCCCGCCGGTGTTCCGATCTACCAGTTCAAGACCGTTCTTGTCGCCGCCGGCCTGCTGCTGCTGGTGCAGGGCGTGGCGCAGGTGATGCGCTGCATCCTGGCCATCCGCACCAATGAATGGCTGGCCGCGGACGAGGACGTGTTCGAGACCGAAGACCTGCTGATGCAAAAGGCCGCCGAGGCCGAGAAGGACGCGCATCCATGACCGATCCCCAAATCGCCCTGATGATGTTGGGGCTGTTCATCGTTTTTGTTTTCCTTGGCTTTCCGATCGCCTTCACGCTGATGGCGATGGGCATCGGATTTGGCTACTATGCCTATTTCGACGCAGGCCGGATGTGGCGCGCCTTCAACCGCTTGACCGAAGATGCGGGCTGGTGGGACCAGACCTCGCTCTGGATCGAGGGGTTCTTCAACAACCGAATATTCGACCTGTTCGTGAACCAGACCTACACGGTGATGTCGAACGAGGTGCTGACAGCCGTGCCGCTGTTCCTGTTCATGGGCTATATCGTGGAGCGCGCGAATATCGTTGACCGGCTGTTTTCCACCCTCAACATCGCGTCGCGCAACGTGCCCGGCTCGATGGGTGTGGCGGCCCTTGTGACATGCGCGCTGTTCGCGACGGCCACGGGGATCGTGGGCGCGGTGGTGACGCTGATGGGTCTGCTGGCGCTGCCCGCGATGCTGAAGGCGCGTTACAACCCCTCGTTCGCCTCGGGCATCATCTGCGCGGGCGGTACGCTGGGCATCCTGATCCCGCCCTCGATCATGCTGATCGTCTATGCGGCGGCGTCCAACGTGTCGATCGTGCGGCTCTATGCGGCGGCGCTTCTGCCGGGTCTGACGCTGGTGGGCCTTTACCTGGTCTACATCGTGGGCCGGTCGATCCTGCAGCCGTCGGTCGCGCCGAAACCCACCAAGGAAGACATCCCGGAAGTGCCCTTCGCCAAGCTGATGGGGATGGTCCTGACGTCGTTCCTGCCGCTGGCCTTCCTGATCCTGGCGGTGCTGGGGTCGATCCTTCTGGGTCTGGCCACACCGACCGAGGCGGCATCCATCGGCGCGCTGGGCGGCATCATGCTGGCCTTTGTCTATCGTGCGATGACATGGCAGCGGCTGCGCGAATCCGTCTATCTGACGGTGCGCACCACGGCGATGGTCTGCTGGCTTTTCGTGGGCTCCTACACCTTTTCGGCGGTGTTTTCCTACCTGGGCGGCGAGCACATCATCTCGGATTTCGTGCAGAGCCTGAGCCTTGAGCCCTGGCAGTTCCTGATCCTGGCGCAGCTGATCATCTTCCTGCTGGGCTGGCCGCTGGAATGGTCCGAGATCATCATCATCTTCGTGCCGATCTTCCTGCCGCTGCTGGCCTTCTTCAACATCGACCCGCTGTTCTTCGGCATCCTGGTCGCGTTGAACCTGCAGACCAGCTTCCTGACGCCACCCATGGCGATGTCGGCCTACTATCTCAAGGGGATCGCCCCGCCCGAGATCAAGCTGACGCAGATCTTCTCGGGGGTGATGCCCTTCCTGGTCTGCGTGATAATCTCGATGGTCATGATGTATGCCTTCCCGCAGATCGTCTTCTATCTGCCCGAGGCGATGTATGGGAAATAAGGCATCCCTGCTTGCGCTTGACCTGCTGGAGTTGCGGGACAGGCTGGCCTCCGGCGCGGTATCCGCGCTGGAGGTGACCGAGGCCTGTCTTGACCGCATCGCCGCGCGCGACGAGGCGGTGCAGGCCTGGGCCTGGATCGACCCCGATTTCGCCCGCGACCAGGCCAAGCGGCTGGACAGCCACCGCAAGGCAGGGCGCCCGCTGGGCGCGCTGCACGGTCTGCCGGTCGGGGTGAAGGACGTGATCGACACGGCCAAGATGCCCACCGAGAACGGATGCCCCCTGGATGCGGGCCGCGTGCCCTTGCAGGATGCGTTCGTTGTCGAACGGCTGAAACAGGCGGGCGCCGTGATCCTTGGCAAGACGGTCACGACGGAACTGGCCTTCATGCATGCGGGCAAGACGCGCAACCCGCATCATCCTGATCATACGCCGGGGGGATCATCCTCGGGGTCGGCCGCGGCGGTCGCGGATCTGCAGGTGCCGCTGGCCATCGGAACACAGACGGGCGGATCGGTGATCCGGCCCGCCTCTTACTGCGGCGTGACCGGGTTCAAGCCCAGCTTCGGCGCGATCCCGCGGCGCGGTGTGCTGATGCAATCGCCTTCGCTGGATACGCTGGGCGTCTTTGCCCGGACACCGCTGGACGCCGCCCTGTTGGCCGAGGTCCTGTTCGGCCATGACCCGCAGGACAGTGCCACCAGCCCCGCGCCGGTGCCGCGTCTTCTGGATGTGGCGCGCAGCGCGCCGCCGGTGAAACCGCTTTTCGCCTTCGTCAAGCCGCCCGGTTGGGCTGAAGCCGATCCGCAAGTGCACGCGGCCTTCGCGGAACTGGCCGAGGCGCTGGGCGACCAGGTGTTTGACGCCGAACTGCCCGCCGCCTTCGATCAGGCGGCCTCCCTGCGCGAGCAGATCAATTTCGCGGAAATGGCGCGCTGCTATTATCGCTATGGCCGCGACGGGATGGGCCAATTGGGCCCGCGCACGCGCGAGGCGATGGACAAGGGCGCGCAGATGCTGGCGCGCGACTATCTGGCCGCGCTGGACTGGCGCGCGGTGTTCAACGCCGCCACGGACGAGATTTTCGAGCGTTGCGACGCCATCATTTGCCCCGCCGCGACCGGCCCTGCCCCCAAGGGGCTGGAATACACGGGCAACGCGATCTTCAACGGCCTCTGGACCATGCTGGGCACACCGGCCATCACGATCCCCGCCTTCACGGCTGAAAACGGCCTGCCGATGGGCCTGCAGCTGGTCGGCCCGCGCGGGCAGGATGCCCGTCTTCTGCGCAATGCACATTGGTTCACACGCTGGCTGGACGACGCCCGCGCCTGACGAAAGGACACTTCGATGAACAAGCTTGTCGCCCTCTTCGCCTTCGCCATCTTCGCCGCGTTTCTGTTCATCCTGGCCTATCGGCTGGGCGAGCTGGATCTCTGGGCCATCACGGTTCTGACGCTGGCGCTGGCGGGCTATGACTTCGTGACCTCGGCGCGCAAGCGGGACTGAGCCATGGTGCGCCCTGTCTTGTGGATCCCGCGCCGCCTGTCGGAGGCGACGCTGGCGCGCGCGCGGCGCGATTACGACGTGATCGTCAAGGACGAGGATACGCCCGGCACCGCGGACGAAATCGTGGCGATGAGCGCGCAGGTCGATGCCATGATCCCCTGCCATTCCGAGCATTTCAGCGCCGATGTGGTGGCACGGCTTGATCCGCGGCTGAAGATCGTCGCCAATCATTCCGTCGGTGTCGATCACTGCGATCTGGCAGCACTGGCGGGGCGCGGCATCGTGGTGACGAACACGCCGGATGTGCTGTCGGATGCCACCGCCGAGATCGCGATGCTCTTGATGCTGGGGGCGGCGCGTCACGCGGTGACGGGGGACCGGATCGTGCGCAGCGGCGCATGGGACAGCTGGTCGCCGTCCTTCATGGTCGGCACGCAGGTCACGGGCGCAAGACTGGGGATCGTGGGGATGGGCCGCGTCGGACGCGCCTTTGCGCGCAAGGCGCGGGGCTTTGACATGGAGATCCACTATCACAACCGCACCCGGCTTGATCCCGCCGAGGAACAGGGCGCGATCTGGCACGAAAGCCTTGATACCCTGCTGCCGCAGGCGCAATTCCTGTCCCTGCATTGCCCGGCAACGCCCGCAACCCGCGATCTGCTGAACGCAAGGACGCTGGCGATGCTGCCCGCCGGGGCCATCGTGGTGAACACGGCGCGTGGCGCCCTTGTCGATGAAGAGGCGCTGATCGCCGCGCTGGACCAAGGACATCTTGCGGCGGCGGGGCTTGATTGTTTCAAGGTGGAGCCGGGCGGCAATCCGGCACTGGCCGGGCACGAGAACGTCTTCATGCTGCCGCATATCGGCTCGGCGACGCGTGCGACGCGCGATGCCATGGGGTACCGGGCGCTGGACAATCTTGATGCCTTCTTTGCCGGGCGCGCGCCCGCCGACCGCGTCGCCTGAGCAGGCGGCAGAACGAGCCATCCATCAGCGCACCAGGAATTCGGCATGCAAGGCACCGGCGGCCTTGATGCTTTTGAGAATGTCGATCATGTCGCGCGGCGAAACGCCGAGCGCGTTCAGCCCTGCGACCACCTCGGACAGGGAGGTGCCCGAGGGGATTTCGGCAAGTCCGATCCCCGGTTCTTCCTCGATCGCAGCATCGGTGCGCGGCACCACGACCGTCTCGCCGGGCGAGAAGGGGTTGGGCTGGACGACAAGCGGCGCTTCCTGGATCCGCAGCGTCAGATTGCCCTGGGATACGGCGACGCGCGCGATCCTGACATCCTCGCCCATGACGATCGTGCCGGATCGCTGATCGACGACGACACGCGCCTTGCCCGCGGGCGCGACCACGATATTCTCGATCCGCCCCAGCGCATGGGCCGTCGAGGCCATGCGCGTGGCCCGGATATCAAGCTGGACCGTTCCCGAATCCAGCATCACGGCGACCCCGCGCCCGAAATCGTCGTTGATCGCTTCTTCAATGCGGCCTGCGGTGGTGAAGTCCGGCTCTCGCAAGGCCAGTCTGAGCGTGGCAAGGCTTGACAGCTGAAAGTCGATTTCGCGTTCGATATTCGCCCCGGACGGGATCGAACCGGACGTGGGCACGCCTTGCACGACGGCGGCTGCATCGCCCTCGGCGACGGCACCGCCCGCGATGATCGTACCCTGCGCCACGGCATAGATCTGTCCGTCCGCGGCCGTGAGCGGCGTCATGATCAGCGTGCCGCCGAGCAGGCTGGTCGCATCGCCGATCGCTGAGACCGTCACATCGATCCGGCCCCCTGCGCGAGCGAAGGGGGGCAGACTTGCCGTGACGAAAACCGCGGCCACATTGCGCGGGCGAAACTGTTCGCCGGCCATGTTGACCCCAAGCCGTTCCAGGATATTCGCCATGATTTCTTCGGTGAAGGGCGCATTGCGGATACCGTCGCCGCTGCCGTTCAGGCCAACCACGAGCCCGTATCCCACCAGATCGTTGTTGCGCACCCCGTCGAATTCCACGAGGTCCTTGATCCGGACCGCGTTGGCAGATGCCGCACATACCGAAGACAGCAGCAGGGCAAGCGCGGCCAAGGTATGGATCAGCCGCCAGATCATCGCAGGAAATCCGACAAGGTCAGACGCGACAGGCGCGCGGTGACGGCATAGAGGCTTTCAAGCCGCTGCTGGGCATCGGTCAACCGGGTGGCCACGTCGAAGGGATCCACCCCCAGCAGCGCGTTGCGCGCGATTTCAAGCGACGAGGCTTCGGCGGCCTGCCGGACCCTGCTGTCTTCGATCCGCGCCTCGGCAAAGCCCAGGTCTGCCCGCAGCCCGGTCAGGCCATCCTGGGCAGCGATCAAGCCTTCGGCGGACCTGCGCATCAGGTCGGCACGCGCCCCGGGGGTCAGCGCAAGGCTTTGATCCGCCGCGAGAGTGGCAAGCCCAACCTGTTTCAGCACATCCTTGATCGCATCGGACCTGGCCGTGAGGTCAAGATCGACGGTTTCGTGCGGCCCCAGGTAGAAGGGATCAAGACCGCTGCCGGCGCCGGTATAGGCCAGGCTTTGAAAGCCGCCGGACGCGGTGTCGAACCAGGCATGCAGCGCGGTCTGCACGCCTTCGGCCGTTGTCTGCCCGGCCACGGCGGCGGACATCCTTTCGCGAAGAACCTCGGCCGAGACGAGGGGCGCGTTCGCGGTTGCCTTGCCCGCGAAAAGGCTGCGCCCGCCGATCTGCGTGTTCAATGCCGACACGATCCTGTCCAGGCTGTCGATCGCATCGCGCGCGGCGCCGGTGGTGACGGTGGCGATTTCGCTGCCGGCACGCTCGATCAGTCGGGTCGACAGATCCGATCCGATATCCTGCACGCGCCCGAGCGCTGTCTGCATGCCGGCGGCAAAGGTGCCCGCCTCGGATGTCGAGGTCCTGTAGCCTTGCAGGGTGCCCAGGTTGCGTTCGATATCCGCAAGATATGAGAACGCCCCGGACAGCCGGGCCGCGACATCGGCCGTTTGACCGGTGGTCACCTCTTGTGCCAGGCGGGAAATCTCCTGTCGGGTGGTGACATTCTGACGCCGCAGCATGAAGGATTGCGCCAAATCTCCCAATGTTATCATGCTCATGGTCAAATCCTCAGTAAACTGTCCAACATGTCGTCAACCACCTGGATGACGCGGGCATTGGCCGCATAGGCCTGTTCGATCAAAAGAAGGCGCTGCAGCTGATCGTCGCTGTCGACGCCGGCTTCGCGTTCGGCCGCCTGCAGCGCGGTGGCACGGACACTTGCAAAGCTTTGGCGTTGATCGATCAACTGCCGCATCGACCCGACATCCGAGATCACGCGCGCCGCCATGTCGGGAAGGGACTGCGGGACGGGATCAAGGACCGATCCGACGGGTACCCGCAGCTCCTGAAGCGCGTTCAGCGCCCGGTTCAGGAGCCCCGCCTCTCCCGGCGGGCCGGGGAGAGCGGCCCCCAGACCATCGCGCAAGCGCCAGGAATTGTCGCCCTGACGGGGATCAATCAGTGCGTTGAGCCTGATCCGGCCCGCAAGACCCGTCTCGAGTGCCGGCTCCAGGGCGGCGCCGGCATCCGTGAAAAGCCCGGCGGCCGTCGGCGGGAGGGAGGGATCTATGGCAGGATCGACAAAACGAGTGGCCAGATCACGCGCCATGGCGTCAAGCTGGGCCTGTGCCCTGACGGCCAGATCGTCGCGGATGCGAAAGGCCGCGTCGAGACTGCCCCCCGCCAGAGGTCCGCGCTGCGGATCCGTCGATACAGGGACGCCGTTGACGGTCAGCCCCGAAAGCAGCCCGTTCGCCTGTGTCATCTGGGGCGCGACAAGGTTGGCCGGGTCGAACCCGATGCTGGCGGCGGGACCGTCAAGGAGCAGCGCGCCGCCCGGCGTGAAAAGGGCGATCGCCCCGCGATTGCGAGAAACCTCGATCACAGGCACGACAAGGGCGATCCGGTCGATGACGACCTGGCGTTCATCCAGCAGAGAGGCCGCGCTGACATCCTTTGCGGTCAAGGATGCGATACGCTTGTTGAGTTCCGCGACGCGCCCCAGATCGGTGTTCAGGTTCGCGACCTGGCGCGCGATATCGCCATCCGCAGCAGTCCTGATCTGTTGCAGACCGGCAGAGATTTCCCGGAACTTCGCGGCAACGCCGTCTGCGGCACTGACCGCCCGATCAAGTCTTTCCCCCAGGTCCGGACGGCTTGACGCTTCGATCAACGCGGTCTCGAAGGCGGTGACCCGCGCGGTCAGGGAGCCCGGTTCAAGCGGGGTGCCGAAGAGGGTTTCGATCCGCTGCATGGCGGTTGCCATGCCCCCTTCGCGCGTCTGTTCCGCCGTGGCCAGGCGCCGGTCGGCAAGCAGGGCAGGATCGACCGCACGGGAAACGCCGTCGATCCTGACACCGCCGGTGGTTCCCTGGCGCGAGGAGGTGACAAGCGTTCTTGTCGCGTATCCTTCGGTGGCCGCGTTGGCGATATTGGAGGCCACGACTTCGGCCGAGCGGGAGGCAGCGGTCAGACCGCTGAGGGCGTTGGACAGGGCGCCGGCAATGCTCATGTTCGTTCTCTCCGCCAGATATGGGGTCGGCTGCGCTTTGCCTCAGGCTCAACGCTTGATGTTGGTGGTTTCCTGCAGCATTTCATCCACGGTCTGGATGACCTTGGCGTTCGAGGAATAGGCGCGCTGCGTCTGGATCATGTCGGTCAGTTCGCCCGCGACATCGGTGGCAGATTCCTCTCGGGCGAAGGCGACCACATCACCGGTCGGGCCGTCACCCGCATCCCACAGAAAGAAGGTGCCGCTTTCGGTCGAGGGCAGATAGGTCTGTTCGTCCAGGGCGACCATCCCGTTGGGATTGGGCATGTCGACCAGCGGTATCTGGAAGATGCGGCGCGTGATGCCGGTATCGAAGAAGGCATGGACGAAACCGTTGGCATCCACCTCGACCGAGGTCATGTTGCCCACCGGCGATCCATCCTTGGAAATCGAGACTGGAGCGAAGCTGTCGGACAGCTGTGTGATCCCGTCAGAGGCGCCAATCCGGCCGATATTCACCTCGATCGGGCCGCCGGCCACGTTCACGATCAGGGATCCTGTCCCCGGATCATAGGCCCCGCCTGCAAGGGTGGTGACGCCGCTAAGCGTGCCGCCTGCAATACGCCCATCATCGAAATCAAGCGTATACTGGCCGATCACGGTTCCGGGTGAGGCCGTATCCCGAATCGTCATCGTCCATTGGTTCGACGAACCCGCGGCCGGGATGGTCGGCTCATATTCGATCAGCAGGCTTTCCGACGTCCCCAGGTTGCCGAAATATTCGACCGACAATTCGCGGCTGGCGCCGGATTCGGAGAAGGCGGTTTCGGTCGCGGGCAAGTTCACACCAAGGTTCATCCGCGTTGTGGGGTCGCCCGAGAACTGGTTCACGTTGATCTGGACAGGGCGAAGACCCGCGCTGGTATCACGCGGAAAGGGAGGGATGCTGCCATCCGCAAGGGCGGGCCATCCCAGCAGCACGAGATTCGATTCCGTCCTGAGGTAGCCCTGTTCATCGGTGCGGAAGGACCCCGTGGTCGTCAGCAGCATCTTCTGCCCGTTGCCGACCGCCACCTCAGATGCCGCGGCGACAGGCAGGAAACCGCGCCCGCGCACGGCAAGATCGGTTGCATTGGCGGTCGAGACCAGCGAGCCGCGCTGATCGATCAGGCGTTGCGACGTGACCCGCACGCCACCTGCGGAATAGGTGCCTGTGCCTGACGAAATCACCATGGAATGAAAATCGGCCTCGACCCGCTTGTAACCATAGGTGGCCGAGTTCGCGATATTGTCGGAAATGGCCGCCAGACGGCTGGCGTTGACAGACAGGCCAGCCACGCCGGCATTCAGGGAAGAGGAAATTGTCATGGATACGCCTTTCTGCTGTACCGACCACGTTGGCCACAGCAATACAGGCATCGGTTTAACAGCAGGCTAACGCCTAAAATCCTCGACAATTGCCGCGCCGCCGCCCTGCCGGGGCTGCGGCAGGCGGTGCGGGACAGCGGCACGCCTTGGTCAAGGGGACTGCATGAGCAAGATCACCTCGAGCCTGTTGTTGCGCACATCCATGGGATCGGGCGCCGCCTGGCGGCGGTCGGCGTGACCGGTGACACGGCGCAGTCGCGCAGGCGCCACCCCCTGTTCCTGCAGCATGAGACGCATGCGATCGGCCCGGCTGACGGACAGCTCCCAACTGGGGTTCTGCGCCACAACGATGGGCTTGGCCGCAACATGGCCTTCGACGGCGACAGGGTTGAGCACCATGGCGAAGGCCTGCTGGATCATGCGGGCGAGTTCGGTCAGCAGCGGCGTGGGCCGGTCGGTCTGCGCCTCGAACAGGAAGGCATCCGGCAGATCGAAGAGTTCGACCACCAGCCCCTCATCGGTGATGCGTGTCGTGACATGGCGCAGCACAGCCTCTTCGATCGCGCTTTGACCGCCCATGGACATGAGGTTTTCGGCCACCTGCTCGAGCGCGGCGCGCGCCGCATCCATCGCGGCCGCGCCCCTTGATCTGTCGCTTTCCGTGGGGCGCAGGCTGGTCGCACCCGTCCCGACCCGGGGCAGCACCTCTTCGGACAGGACGCTTTCCCCGCCAAAGGCGCCATCCCCGCCACCAGATACACGGCTGATCGCCACGGTCGGCGCGAAGTAATCCGCCAAGCCCTTGCGCTGTTTTTCCGTTGTCGCGTTCAACAGCCACATCAACATGAAGAAGGCCATCATTGCCGTCACGAAATCGGCATAGGCCACTTTCCACGCCCCACCGTGGTGTCCGCCTGCGATGATCTTCTTCCGTTTGATGATGACTGGCGCCGCATTCGATTGCGTGCCCATCTCCACCACCTGCTTACTCACCCAAGGAAGGGTTTAGCCGATGATGGATTGACAGGCTGTTAACATGGACAATTGGCGGAAATAATGCACCCACCGGCAGGGCCGGCATCAGCCGGGTGTGCCCCCCTCGCCCAGATCCCAGAACAGCCCCGCCATCAGCCGCAGGGCATCGCGGCACACCGGTTTGAGAACATGTTCATCGGGCGCATGCTGCGAGCATCCGCGATAGGAATGCGGCACCCAGACGGTGGGAAGGCCAAGGATGTCGCTGAAGCTGTCGTTGGGCAGCGAACCCGCGAGGTTCGGCAGGATATGGGGCGCCTGCCCCGCGCTGCGCGTCAGGCTATCGGCCACGAAGGTGACCCAGGGGTGATCCGGCGCAAGCCGGGTCGCGGCGAAGAAACCGCGATCATGCGGCACGATGCGCACCTTGCCGAAGCCCTGCGCATCCAGATGCCGGCGCAGGGCGGGCAGGATATCCTGCGGATCGGTGCCCACCACGTAGCGCAATTGGCAGGTCGCGCGGGCATGGGCGGAAATCGCGTTGACCGGCGCCTCGGGCACACCGCTTTTCATGGCGAGAATGGCAAAGCTGTTCCAGCCATAGGCGCGTTCCACCGGGGTCAGGCCGTCTTCGCCCCAGTCGGTGTCGATGGCCGGGCCATCGGTGCTGTCGATGGGCAGGTCCTTCAATGCCTGCCGCACCGCGGGGGTCAGGCTGTCGGGGCGCCATTCGGGGATGCGGATCTGGCCGCGCGCATCGGTGATCGTGGACAGGGCCTGCGCCAGGATCATCGCGGGATCGGCCAGAAGGCCGCCCCAGTTGCCCGAATGATGCGCCCCGTCGCGCAGGTCGACGAGCAGATCGAAGGTCACGCCACCACGCGATCCCATGAACATCGTGGGCACATCCGGCTGAAGACGCGGGCCATCCGAGGCGATCAGCACATCGGCCTTGAGCATGTCGCGATGTGCCGCGAAAAACGCGGACAGCCCCGGCGAGCCGGTTTCCTCGCTCATTTCGATCACGACCTTGACGTTGAAACCCAAGCTGCCGCGGGCGGCCAGAACGGCCTCGAGCGCGGCGAAATTGATCAGGTGCTGGCTTTTGTTGTCGGCGGTTCCCCGGCCATAGAGGCGATCCCCCTCGTCGACCAGGCGGAAGGGATGCAGCCCCTCGCGCCACTGGTCGGTCTGGGCGCGGATCACATCGCCATGGCCATAGGTCAGGATCGTGGGCAGCCCTGCCCCCTCGTGCCGTTCCGCGGTCAGCAGCGGGCCGCCGCCGGGTTCGGGGTTGTCATGGATCCGGCAGGCGAAACCCATCTCCGTCAGCCGGGGCATCATCGCCTCGGACAGGTAGCGGGTCAGTGCTGCGGCCTGATCGGGGTTCTGGCTTTCGGTCTCATGGGCGACAAGCGCCGCCAGGTCGGACTGGAAACGGCCATCCTGGAAATATGCGGTGACGTTGGCAATGGCGGCGTCGCGGGTCATGAATGGTCGTTTCCTTCTTCGGTTTCGGGCATCTGCGCCCCGATCACAGGGGGCCTTGGAGCCCCGAAGGGCGCAAGGATGGCGCGAGCCGCGCCGGGTGATCGGACATATGCGGCGAAGTAAACCATGGCTTGCCGCCCTTCGCCATGGCGATCTGCGTCCACGCCCGGGCGGCGCGGAGCGACGCATGCGCCGGGGCGACAGGGGGCGCAGGGGGGCGCAGGGGGCCACAGGGCTCGCGCGCCAGCCCGTAACTGGATATGCTTGTACCGCGCGGTCCGCCTTTGGGCCGGCTGCACACAGCGCGGCTTGGCTTGCCAAAGCGGCGCCCGACCGGAGAAGAGGAGACCCTGGATGGCGATCCTGCCCCTGGCACCCCCGCGCCTGGCCGGTGTCCTGTACCTTGTGATCATCATCTGCGGTCTCTGGGCCGAAGGCTACGTGCGCGGCACAGTTGTGGTGCAGGATGATGCCGGGGCGACCGCGCGCAACCTGTTGCAACACGAGGGCCTGTTCCGGATGGGTTTGCTGGCCGACACGGTCATGGCGCTGGCCGACGTCGGGGTAGGCGTGCTGCTGTTCGGCCTGCTGGCCCCGCTTGGCCCGGGGCTGGCGCTGGCGGCCCTGGCGATGCGGCTGGTGCAGGCGGCGATCATCGGCAGTGCGCTGCCTGGCTTGCACGGCGCCCTTGGCTGGGCCGGGACGGACCCTGAGCGGGCACTTGCCGCCATTCAGAACCACGGCTTCAGCTATGACATGGGGCTGGTCTTTTTCGGCCTCTGTTGCCTGTTGACGGGCAGGCTACTGTTGCGCGCAGAGGCGAGGATCCTGGCCGGTGCGATCATGCTGGCGGGCCTTGTCTATCTGACCGGAAGCGCGTTGCGGATCGTGGCACCGGCGGCGGTTGCGGCTTTCCAGCCGGCCTATCTGATCTGCATCCTGGCCGAGCTTGCCTTGGCGCTGTGGCTGCTGCTGGGACGCAAGCCGCAGGCCCTGGCGGCGCGGGCGAATGGGCGTCTGACCTGACCCGCGCGGCGACTGGCCCGCTATACCCCCGGTTGATCCATGTCAGCGACAGCGGCGCGCGTCGCGACAAGACTGACCGCAGTTTGCGATGGCGAAGGTGGAGGCGGCGATCCCGATCCGGGCAAGGGGGCGGGTGCGGCCATCAGGCAACGCCGTCATCACGAAGACCAGATACCCATGATCACCAAGGGAGGAAAATGATGCCTTATCGACGTGTCAGACTGAACGCCTTTGGCGGACCAGAACATCTGGAGCTTGAGACGCTGCCGGATCTGCCCCAACCCGGACCGGGCGAAGTACGGGTGCGGGTGCTGGTCACAAGTGCGGCCTTCACCGATGTGATGATCCGCAAGGGGATGTATCCGGATGTAAAGGACAAGCCGCCGTTCACGCCCGGCTATGACATGGTCGGGCTTGTCGATGCGGCGGGCCCCGGCGCCGCGCTGTTCCGGCCCGGTGACAGGGTGGCCGACCTGACGACCATCGGGGCTTATGCCGAGTATATCTGCTTGCCCGAGGACCGGCTGACGCCGGTGCCCGAGGGGGTCAGCGATACCGATGCGCTGGGCATGATCCTGTCGGCGGTCACACCCTACCAGATGTTGCACCGCGTGGCGAAACTGCGGGCGGGTGACAGCCTGCTGATCCACGGTGCGGGCGGTGCCGTGGGCACGATGATGCTGCAACTGGCGCGCGCGGCGGGCATCACGGCCCATGGCACAGATGTCGCCGCCAAGCATGGGCTGATCCGCAGCCTTGGCGCTGTCGCACTGGACGCAGACGCGCCGGAGGAGGCCCTTCTGGAGGGGACGGATGGCGGGGTGGATGCCGTATTCGACCCCTTGGGCGGGGACAGCCTGGCGCGGTCGCTGCATGCGCTGAAGCCGGGCGGGATACTGGTGGCCTATGGATTTCAGAACGAGGTTCTGGGGCGTGGCGGGTCGATCCCGGTGGATTTCGTCAAGCTGAAGCTGTGGGACTGGTTGCCCAACGGTCATGCCACCGCGTTCTATTCGATCGGCGCGATGCGGCGGCGGCACCCGGAATGGTTCCGGGCCGATCTGGCCGCGTTGTTCGGCATGCTGGCGGATGGGCAGATCTCCCCGGACGTGGCCGAGGTCTTGACGCTGTCGCAGGTGCGCGAGGCCCATGCGAGGGTTGAAGCGGGTGTTGTTCCCGGCAAGCTCGTGCTGCGGGTCAGCGAGGCGTGAGGCCGCCCCCGGTCAGTGCGCCATCATGGCGACCATCCCGGAAAACGGATTGCCGAGACCTCGGCGAGGAAGAAGGGGAAATATTCGGCGGTGCCGAACATGTTGCCCGCCTCGACCCGGAACGGCAGCCGGTAGCCCTGCACCTCGCGGAAGTCCGACAGGTAGCCGCCAAAGGGTTGCAGGCGATGCTGTTTGTCGGGGTTTGCATCGCTCCAGCGTTGGAAACGGACCTCAACGGGACGGCCCACGGGACCTAGGATGAGATCGACGGCCTGTTCCAGACCGTCATGGCGGACGGTCACGCGCGCGGTATCATCGTCGATCGCGATCCAGTCCACGCCGGGCCCCGGCAATAGCGCGGCGGGCGTCCAGAATACGGCCTCGGCCACGTAGCGGCCAAAGGCCGAGCGGCGGTGATCCGCATCGCCCCCGAGCCGCGCCACGGGGATGACGCCGAAAATGCGGAACCTGGTCCATGATCCCGTGTCCGAACCGGAAAGAGAAAGCCCGGAGAGGGTGCGCATCGACCATACGAAGCCTTGGGGTGCGGCCAGGATCTGGTGCGCCTGCATGGCTTGATAGGCGGGCGCGTCCCTGTCGCCCAGGCTGAACTTGCCGCCCATGTCGATTTCGGCCACCGGCAGCAGCGGCGTTCCGGGCCGGATGGCATAGGTAAAAAAGCGGCGCGCGGGATCGGGCAGGTCCGCGACCATGTCAGGGCTGAAGACTGCGGGATCTGCCGGTTGCAGCGCCGCAAGCCGGTTCCATTCCGCGCGGTCGGCGCGGTGATCCAGCCAGCGCAGGCCGACAAGACCGATGCCGGCAAGGATCAGGACAAGGACGGCAAGGACAAGGGCAGGTTTCATGGGTCGAGGGAGTGTTGTGAACATGTCCCAAGAACCACGGCAGGGCGCGCCCGGCCATGACGTGGATCAAGACTGCCCCTGCCAACCCCCGCTGCCGGCGCGGGCGGCGCGGGCGGCGCGACCTATTCGGCGGCGATGGGTGGCCGGGTTTCGGCCGGGATCGGGCAGGCATAGGGGAAGGCGGCCAGATGGTCCTGATGCGCCTTTTTCGCCGCCGCCCGCAGGCGATCGTCAAGCAGCGCCGCCCGTGCTGTGGCCGCCATCACCTTGGCCGCGTGGACCATGCCCTTGTGGGCAAAGGGCGCCTTGCCCTGCGCGGTCTGCTGCCATGTGTGCAGCGGAGTGCCCATCGCGGCTGTCGCCACGCGCGCCTGCACCGTGGGCACGGCCCAGCTGACATCGCCCACATCGGTCGAGCCCATCCCACCGGCAAAGGGCCGGTCAAGCGGGGCGATGAAATCGCACAGCGCAAGGTCGTAATCGGGCTTCATGCTGAGGCGCTGGAACACATCGGCGATATCCTCGGGCGTCAGCGTCTTGCGGATCTCGCGGGCGAAGGCGAGGTCAGCCTCGTCGAAGGGGACGGGACCAAGGCTGTCGAAGGCGGCCTGCATCGCCTCTTCCAGGGGGCGGTTGCCGACAAGGTTCGACACGGCCGAAAACACCTGCGAGGTGACCTTGGTGCCAGACATGAGGGCGGCGCCATCCGCGATCGCGCGCACGCGCGCCACCAGATCGGACAGCCCCTTGAGATCGCGCGCGCGGATCAGCTGGCGCACCGTCGCCTTGGCCTGCACCACGTTTGGCGCCGATCCGCCCGCATCCAGATAGGCATAATGCACCCGCGCGTCATCGGGCATGTGTTCGCGCATGTAGTTCACGCCGATGTTCATCAGTTCCACCGCATCCAGTGCCGAACGCCCCAGTTCGGGGGCGGCGGCGGCATGGGCGGCCTTGCCGATAAAGGTGAAATCAATCCGCGTATTGGCCAGCGAGCGGGCATCGTCCACGCCGTTGAAACTGGCCGGATGCCAGGTGATCGCGATGTCAACATCGTCGAAGAGCCCGTCGCGCACCATGTAGGTCTTGGCGGCACCCCCTTCTTCGGCGGGACAGCCATAATAGCGCACGCGCCCCGCGATGCCTTCGGCGGCAAGCCAGTCCTTGATCGCGCTGGCCGCCAGCATCGCCGCCGATCCCAGCAGGTTGTGCCCGCATCCATGCCCGAAGCCGGAGGGGTCGATCATCCGGGGTTCGGCCAGACCGGGCTGCTGGCTGAGGCCGGGCAGCGCGTCATATTCCCCCAGAATGGCGATCACCGGCCCGCCCTGCCCCGCCTCGCCGATGACGGCGGTCGGAATGCCGGCCACGCCTTCGGTGACGCGGAAACCTTCGGCCTTGAGCATGGCGGTATGTTCCGCGCAGGACCGGACCTCGGTATAGGCGATTTCCGGCATGTCGAACACGCGGTCAGCGAGGCCGATGAAAGCGTCGCGCTTGGCGTCCACATGGGACCAGATCGGGTTCTCGTTCGTCTTGGCCATGCTCAGATCCTTGTCATCCGGGGAGTGTCGGGCATGGCGGAACGCTAGTCGGCGCGCCTGCCCACCTCAAGCCTCCATCGATGCGGGAGAGCAGGTTTATACATTTACAAAAATGAACGGTATCACGAAAACTATATATTTTATATCCGTGCGCATTTGCGGCACAAGCCGGTCACACCCTTTCAGGAGACCGCCGTCATGGACCCGATCGTCGATATCGCCACCACCATACTGACCCAGATCCAGCAACCCACCCTTGCCTTTCTGATCGGGGGCATGGTGCTGGCCGCGCTTGGCAGCCGCCTTGAGGTTCCCGAGCCTGTTTACAAGCTGATCGTGTTGCTGTTGCTGATGAAGGTCGGGCTGGGCGCGGGCATCGCGGTGCGCGAGGCCGATCTGCTGTCGCTGGCCGTGCCGGCGCTTGGCGCGGCCCTGGCGGGGATCGTGATCGTGCTGCTGGGGCGCATGGTTCTGCTGCGGCAACCCGGGGTGTCCGAGATGGATGGCATGGCGACCGCTGGTCTGTTCGGGGCGGTGTCAGCATCGACACTGGCGGCGGGGATGGCGATGCTGGATGGTGCGGGCATGGCCTATGAGGGTTTCATCGGCGCGCTGTACCCCTTCATGGACATTGCCGCCCTGCTGACCGCGATCCTGCTGGCCCGGATGAGCGCCGAGCGCAAGGCGGCCCGGTCGATCATGCCGCAAGGCGGTGTGGCGACGGTGACGATGGGGCAGTCGGGCGGCGCGGGGCATGGCGAGATCGTGCGCGAGATCATGGTTGATACGCTGAAAAGCCCGGCAATCTCGGCGCTGCTGCTGGGGTTGGGGCTGGGGCTTCTGGCGCGACCCGATGCGGTCTATGCCAGCTTTTACGAACCGCTTTTCCGGGGGCTTTTGTCCCTGCTGATGCTGGTGATGGGCATGGAGGCCTGGTCACGACTGGCCGATCTGCGCAAGGTCGCCCATGTCTATGTGATCTACGGGCTGGCCGCCCCGCTGGTGCATGGCCTGATCGGCTTTGGCATCGGTTTGATCGCGCATCACCTGACCGGCTTTTCCGCGGGGGGCGTGGTACTGCTGGCGGTCATGGCATCATCGAGTTCGGATATCTCGGGGCCGCCGACCCTGCGCGCCGCCCTGCCCGAGGCCAATCCATCGGCCTATGTCGGCACATCGACCGGGTTGGGCACGCCGGTGGCGATCCTGTCGATCCCGCTGTGGATCGCGCTGGCGCAGGTGTTGATCGGGGCATGACGACCGAGGGAAGCCTTGATCCGCAAAGCCGCGCCGGGGCCCTGCCGGCGCGGATCGCGTTGGGCACGATGCATGGCAAGGAGCGTGCGCTTGCCCCGGCCTTTGACCGCCTGTCGATCCGGCTGATCGTGCCTGCGGGGCTGGACACCGATCGCTTCGGCACCTTCAGCGCCGAGACGCCGCGGCAAGGCGACATGGAACAGGCCGCGCGGGCCAAGATCGAAGCCGCGATGGAAGCGACAGGATTGCCCGTGGGGCTGGCCAGCGAAGGGGCCTATGGCCCGCATCCTGCCGTGCCATTCATGGCGGCGGGGCTTGAGATCCTGCTGTGGCGTGTCGCGGACACGGGGCAGGAGATCATCGAGCGTTTGGGCGATGACCGGCCCACCTATGACCATGCGGAGGTTGTTGATCCTGATCAGGCGGTTCCCCTGCTTCAGCGCGTCGGCTTTCCCGAAACCGCGGTGATCGTGGCCCCGGCACTGGCGCTGGACAGACCCTTGGCCAAGGGGGTCCGCACGATGCCGGAACTTGCCGCCGCCATCGCAGCAGCCTGCAAGGCCAGCCCGGTCGGCAAGGCCATGGTGCAGACCGACATGCGCGCCCATATGAACCCGCGCCGGATGACGATGATCGCAAGGCTGGGCCTGCGACTGGCAGAGAGGCTGGCCTGTCGCTGCGATGACTGTGGCGCGGCCGGCTGGGGGCGGCTGGGCACGGTGCCGGGCCTGCCCTGCGACTGGTGCGGCGGGCCGAGCCCGCTGATTGCGCATGAGGTCCATGGCTGCACGGCCTGCGGCACCACCCGGCCCGTTCCCCGGCCTGACGGCAAGACCACGGCCGATCCGGGCCAGTGCCCGGCGTGCAACCCGTGACGGATGGGCGGATCGGATCAGGCGGGTTGCAGGAAATCCGTGACGATGGCCTGGAACAGTGCGGATTTTTCCAGATGCGCGGCATGGGCCGTGCCCGGAATAACCGCAAGCTGGCTGTCCGGCAGGCCGCGCCACAGCGCCTCGACCTGGGGCCAGCGATAGGATTGATCGCCATCGCCCCAGAGCACCAGCGCGGGCATCGACAGTCCTGCAAGGGCTGCGCGCCCGTCCCAGCGGCTCATGGCGTCAAGCCCGGCCTGCGCGGCCGCTTCGCTGGCCTGCGCGCCGAGGCTGGCCACCAGTTCGAAACCGGGTGCGGCACAGCCATCGCGGAACCAGGTGGAGCCGATGCGGCGGATCGTGCGGGCGACGCCATCCTCGGCCAGTCTTTTACGCGATACCTCAAGCGGTTCGAACCGGTCGGGCATGAGGCCAAGCGGGCCGGTGCCATAGAGGATCAGCTTGTCGATCCGGTCGGCATGGCCTGCCGCGAATTCCTGCACGATCATCCCGCCCATGGAATGACCCAGCAGGTGGAAGCGGGTCAGCCCCAGCTCGTCCACGAGGCCGGCCAGATGGGCGGCGAAGCCGTCGATCCGGTCGATGCAGCCTGCCGCAGCCGCATCGCCATAGCCGGGCAGATCGGGGGCAATCACGTCGAACCGGTCCGACAGGCGCGCGAATTCATGCTGCCATTGCGCCGCACCGCCCAGGTAGCCATGCACCAGCACCAGCGCAGGACCCGCCCCGGCACGGCGATAGGTCGAGCCGTCGGCGCGCCTTACTTCATCTGTTCGGGCAGCCACAGGGCGGTCTCCGGGAAAAGGATCAGAATGACGATCAGGACGACGAGGGCGGCGATGAAGGGCAGACAGCCTGTGATCACCTGCCCGATCGAGACCTGCCCCCGGCTGATGCCCTGGATCACGTAGAGGTTCAGCCCCACCGGCGGCGTGAGCACCGCGATCTCCATCGTGATGGTATAGACGACGCCGAACCAGATCAGGTCGAACCCGGCCGCCGCCATCAGCGGGAAGATCGTGGGCAGCGTGATGAAGGTCATGGACACCGGTTCAAGAAACATCCCCAACACGATGTAGAAGATCAGCACGATCGTCAGAACGACATAGGGCGACAGGTCGAAACCAAGGAAGAACTGCGTGAATTCGTAGGGAACCCGGTAATAGGTCAGCACGAAGCCGAACAACGTCCCCGCCGAGAGCAGCAGGCCAAGATAGCCCATGGTGCGCATTGTCGCGAAGAGTGCGTCACGGAACCCGTCCCAGCCCAGGCCACCCACGCCGAAGGCCAGGATCACCGTCAGCAGGGCGGCAACGGCCGCCGCTTCGGTGGGCGTGGCGATGCCCGCGTAGATCGCGACCGTGATCACGAGGCCGATCAGGGCGATCGGGCCCACGGTGGCGGCGATCTGGAACAGGCCCATGCGCACCGCCTGTTCCTGCGCGGGAATGTCATCGGGGCGCATCACGCCCCAGATCATCACCACGACGCAGAAAAGGGTCACGAGGATCAGGCCGGGGATGACGCCCGCGATGAAGAGATCACCGATGCTCTGATCGGTGACGATCCCGTAGAAGAGCAGGATCAGGCTGGGCGGCAGCAGCACGGACAGGGTGCCGCCCGCAGCCAGCACGCCCGAGGACAGTTCCTTGCCATAGCCGAGCCGCAGCATTTCCGGCAGCGCCACGCCGCCGATGGTCAGCGATCCCACCATGGAGGAGCCGCAGACCGCGCCGAAGCCCGCGCAGGCGCCGATCGAGCCATAGGCGGCCGATCCGCGCAGCCGGAAGCCCTGATGCAGGAACTGGTAGAGATTGGGGCCGATGTTCGATTTGCCGATCAACTCGCCCAGGAAGACAAACAGCGGCACCGCCAGCAGGATATAGTCGATCCAGACGCCCCAGAGCTTGAGCTGCGAGGACACGAGCGATGTCTCGAAGCTCTGGATTTGCCACAGGAAGGGCAAGGAGGCCGCCGCCAGCGCGAAGGGGATGGGCAGGCCGATGCCGATCAGCAGCATCAGCAGCCCCAGAAGGCCAAGACCGACTTCATACCATTCCATGTCTCAGACCTCCTGCGCGGGGGTGCGGATCAGGCGCGCCAGAAGCAGCGCCGCGTAAAGCGAAAAGACGATGAGCGAGGCGGCGCCGGGTGCCCAGAACATCCAGCGCGGCCACAGCAGGATCTCGGACGAGGCACCAGAGTTGAAGGCGCTTTGCGTGGCCCGGATGCCCGCGAGGGAAAAGAACAGGCCAACACCGGCCATCAGCGCCAGGTTCAGGATGCCGACAAGCTTGCGCCCCATGGGCGGCAAGCGGTCGGTCAGCATGGTGACCTTGGGATAGGCATCCTCGCGCATGGCATAGGCGAGGCCGGCGAAGGCCACCGGGAACAGCAGCAGCGCCGTCGCCTCGGTCACCATCCGGTCGGGTGCGTTCAGCGCATAGCGCGTGAAGACCCCGTAGCTGATCCAGACCATCTGGATCAGGACGATCAGCGCGCCGCCAGCCGCCAGCCAGACGACAAGCCGTTCCACCACCGCGATCGCGCGGTCCAGTCCCGTATGCATGTCACGTTTCCTTGCCAGTCATGCCCCCCGCCCGGCATGAGGCCGGACGGGCGGCATCGCGATGATGATCAGGGCGCGTTGTCGGCGAACAGCGCCAGCACCTTGCCCGCCAGATCGGGGCCGCAGGCGGCATTCACCGTCTCGTTCCAGGTGCCCTGGACGCTGTTGATCAGCTCCATCCGCTTGTCCTGGCTGATGGCGACTGCCGCGCCGCCGCCCTTCATCACGGCATTGCCGACGCGCTGATCGACCCAGTCTTCATAGCGGGGCTTCAGCCATTCCTCGGTCTCGCGCGCGGCGGCGGTGACGGCGGCCTGCTGATCGGGGGTCAGGCTGTCGAACTTGGACTTGTTCATCATGTACTGGATGTTGCCGTAGAAGAGGCTGGCGTTGACCATGTAGGGCATCACGCTCCAGAGTTGCCAGCTGGAATAGGTGGCAACACCCATGTTGATCCCGTCGACCACGCCACGTTCCGCGGATTGGAACACTTCCTTGGGGGCCACGAAGACCGGCGCACCGCCCCAGGTTTCGATCATCATGCTGACCAGCGGCCCGATGGAGCGCACCTGCTTGCCCTGCAGATCGCCCAGATCGGCGATGGGTTCTTCGAACCACCATTCCTGGTCATAGGAATAGTTGGAGTTGAACAGCGGCACGAGGCCCACGTTCGCCGCCTCGTCGCGGATAAGCTCGGCATAGGCGGCATCCATCGCGACCTGGTTTTCAAGGTCGATGGCCGCGGGATAGAGCGATGTCACGCGGTAGCAGGGCAGGCGTTCATCGGCGGGGATCCAGCTGATGTCGGACACGCCGCCTTGCAGGGCGTCCACGCCTTCGGACCAGCCGTGCAGCGTGGCGGAGGGGAAGATCTGCACCTCGACGCTGCCGCCGGTCTTTTCGGCGACCAGATTGGCGAAATGCACGAAGCCTTCATAGCGGATGTCGGATTCGTTCACATAGGTGGACAGGCGGATGGTGGTGTCGGCAGCCTGCGCCGCGACAGAGGCCGCCGCGACCAGGCCCGCGGCCGGAAGAACGGTTTTCCAGGAAAAAGTCATGTCATACTCCTTGTCGTTGGGATCGCGAGGCCGCTTGTCCGGCCTTCTTGGACATTTGTGTCGGGGTCCCGGCTGATTCGGCGCTAGGCCATGGCAGGGCACATCCGAATGCTAAGCCCGCCGGCTTGGATCAGGCCAATTCAAATGAAACATCAAACTATTCCGATCTTGCATGACGTATCGACCCTGCCTAGCATGATGGCGCAGGGGGGCGTGATGGACATCAACTGGCTTGCCGATTTCGTCTGCCTGGGGCGGACGCTGAATTTCACCCGCGCCGCGGAAGAGCGCAACATCACGCAATCCGCCTTCAGCAGGCGCATCAAGTCGCTGGAGAACTGGATCGGTGTGCCGCTGATCGACCGGGCGACATATCCGGTGCAACTGTCCGAGGCGGGGCGCCAGTTCTTGCCCATCGCGCAGCAGACCCTGGCGCAACTGACCGATACGCGCCAGGCGATCCGCGAGGCCGAGCGCGGCAATGCATCGTTCCAGCGGTTTGCCGCGCTGCACGCCATATCGGTGAACTACCTGCAACCCCGGCTGGCGGAGTTCGAAACCCGCTATCCCGAACTGCGCACCCGCGTGCTGTCGGATACGCTGACGGCTTGCTGCCAGTTGCTGACGGAAGGGGCCTGCGAATTCCTGCTTTATTATCGGCATCAGGACGTGGCCCCGATCCTGGACGAGACGCGGTTCGTGCGTAAGGACATCTGCACCGAGCGGCTGATCCCCGTGGCGCTGCATGATGCCGCGGCACGGCATGGCTGGCGGCTGCTGGGGGATGGGGATATCGCGGTGCCCTACCTCAGCTATGATCCCAACACGTTCCTGGGCACGGTGGTCGACCGCACCATCGGCAATCGCGGCACCGCTCTGTCGATCCGCTACATGGATGCGCTGGCCGAAGCGCTCAAGCGGCGGACGCTGGCGGGGGCCGGTGTGGCCTGGCTGCCGGAATTCTCGATCCGCGACGAGCTGGCCGATGGCACGCTGGTGCGCATGGGGGGCGACCGCTGGACCGCGAACCTGACGATATCGCTGTTCTGTTCGATCGAGCGGCTGGACGATATGGGCCGCATGATCTGGGATGCGTTCTAGCCCCCTGCCCCGCGCGGCAGCGATGCCGTGATCAGGGCCTCCCAGGCCTGGAGCGTACCGGCGTCGCCCCCGTCTGCCAGGCGGATCAGCCGGACATCCAGGGCGTGATCGGGTCCGGCTTCTGACGGTCGGACCAGTCGGCCCGTATCCAGATCGGCCTTGACCAGTGACAGGGGCAGCCAGGCGATCCCTATCCCGTTCAGCGCATAGTGATAGGCGGCCAGCGTCAGCGCGGTTTCGGCGCGGCGGGTGATGCTGCGCCCCGGCGGCAGGTCGGTCCACAGATGCCGTTCGACCAGTTCGCCCAGAAACACCTCGGGCGGGTAGCTGATCACGGGCAGATCATCGCCCAGCGCGCCCGCGACATCGGGCAGGCAGACCGGGGTCAGCGTCTCGCGGCCGATGCGCCGCGCGATCAGGCCCGGCGGCTCCAGCGTGTCGGCCGGATCGGGATAGTCATAGGTCACCACCAGGTCGGCCGCGCCCGAGATCAGTTGCAGCAGGCATTCGTCGCGGTTGCCCGACCGCACACGGACCGAGGACCAGCCCAGTTCGGTCAGCCGCTGCACCAGACCGGGCGAGATCGTGGCCGTGATCGCGTGCTGGCAGGCCAGCGTCACGATCCGCCCGTCGCCACGGGCCGCAGCCCGCAAGGCCCGCCGCAGATCGCGCGTGTCCTGTGCAAGGCGGCGCAGCGCGCCTTCCTGGCTGCGCAGGGCAGGCAGAAGCACCACGGGCTTGCGGCGGCGGTCGAACAAGGGCGTGCCCAATCCGTCCTCGATCGCGCGGATGCGGCGGGTGAAGGCCGATTGCGTGATGTTGCGCTGCTCGGCCGCGCGGGCGAATGACCCGGCATCGAGCACGGCCAGGATATCTTCGAGCCAGTCGTGATGCATGGCGCAAGGATACGAGGCGCCCCCACAACATGCAATTACTGCAATTTATATTGCGATATTCGCATTCGATTTCAGAAATGCGCCTGCCTATAAGTCATATGACGCAACATGAAAGGCTTGCCCCCATGCATCTCGCCCGTTATCCCCGCCGCTTTCTTGCCCATCTGCCCACACCGCTGGAGCGCCTTGACCGGCTGAGCGCCGAACTGGGTGGCCCCGAGATCTGGATCAAGCGGGATGACTGCACGGGCCTGTCCACGGGCGGCAACAAGACCCGCAAGCTGGAATTCCTGATGGCCGAGGCCGAGTTGCAGGGCGCGGACATGGTAATGACGCAGGGCGCGACACAGTCGAACCATGCCCGCCAGACCGCGGCCTTTGCCGCCAAAATGGGGATGGCCTGCCATATCCTGCTGGAGGATCGCACCGGGTCGAACGACAGCAACTACAACAACAACGGCAACGTGCTGCTGGATCACCTGCATGGCGCCACGACCGAAAAGCGCCCCGGCGGCGGCGACATGAATGCCGAGATGGAAGCCGTGGCCGACCGTTTCCGCGCCGAAGGCCGCAAGGTCTATACCATCCCCGGCGGCGGATCGAACCCCACCGGCGCGCTGGGCTATGTCAATTGCGCCTTCGAGATGCTGTCGCAGTTCAACGACCGCGGTCTGAAGGTGGATCACATCGTGCATGCGACCGGTAGCGCCGGCACGCAGGCCGGGTTGATCACCGGGCTGAAGGCGATGAATGCGGGCATTCCGCTGCTGGGTATCGGCGTGCGCGCGCCCAAGGCCAAGCAGGAGGAAAACGTCTATAACCTGGCGGTCAAGACAGCCGAGAAACTGGGCTGCCCCGGCGTGGTCGCGCGTGAGGATGTGGTCGCCAACACCGATTACGTGGGACAGGGCTATGGCATTCCCACCGAGGGCGGGTTGGCCGCGATCCGCATGTTCGCGGAACTGGAAGGCATCCTGCTGGACCCGGTCTATTCCGCCAAGGGGGCCGCAGGTTTCATCGATCTGATCCGCAAGGGTCACTTCAAGAAGGGCGAGCGCGTGGTCTTCCTGCATACCGGCGGCGCGGTGGCGCTGTTCGGCTATGACAAGGCCTTCGACTTTGCCGATCGCTGGGTCGCTTCCTGATCCAAAGCCATGACGGGAATGACAGCCACCATGGGACGGGCGGGAACGCTTTGGCGCAGCCATGCGCGCGGGGTGATGGTGGCCGCGTTGATCGCGGCCGCCTCGGCCTTTCTGTCCGAGCATTATGGCGCGCCGGTGATGCTGTTCGCGTTGCTGATCGGCATGGCCTTTCATTTCCTGTCCACCGATCCCACCTGCGCGCCGGGCCTTGATTTCGCGGCCAAGACGCTGCTGCGGCTGGGCGTGGGCCTTCTGGGCCTGCGCCTGACGGTGGGCGATATCGAAACCGTGGGCGCGGGGCCTGCCCTGGCCGTGGTCGGTTTCGTGATCGCGACGCTGGGATGCGGCGCGGTCATGGCGCGGCTGCTGGGGCGGCGCATGGCCTTTGGCATGCTGGCGGGCGGATCGGTCGCCATCTGCGGCGCCTCTGCGGCGCTGGCCATCGCCTCGGTCCTGCCGCACCGGCCCGAGCGCGAGACCGATACGCTGTTCGTGGTCATCGCCGTGACCATCCTGTCGACAGTGGCGATGATCGCCTATCCGATCCTGTTCACGGCGCTGGGCCTGTCGCACGCGGAAAGCGGCTTTCTGATCGGGGCCACGATCCACGATGTCGCGCAGGTCGTGGGCGCAGGCTATTCGATCAGCGACGAGGCGGGCGTGATCGCCACCTTCGTCAAGATGCTGCGGGTGGCGCTGCTGCCGGTGGTCATGCTGGTCGTGATGCTGAGCTTTCGTCATGCGCAAAGTGCGCGTCTGCAACTGCCCTGGTTCCTGGTGATGTTCGTGGCGCTGGCGGTGATGGGCAACGCGGGGCTGGTGCCGCAGTCGGTCATGTCGGTTGCGGCCGATGCCTCGCGCTGGTGCCTTGTGGTGGCGATATCGGCCCTGGGCGTGCGCACCAGCCTGGCCGAGATCGCGCGGGTCCGGCCGTCCTATGGTGCGATCATCCTGGTGGAAACCCTGTTCCTGCTGGGGCTTGGCCTGCTGTTCATCTGGACCATCGGCCTGTAGGCGGCGGGGCTGGACAGAGCCAATCGCGCAGCCTAGCGTTTCACGCATGACACGGCCCGCCCCCATGACGAACACGCATCCCGACGATGCCCTTGCGGGGATCGAGGTGACCGGGGATTTCGAACCGTTCCGCCAGCGCAACGACATCTTCACACGCGCCTTCTGGGACAGCAGCATCCGCAGCGACAAGACCGACAGGTTCTTTGCCTCCTACCGGATCGAGGCGGCCCCGCGCCGTGGCGACGGGTTCCAGCACCGCGATTTCGCCCTGCGCAATGCGGCATGGCTGGTGTCGGACGTGCTGTCGGCGCGCGGCGCCGCAGACGGGATCCGCGAAGGGTTCCAGGCGGCGATCCGCCCCGACACCCCCGTGGCATCCGAGGCCTTGGCCGTCGACGACCCTGGCCGGATGAGCGACGAGATCAAGCGTGTCGCGCGGTTTTTCGGCGCGGATCTTTGCGGGATCACGCGGCTTGACGCGCGCTGGCAATATGCGACCCGCGTCGATACCCGCGACATGAGCGAGGCCCCGAACGATCTGCCCGAGGGCGTCTGCACCGTGATCGTTCTGGGCCACCAGATGGATGCGGGTCTTGTGGCCACCTATCCATCCGCGCTGGCGGGCGCGGCCACCGGGCGCGCCTATAGCGAAGAGGCCGCGATCGTCACGCAACTGGCCGCCTATATCCGCAACCTTGGCTACGAGGCTGTCGCCTCGATGAACGATACGGGCCTTGCGATCCCCTATGCGCTGCAAGCGGGATTGGGCGAATATGCCCGCAACCAGATGGTGATCACCCCGGCCTATGGCCCGCGGCTGCGGTTTTCCAAGATCTACACCAACCTGCCGCTGCAGCATGACCGCCCACGCAAGCTGGGCGTGGCCGAATTCTGCGCGATCTGCACCAAATGCGCCGACGCCTGCCCGGTCAAGGCCCTGCCCTACGGCCCGCCAACGGATGAGCCGCGCGGCCTTTCGGCCATTCGGGGGGTCCGCAAATGGACATCGGACGCGGAGCGCTGTTTCGGGTTCTGGGCAAGCCAGGCCTCGGATTGTGCGATCTGCCTGCGGGTCTGCCCGTTCAACCGCGATTTCGGCAAACTGCGCCACAGGCTGTGGCAGCGGCTTGCGCTGTCGCCCCTGCGCAAGCTGGCGCTGTGGCTGGATCGCGGGCGCGGCAAACGGATCAAGCCCGCAGAATGGTGGCGCGGCAAGGCATAGGCCCGGCAAACCCGGCGCGAGTCGCGCCCGGATGGGCGCGAAATCACCACCATCACAAATGCGCCAAATTGGCAGGCATATCCAGAAATAAGCGACTAATTATTAGTCACTTCAAAAACTGACCACCATTAAGGCAGTTATTTCGCCATTTGCCTCTATTCAAAGCATCTTTGACCCGCTCTGACCCGCGCAATACAGGTCACGGCAAGGGAGGAAACGATGAACGGTGCCGATACCGCATGGGTCATGGTCGCAACTGCACTGGTTTTGTTCATGACACTACCGGGGCTTGCCCTTTTTTATGGCGGCCTTGTCCGCGCGCGCAACGTGCTGAGCGTGTTCATGCACTGCTTTGCGATTGCCGCCCTGATGAGCATCCTGTGGCTGATCGCGGGCTATTCCATCGCCTTTGGCACCGACAACCCCTATTGGGGCGGGCTGGGGCGCGCGATGCTGATCGGCCTGACCGGCGAGGACGCTTTCGGCACGATCCCCGAGGTGGCCTTTGTCACGTTCCAGATGACCTTTGCCATCATCACACCCGCCCTGATCGTAGGCGCCTATGTGGAGCGGATCGGCTTTGGCTTCGTGCTGCTGTTCTCGGCGCTATGGATGCTGCTGGTCTATGCGCCGGTCACCCATTGGATCTGGGGCGGCGGGTTCCTGTCGGCCGGCGGGATCTTTGGCGAGAATGGCGTGAAGGATTTTGCGGGCGGCATCGTGGTGCATGAAACCGCGGGCCTGGCCGCGCTTGTGCTGGCGCTGCTGCTGGGGCCGCGCCTGAACAAGACCACGCCGCCGCACAATCCGGGCTATGTGGCGATTGGCGCCGCAATGCTGTGGGTCGGTTGGTTCGGCTTCAACGGCGGATCGGCGCTGGCGGCGAATGGATCGGCGGCCATGGCGATCCTGGTCACGCATATCTCGGCCGCGGCAGCCTCGCTGAGCTGGGCGCTGTGGGAACGCATCAAGTTTGGCCGTTCCTCGCTGGTCAGCATGGTCACGGGCACGATTGCGGGCCTGGCCTCGATCACGCCGGCGGCGGGGGATGTCGGCCCGCTTGAGGCGCTGGTGATCGGGACCATCGCAGGCATCATCTGCCAGGAGGCGGTTCTGTTCATCAAGAACCATACCCGTATCGACGACACGCTGGATGTCTTTGCCGTGCACGGGCTGGGCGGGATCTTCGGCACGCTGATGATCGCCGTCTTCGGTCATGGTGCGTGGTTGCCGCAGGTCGGCGGGCTGGTGATCGTGGGCGTCTACACGGTGGTGATGACCTATGTGCTGATCCGTATCGTGGCGCTGGTCACGCCGCTGCGCGTGAACCGCGAGACCGAGACCAACGGGCTGGACCTGTCGGTGCATGGCGAACGCGCCTATGAACTGACATCCTGATGATCCTTCGGCAGGCCGGGGCAGCGATGCGCCACGGCCTGCCTGTTTTGTCCCCGCTCACGCGCGGGGCTTGCCCAGGTGCATGCCCGCATCCACCAGAAGCAGCTCACCTGTGACATGGCGCGAGGCGTCCGACAGGAAAAAGAGCGCGGTGTCAGCGATATCTTCGGGCTCTGAGGCCACGGCCAGCGGGGCCAGCGCCTCGACGCTGCGCTGTTTTGCGGCGTAACCTGCCTCGTCCAGCGCATCCTTGAACCAGCGGGTGCCGATGAACCCCGGACAGATGGCATTGACCCGGATTGCAGGCGCCAAAGCGCGGGCCAGCGACAGGGTCATCGTGTTCAGCGCGCCCTTTGATGCGGCATAGGCTACGGAGGATCCGATCCCCTTGACCCCCGCGATGGACGATGTGTTCAGAACGGTGCTGGCCCGCCCACTGGCCTGGTAGGCCGCAACCAGCAGCGGTTTCGTGGCCTGCAGCGCCAGATAGGCCCCCACCACGTTGACCGCATAGACATCCAGGAAATCGTCCTTTGACAGCGCGTCAAGGTCGGAATGGTCGCGCGCGTGCCGGGTGATGCCCGCGTTGTTGACCAGGATATCCAGATGCCCCCAGCGCGCCGCGGCCTCGGCCAGTGCGCGGCAGCCTTCGGGGTCGGCGACAGAGGCCTGCACGACTTGCACCTTGGCGCCCGCCGCGCGGCAGAGGTCCGCGGCCTCTTCGGCCTCGGCGGCTGAACGGGTGTAGTTCACGATCACATTCGCGCCGCGCTGCGCCAGTTTCACGGCAATCGCACGGCCCAGCCCGGTGGCTGACCCGGTGACCAGCGCGCGGCGTCCATCCAGATCCTTGATCTCTTGCACCTTGTCCCTCCTTGTCATCTTCTGTGGTCACGGATCGCGATCCGCCCGCACGGCAACAAACGCAATTCATCCAGCGAGGTCCACAGGTGACGACGAATTACCAGATTTTCGAGATCGAGAACCTTGGACTGCAACGGGGGGTGACCCTGCCACGCGCCCGGCTGGCCTACAAGACCTATGGGAAGTTGGCCGCGGATCGGTCGAACGCGATCCTCTACCCCACCTCCTACGGCGCGCAGCACCATGACACCGAATGGCTGATCGGGCCGGGCCGGGTGCTGGACCCGCGGGACTGGTTCATCATCATTCCCAACATGTTCGGCAACGGGCTGTCGACATCGCCGTCGAATATCGGCGCCCCGTTCGGGCCGGACCGCTTTCCGCAGATCACCCATTGGGACAACATCCATGCCCAGCGCCGCCTGCTGAGCGAGGTTTTCGGAATCGAACACCTGGCGATGATCTATGGCTGGTCGATGGGTGCGCAGCAGGCGCTGCACTGGGGCGCGATCTTTCCCGATCAAGTGGCGCGCATCTGCGCCCTTTGCGGATCGGCGCGTACATCCATTCACAACAAGGTCTTCCTGCAAGGGGTGCGCGCCACGTTGACGGGCGATCCGCATTGGACGGGCGATCATTTCACCGCCCATCCCGTGCGCGGACTGCGGGCGATGGGGCGGGTTTATGCCGGATGGGCCATGTCGCAGGCCTTCTATCGCGAGAGGCTATATGAAACCGTGGGATATTCCTCGCTCGAGGATTTTCTGGTCCGGTCCTGGGAGGCGAATTTCCTGCGCCGCGATGCCCATGATCTGCTGGCCAGCCTTGAGACCTGGATGCAGTCGGACATTTCGGACAACCCTGTCCACAAGGGTGATCTGCAACAGGCGCTTGGGGCGATCACGGCCCGGTCGATCATCATGCCGTCGCGCACCGATCTTTATTTCACACCCGAGGACAGCGCGATCGAGACGGCGATGATGCCCAATGCCGAATTCCGCCCGATCGAGTCGATCTGGGGCCACCGCGCGGGCAACCCCGCGATGAACCCCGAAGACGAGGCCGTGTTGCGGCAGGCCGTATCCGACCTGCTGGGGGCATGATCCGCAAGCCTGCGGATCAGTCCAGTTCGGTCCAGGGCCAGGGCTTGACGTTGCTGGCCGCCGTCTGAAAGCGCGCGGCCTTGGCGACCCAGATGCCAAGGTCGGTGCCGAAATCGGCCAGCCGCTTGTTCGGCTCGTTGTTGTTGACCAGCATGACCACGAATTGCACCAGCGTGGCCACCCCCAGCACGGTTTGCGCCAGCGAGATCATGATCGCGATCAGGATCATGTAGAGCAGGCGCAGCAGCATGTTGTCCGGCTTGTCAGGTTCGATCTGTTCGCCGTTCAGACGCCCCGCAACCTTGTGTTCGTCATCGCCCATCATAGGTGATCCCCTCTGTGCAATCTGTCCGTCAAATCCGTTTCGCCGGGACCGAGCCGCAGCGCTATCTTTTGATTTTACATCAGGATGACCCGAAAAGGCGACCATAAGTTCTGTTATCCGCCGTGATGACAGCTAGACTGCCAGGCATCAGGACAAGAGATGCAAAAGGGAGAGGCAAACGTGAAACAACGCCAGTTGCGCCAGGATGGCAGGATGGTGTCCGAGATTGGACTGGGATGCTGGAGCTTTGGCGGCGCCTATGGCCCCACCACCGAGGCCGAGGCCCATGACACGCTGGCCGCCGCGCTGGACCTGGGTGTGGATTTCCTGGACACGGCGAATGTCTATGGCATGGGCCAGTCCGAAACGATCATCGGCAGCTACCTGAAAGGGCGGCAGGATCTGTTCACCATCGCCACGAAGGGCGGCATTCGGCGCGATCCGGCCACGGGCAAGCGCAGCTTCGACAACAAGCCCGATTACCTGCGCGCCGAACTTGAGGCATCGCTGACGCGGCTGGGGATCGAGCATGTCGATCTTTACTACATTCATCGGCGCGATCCCGAGGTGCCTATCGAAGAGGTGATGCAGACGCTTCTGACCTTCAAGGCCGAAGGCAAGATCGGCGGCATCGGCTTTTCGGAGATCGCGCCCGCCTCGCTGCGGCGGGCGGCGGCAGTGGGTCCGGTTGACGCGGTACAGAGCGAATATTCCTTGTGGACGCGTCAGCCCGAGCTGGGGATGATCCAGGCCTGCCGGGAACTGGGCGTGGCCTTCGTGCCCTTTTCACCGGTCGGGCGGGGCATGTTCACCGATCGGGCGCCTGACCCGGCCAGCTTTGCCAAGGGCGATTTCAGGATCCCGAACCCGCGTTTCCTTGAACCGAACTTCGGCCATAACCTTGCGCAGATCGAAGGTTTCCGCGCGCTGGCCCGCGACCTTGGCGCGTCACCCGCCGCGCTGGCCATTGCCTGGTGCCTGGCGCGCGGCCCGCATCTGATCCCGATTCCGGGCACGCGCAAGGCCGCACATCTGCAAGACTGCGCTGCAGGCAGCGCCTTGGCCATGACAGACGAGACGATGGCCGCCATCGAGCGGATACTGCCCATCGGTTGGGCGCATGGCGACAGGTATTCCGCCGATCAGAAGTTGGGTGTCGAGGGCTATTGCTGAGCCGCCTTGCGGATCAGGTCGCAGACAGCCGTTCGATCTGATCCTGCGGCACACCCGCCGCGCGGGCCGTGTCCAGCAGTTGCCCCCATGTGCCCGGATCAATCGGAATGCCGTTTGCCCGGCGATCCTGCGCGCAGGCACGTTCGGGATCGCCGGGGAACTGCACGGCCGCCACGCCCGGCGCGGGCGGTGAGCCCTTCACCCAGGCGATATAAGCATCCATGTCGCGGTTGAAATCATCGCCCGTGCCAAGGGCATCGGGGTCGATGAGGATCGCCATCATGTTGTTGATGATGCGCGAGGGCACCTGCCGTTCGGGCGCATAGGCGCCGCCGCCGCTGAACGAGCCGCCCAGGATATCGCCCAGCAGGGCAAGGCCAAAGCCCTTGTGCGCCCCGAACGTCGTAAGCGCCCCCAGCGGGCTGTCGAACATCACCGCTGGATCGTTGGTCGGCCGACCCGCGGCATCGATCAAGGCGCCGTCAGGCACGGTCTTGCCGCTCAGATGTGCCACGCGCACCTTGCCCTTGGCGATCGTGCTGGTCGCCATGTCGAGCAGGAACATCGGGTTCTTGTCCGTGGCCGGAATCGCCGTGCAGTAAGGATTGGTCACGAAGCGCCCGTCGCTGCCGCCGAAGGGCGCCACAAGCGGTTGGGCTGTCTGCACATTGGCATAGATGATGCAGATGAAACCGGCCTCGGCCGCCATCGCGCCCCAATCGGCAAGCCGCCCCAGGTGGAAGCTGTTGCGCAACGACAGAACGGCGATCTGGTTGTCCCGGGCGCGCCGGATCGCCATGTCCATCGCCTGCTCGGCGATGATATGGCCAAAGCCCCTCTGCCCGTCCACCAGCAGGAAGGGGCCGTTCTCGCGTATTGGCTGCGCCTGTGCCGCCGGATCAAGCTGTCCGGCCATGATCCCTTCGACATAGGCCGGGATCATGCCCACACCGTGACTGTCATGCCCTGTCAGATTGGCGCCCACCAGCCGTGTCGCCACCCGGCGCGCCGCATCGGCATCGGCCCCGGCATGGGTCAGGATCGCTGTGGCAAGGGATGTCAGTGCGTCGGCGGAAATGGTCATGCGGGCTGGGCTTTCGTTGAGATGTCGATATTTTCGATGTGCCCCGCCTGAGGCGGCGAGGCCCCGCAACGGATGCCGCCCATTTATGTTGCGAGGCTTGACAAGGCGTCAAGCATGGATGCGCCCCCGCCGCAGGAGCGATCGGACATGTGCAAGCCGGTCCATCAAGCGAAGAATGCGATCACTTGGAACTTTCGACGCCAAAGCCCCTTTCGACGTTTTTTCCTGCGGGCGATCCATGTCCGATCATGGCGGCCTGGACACCAGATGACGTGGCTGACGGCGCGACTATACCAAATGGTAGTCCGAAAACGCGATTTCTGACGGTGCGACAGTGGCTTTTTCCCCGTGCCCCAGAAAACACAATCCGCCAAAAATCTATCTTTAGCATAGTGTTATGAGGCGGAATTGACATAAAATCTCCTCAAAGTTGATTTTACTGGGCGTTAAGCACGAGCGTTGGACGACCCGGCGGCGGACGATCGCAAGGAATGCGCCGGCGCCGGAACCAAGTTCGGGAAAAAGATGTGCGCCGCCCGGTGACACGCGAGCATGAAGGAAGGATCACCATGATCACGATACGGGACACACAGGCAAAGCGCAGACCGATGCGCGGGATCGCGGCAGGGTTGCTGCTGGCATCGGGCCTGTCGGCACTGGGTCAGGTGGCTGCGGCGCAGGATCTGGTCTATACCCCGATCAACCCCTCTTTCGGGGGAAGCCCTCTGAATTCGTCGCATCTTTTGTCCATTGCCAACGCGCAGCGCACGGCGACCGCGCGCGATGCAGAAACGAATGACGGGCTCAGCGGAACGGGGATCGATACACCCGGCACATCCAATGCCGACCTGTTCGTGCGTCAGCTTGAGGGTCGTCTGCTGTCAGCGCTGGCCAGCCAGGTCACGGACGCGATCTTTGGCGAGAACCCGCAGGACGGCGGCATCGTGACCTTCGGCACGACCACCGTCGAATTCCAGCGCACGCTGGACTCCATTCGCCTGGTCATCATCGACTCTCTGGATGGGACCGTAACCGAAATCGTGGTGCCGCAACTTGTAACCGCAGGCTGATCCTTCTTTCAAAAATATGACGTCCGAAAACGGGCGCAATGCATTGAGGCAAGCATATGACAGATACCAAGACCCCCTGGCGCCGCAAGGCGCAGGCGATCGCCGTGACGCTGGCCAGCGCAGCCTTGGTCGCCGGCTGCACCAGCACCCTGCCCGAAACCTACGAGAGCGAATACATGGCGTCGGTCGGCAACCTGACCGCCCAGAACCGCGCCCTGCGCGAGGTGCCCCCACCCAAGCAGCGCATCATGGTATCGGTCTATGACTTCCCCGACCTGACCGGCCAGTACCGCGAACGCGAGAATATCCAATCGGTGTCGCGTGCCGTGACGCAAGGCGGCGCCCCGATCCTGATCGGCGCGCTGCAGGATGCCGGAAACCGGCGCTGGTTCACGGTTCTGGACCGCTCGAACCTGGAATCGCTGGTGCGCGAGCGCACCATCGTGACCGAGATGCGCCGCCAGTATCGCGGAGAAACCACGATCGATCCTTCGGCCCTGGCGCCGCTGGCCCATGCCGGCATCATCCTGCAAGGCGGCATCATCGGCTATGACACCAACACCATGACCGGCGGGGCCGGTGCGCGATACCTGGGCATCGGCGGCGATCGGCAGTGGAAGCTTGATGTCGTCACCGTCAGCCTGCGCGCCGTATCGACCGCCACCGGCGAGGTTCTGGCCAATGTGGTCGTGCGCAAGCCGCTGGCCTCCTACTCGGATCGCGGCAGCATCTTCAGCTATGTCGCGCTGGACGAACTGCTTGAGGCCGAAGTCGGGCGCGCCAGCAACGAGCCGCGCCAGATCGCGGTGCAGCAAGCCATTGAAAAGGCTGTGATGGCACTGATCGCCGAAGGGGCAGAGGCCGGGATCTGGTCTTTCGCAAGTGATGCCGAGGGCCAGCAATACCTGGCCGGCTATCGTGCGCAGCTTTACGACAACGAGATCCCCGCATCGGCGCAGATGCGGGGCCGCCCGATGACCGCTAATCCAGCGGCCACGGTCCAGACCCGCCCCCGCGCCCTTCCGCGCGTCAGCGAACGGCTTCTGTCGCCCGCCTCAGGCGGCGCGGCACCCAGCGTCAGCAGCCAGGTCGCGCCGCCCCCGCCCGCCGGCCCCCTGCCGGATGAAGTCGTGGGCTAACAGCAAACCTCAGGTGGGTATTGTTCGTATAATCGAAACAATACCCACCATTTTTGGGCTTTGTTCACAGCTTGCGCAGCCTGTGTGAGGCGCCATCGACCCAAGGTGCCACCGCATGCAGCCTTTCAGGCCGTCATCGAAGGAAATCCCGCCATCAGCACAATCTGAGGTAATTAATTAGGTTTCAATACAGCATGCTGCATGGTATCCTTTGGTAGTGTCAGAGGATTTTTTTATGACTGTTATCAAAGCATTCATTCGCCCCGCCCAATGCGCCGCGCTGCTGTCCATTCTGGGATCGGTGTCTTTTGCCGGAGATGGCAACCAGATCTACATCCTGCAGAACAGCCCGCTTGGCATCGCCGGGAACAACGAACTGCAAGTCGACCAGACGCAGGCGTCGAACGCGACCGTTGCCGGTGCCTTTGATGCGGCGGCCGGCAGCACACCGGCACTTCAGGATGGCACCAACAATTACGGTCAGATCCTGATGACGGGGAATGGCGGGCAAGTGGCTTTCCTGCAGTCCGGCGACGGCAACAACGCCTCGATCAGCATGGCCGCGGCGCTGGGTCTGGCCTACATGAAGCAGGATGGCAACGACAATACCGCCACGCTGACCCTGGCCCCCCTCGCGTCCAGCGGTGACATTCGCCAGATCGGCAATGGCAACCGCGCGGATCTGAACGTGACGGGCGAAGGTGCTTCGGGCAGCCTGACCCAGATCGGCGACAACAACCAGTTCGGCCTGACCGTCAGCGGCGCCGGGGCGAATGCCTCGTATACGGCGATCGGAAACAACCTGGCGCCGGTCGGCACAGGACCGGTCGTGATCTCGAACGGCGGGTCCGTCACGATTACCCAGACCCAGTTCTGAGCGCGCGGATGTCTGTTCTGCGTACCTTCGGTCTTGCCATCGCCACCTTTACGGCGGGACTTGCGGCACTGCCGCAGGCAAGTGACGCCGACAGGCTGCGCGATGTCCCTGCCAGCGCCCGCATCGAAATAGACCAGACGCCCGAGGGCTTTCGCATCGCAGGCCTGGTGACTGGCATCCAACAGGTGCCGGTGCAGGCTGAATTGACGATCGAGAAAAGCGACCAGGCGGGACGGGTCAACAGCCAGCAGGGACAGGAACTGACCCTGACCCCGGGCGAGACACGGACCATCGCACAGAACACCCTGTCCCTTGGTCCCGAAGGTCAGATCGCGGCCACGCTTGTGCTGCGCCAGGACGGGGTTGTGTTTGCGCGCGTCGAAAGAACCATTCGCGCCGGCAAGATCGAGACCCGATGACAAGACCAAGGACCCGGACCGAATGACTGTTGCGTTCATGAACAAGGCAACCGCGCTTCTGGCTGCGGCTTCGACCGCTGCGATGATGGCAACGGGCGCGGTGGCGCAAACGCAGGACGAGTTGGTGAAGGCATTTTCCGGTGAATGGTTTGTCTTTGCCCCGGCCTTCCGCAGCGGATCGGCAGAGTGCCGGATCGTGCTGGACAGCCGGATGGAAGCCCAGGCGACCGGCTGTGCCACCCCTCTTGTGGGGCTTGGCCGCTGGCGGATCGAGAACGGACAGATCCGTCTTCTGGATGCCGCCGAGTCGGAACTGGCCGTGATGGGGGGCAACCAGCAAAGGATCACCGGCACGCTGTCGGACAGCGGTCAGGGGCTGATCGTCGAGCGGGCCCAGGGCGACGGCTCAAGCGTTGCGATCTCGAATGCCTTGGCGCGGCACAAATGCTATTTCCTGGGCTTCACGCAGGAATGCGCCCCACAGGAGGCGCTGAGCCCGCCGATGCCTTCGGCAGAGGATCCTGCAAAGGGCCGTATCGAGATCCTTGTGAACCTGAATGTCCGCAACCAGCCACGCCGCGATGCGCCCGTCATCGGTATTCTGGACCAGGGGCTTGTTGTCACGCTTGATTACTGCACCAGCGCCTCGGACGGGGTGTGGTGCCGGGCGATCTTCGGGACCGAGACAGGCTGGCTGGCCAAGACGGCGCTGCGGCAGAACGAATGGCCCATCGTGACCTATCGCAACACGACAAAGACGCCCTGACCCGCTGGGGATAAGGCCAAGAAAAAGACCCGGAGCGCGATGGCGCGTCCGGGTCTTTCGTTTTCCGCGTTCCTGCCCGGCGCGATACCGGGCAGGAGCGTTCGATTACTGCGAGATGGCGGCGTTGTTGCCGTTGCCCGTCTGGCTGAACGAGGCCAGGTTGGCACTGCCGACCTGCAGCACGGCTACCTGGTTCATATTGCCGTTCTGGCTGCCGTTGATCGCGTTGTCGGACCCGTCCTGCTTGGTGGCGAAGGCGTTCATGTTGCCAGTCGCGGTAAAGGTCAGCGCGTTATCCGTGCCCATCTGGTCGAACAGACCCGAGCTGAGGCCCAGCGAGGCCGCGAAACCGGAGAAGGCATTCCCCTCGCCGTTGTTGTTGCCATTGACGGTCACCGACGCCTCGTTGGACACACCGTTCTGCGACACGAGGAAAGCGTTCGCGTTTCCGGTGACGGTGACGCCTGCGGTGTTCGATACGCCCACTTGCTTGATACCGATGTTGTTGTCGTCACCGGTGATGGCGGCCACGGTCATCACGTTCAGGCTACCGTCCTGAAAGGCGCCCAGCTGGTTGTTGGCGCCGCTGATGTCCAGCGTGCCGACGGTGTTGGTGAAGCCTTGCTGCGTGACGCCGAACTGGTTGCCGGCACCCGAGATGATGAGGGTCAGCGCGTTGTCGCCCTTGTCGGCATTGCCATTGTTCACATCGGCGAAGCCCTGCTTGAGCGTGCTGGTCGTCGCGCCGGAGGCTGCGGCAGACCCGCTGAGCGCACCACGGCCGTTGTTGTTGCCAGAGATGGTGACATTCATGGTGTTGCCCGCGATACCGCCGGTGGCGGCCTGCATGACGGATGCGATGGTGTTGCTGGTGCCGGTCATGGTGAT
>JAJLKH010000029.1:0-22491 GCA_033839205.1 Rhodobacterales bacterium | reverse complement strand
TCGCGTTCTGATTTATCTTCATCTGTCGTCTTCAAACTTCCAACGGCGACTGACGCCGTGCCTGAATGATCCCTGATTTGGTCACCTCGGGACGCCCCATGACACATCCGGGCCGTCGATGAAATCGGGCTTTTGCCATCTGCGCAGTCGTCCAGGCGCCTCAAGTCGGCCCGGAACACTCGGAATCGTGCCGGAAAAGGCCGCGGGCCTAAAGGTAGCGCAAGCGATGCTTGCTTAAAAGCGCGACCAGAATGGCCTTGGCGTGCTGCCGGTGTTGCCGATGTGTGTCACGGGCAGTTGCCGCGTCGCCATTGCGGATCGCCTGGTAGACCATGCGATGGTCCTCATTCGATTTGGTGGGCAAGGGCCGCATGAAAAGTGTTGTCATCCGGGCGCGGCGGACCTGATCGCTCATCATTCCGACAATCGCCTGAATGCGTTTGTTTCCGCCCAGCCGGACAAGTTCACCATGAAAGCGATCATCAGCATCGGCCCATGCATCCAGATTGCCCTCGGCGATGGCGGCATCCATGTCGTCGATGGCCCGCGACAGTTCCGACAAATCGTCGTCGTCATAGTCGGCCAGGGCGGCACACTCGGCGGCGTGACTTTCCAGTTCGGTCAGCACGTCATAGACCTCGGCCATGTCCTCGGGCGAAAGCGGCAGGATGCGCACACCCTTGCGCGGGCGCATTTCCAGCAGGCCTTGCCCCTCAAGGGTCAGCACGGCCTCGCGGACCGGGGTGCGCGACATCTCCAGCAAATCCGCCAGCTCGGATTCCAGATGGTCCGAGCCCGCCGCAAGTTCGCCCGAGAAGATCTTTGCGCGAAGTTCCTGGATGGCGCGTTGCGAGCTGGAAATCGGTTTCTTTGTCACGTGCGCTACTACTCTGCGAGGGTTTGCCTGGATCCGGTCTGGGCTGAAGCGTAGATCGCCGCCTCGATGCGTTCAACAGTCAGATAGTCCGACGCCCGGTTCTCCAGCGCCGCGCCATCGAGAATACCAGCAACAACATGGGATTGCAGCGCATGAACGCAATCCCCGCCAAATCCGTTCCAGATGTCTGGCGGCAAAATCACGGTCATGTCCGAGCCGCCGAAACGTCGCAGGTGAACTGCGCCAGACCCCTGCAACGTGATTGTTCCCTTCGTTCCCTCAAAAAGCGCCTCGCCCATGGTGCGCCGCAGGTTGTCCGCGTCGTGATCAAGATGACGGTTGCCGTCGAACAGTGCGCGCACACCGCCCGGGTGCTCGAACAGGATATGGCCTGCGTCCTCTCCTGCGATCACCGGGTTGATCCGGCGCAGGTCGGCATAGACCGCAAGCGGGTCGCCAAGAAGATACCTAAAGGTATCCACCCAATGCACCGCTGTCTCGTGCACCAGAAACCGTGGCATCTTCTGGAAATATGGCTGCCGGTCGAGATAGGCCCCTGCCCCCTGACCATCCCCCGGACGAAAGCGGAATGTAACCTGATGCAATTGTCCGACATCGCCACGATCAAGCGCCGCCTTGATGGCCCGATACCAGGGCTGGAACCGAAAGTTTTCATGGACGAGCAGCGTGGCGCCCCTTGCTGCGACCTCTGCGGTAATCTGCTGCGCCTCTGCCAGGTTCAGGCAAAACGGCTTCTGGCAGATGATCCACTTGATCCCCGCGGCCAGCGCCGTCCGGATCACGGCCGCATGCGCGTCGGGCGGCAGGATGATGTCAAGCAGATCCGGCGATTGTTCGGCCAACATCCGGTCAATATCGCAATAGGCCGGCAGGCCGGTCGCCCTTGCCTTGTCGATATCGCGGTCGCATGCCCCGACAAGGGTGACACGATCCAGCCTTTCCCAGCTTCCATAATGGAACTGGCTGAAGTATCCGGCGCCGACACAGGCAACCTTGAGCCGGGCTGGATCGATCATTCGACGAAAAGCGCGTCAAGAACGGCGTTGGCGGCCGCCGCCGTGTTGGCATTGCCGCCGATGTCGCGTGTCAGCACCTCTCCCCGGGCGATCACGTGTTCGACCGCCTCGCGCAATCGCGCGCCATCGCGGCACATCGCTGCATGGTCATGCTTGATGCCCAGCCAATCCAGCATCATGCCAGCGGACAGTATCATGGCCAGCGGATTGGCCAGACCCTTGCCGGCAATATCCGGTGCCGAGCCGTGGCAGGGCTGGAAAACCGCGTGATCCAGACCGATGTCAGCCGAGGGCGCAAGACCCAGCCCTCCCATCAGCCCGGCGCCAAGATCAGACAGGATGTCACCGAACATGTTCTCGGTCACAAGCACGTCGAATTCCCACGGCTTCTGGATCATCCACAGAGCGGTCGCGTCGACATAGGCATGATCAGACGTGAGATCTGGATGCCGTGATGCCTCGGCGTCAAAGATTTCACGGAAAAAGGCGAAGGCGCGGAAAACATTGGCCTTGTCCACACAGGTGACGCGCCCCTGGCCGCGACCTGCTGCTTGCCTGGACCTTGCTAGATCAAAGGCAAAGCGGAACAGTTTCTCGGAAATGTCGCGCGTGATCAGCAGGGTCTCGCGCGCCTCGTCCTTCGTGACCTCGCCGCGCCCCTGCGTATGAAAGAGACCTTCGGTACTTTCGCGGATCAGGACAAAGTCGATCTCGCGGTTGGGCGGCAGTTTCAGAGGCGAGTTCTGGCCCGCCCTCACCCGCACCGGGCGGACGCCGGCAAAGAGCGAAAGCGCCTTGCGCAGGTCGATCTGCGGCGAAATCTCGGTGCCATCAGCATACCGCACATCGGGCAATCCCATTGCCGACAGCAAAATTGCATCCGCGGCGCGCGCGGTGGCCATGGAGGATTCCGGCAACGATTCTCCGGTCCTGGCGTAATGCGCGGCGCCGGCGGGCGCGTCGATGAATTGCAGGTCATAGCTGTTCGAAGCCCGCGCCATGCGGTCCAGGATTTTTAGTGTCGGCTCCATGATTTCAGGGCCGATACCGTCACCCCTGAATACCGCGATGCTGAAAGTCTTGTTCATGCTGAGCCTCTTTCCTCGACGAGATGATGGCAAATTTCTCGACTTATCCAATCGAAAAGTTGACAAGTCATTACTTAATGCATACGCAAATAAATGCAATAAAGAATGCGGTACCTTAGGGAGGACCTTTACAATGAAACTTGGACTCGGAAAGCTTGCGGCCATCATGGCCCTGGCCGCCGGAACGGGGACGACTGCCGTCGCGCAAGACTACCCTTTCCGTGACATCACGACTGCGGTCGTCTGGGGCGCAGGTGGCGGCACAGACACCATCAACCGCATGATCATGGCCGAAATGGAGAAACACCTTCCGGTGTCGATCAACGTGATCAACCAGACCGGCGGTGTGGCGGGATCGAACGGCATGGTCTATGTCATGAACCAGCCCGATGATGGCTATACGCTGGTCGGCCTTTCGGAATCGAACGTCACCGCAGCGGTTCAGGGCGGCTGGGACAAGAAATTCGACTTCTGGTATCCGTTCATCGTCGGCGGCTCGCCCGATCTGATCTCGGTGCCGGCGAATAGCCCCTATACCACGCTTGAGGCGCTTGTTGACGCGGCGAAGGCGGCGCCGGGTTCCATTCCGGCCGCCGCCTCTGGTGCCGGGTCAATCCATCACCTGAACCTGCTTGCGATCGAGAACGGTTCGGGCGCCAAGTTCCTGTTCGTGCCCTACCAGGGATCAGCCCCCGGCCAGGAAGCCGCCATCGCCGGCGAGGTCCAGCTTGTCGTGACATCCCTGGCCGAACAGGCCGCGCTGATCGAGGGCGGGAAACTCAGGCCACTGGCCATGCTGACCCCGGACAGCGCCGAGATCGCCGGTATCACCGTGCCTTCGGCTTTCGACATCTATGATGGTCTGGACAAGTACCTGCCGCTGATGCAGGCCATTGGCTTTGCCGTCCACAACAGCGCTGCGGACAATGTCAAAGCCACGCTGGGCGCTGCCTTCGAAAAGGCCATGGCATCCGACGTGGTCGCCACATGGGCCGAGGCGAACAACTATGTCATCAGCGGCGCTTACGGTGCTGACGCGCAAGCCATCTTTGCAACGCTGGAAAGCAACTTTGCCTACACGCTGCTGGAACTGGGCGCGACCACGGTCGATCCGGCCAGCCTTGGCATCGAAAAACCCTGATCCCTCTGCCTCTCGATCCGGGCGTGCAGATCTCCTGCATGCCCGGACAAATCAATTCCTGCTTTGGGTTCTGGCCATGGACGAAAAGACCGAGATCCTGCGCGCCCGCGACTTCTGGGGCGCACTGGCCCTGATGGGACTGTCGCTGTTTTTCCTGTGGCGTACGCTGGACATCCCACTCTGGGGTGAAAACCGCGCCGGTGTCAGTTCGGCAGCCTGGTACAATTCGGCCGCCATCGTGCCGTTCGGGATCTTCACCGGACTGCTGGCCCTGTCCTTTGTCCTCTTGATCACGGCCATCAGGGCCGGCGGCGCAAGGCGGGCCATGTCGGCTGCCGGAATCGGCTGGAATGCGGATGAGGCGCTGCGTTTCACCACGATCTGCATCATCCTGTTCTTCTACATCGTGGGCCTTGTTCCGCGGGTGGATTTCATTCTCTCCAGCGGGCTGCTCATCACTGCGTTGACCTTCGGTTTCCACAAAGGCTACCGCGTTCGCATGATGCAGAGCGCTTGCGCCGTGGCCTTGGCCGGCCTTTACGCGCTAATCAGCCATCTGCCACAATCGGATTGGGCTGCGCATGACGATGACTGGCTGACCCTCTCAATATGGGTCCTTCTCACCGGTTTGATGCTCCGGCAAGCCAAGGGCGACCGCGTGCTTAAGATGGTTCCGGTCATAGCACTTGTCGCGCCTGTCCTTCTGGTCTGCGCCATGGCCTTCGGCTTTCGCCAGAACGTACCGAACCGGGGTGGGCTGATCTTCAAGCAGATCGAAATCCAGTACTTCGTGACCATCCGCCCGCTTTGGAGATCCTGACATGGAATTCGTGCTGACGCAGCTGTCTGGGTTCGCAGGGGCGTTCGTGTCGCTTGTGCTGGATCCCCTGACCTATGCCTACCTGATCATCTCGGTCTTCCTGGGCATTACCTTCGGGGCGCTGCCCGGCCTGACGGCAACACTGGCGGTGACCATTCTGACCGGCTTTTTCGGCAACAAGATCCCGCTGGATTATTCCCTGATCGCGCTTCTGGGGGCCTATGTGGGGGCGATCTACGGGGGCTCCTACCCTGCGATCCTGCTGAATATTCCGGGAACAGCCGCAAGTGCCGCAACAGCGATGGACGGCTATCCCCTAGCCAAGGCAGGACGCGGGGGCGAGGCCTTGGGATTGACGACAACGGCCAGTTTCATCGGCACGCTGATCGGCACCTTGGCCCTTCTGGTCTTTGTATGGCTCTTGCTGCTGCTCTCACAGAATATCGCCAGCCCGGAGAAGGCCCTGCTTGCGCTTTTCGGCATCCTGCTATCCGGAACGCTGATGTCCGAGGATCTTGTGATCAAGGGCTGGATCGCGGGCCTGATCGGGTTGGCCATGGCCATGGTGGGGCTGGACCCGCTGTTGTCAGAGCCGCGGTATACCTTCGGCTGGTCCTACATGCTCAGCGGGTTTCAGGTCGTCCCGGTGCTGATGGGCGCCTTTGCCGTGCCACAGATCATCGAAGGACTGCGTCATTTCGAGATGGGCCAGCTGGTTCAGCTCAAAGGGCGCATCCTGCCCAACCTTGCCAGCGTCCGGCGTTACTTGCCGACCATCACCCGCTCGGGCATCATCGGCACGGGCGTGGGTGCCCTGCCCGGTGTGGGCGAGGATGTGGCTGGCTGGGTCAGCTACGGCGTGGGCAAGACCGTCAGCAAGGAAGGCGATCAGTATGGCAAGGGTTCTGTGGAGGGGTTGCTGGCTTCGGAAACCGCGAACAACGCCTGCATCGGCGGCGCGCTGATCCCTCTTCTGGTGCTGGGGATCCCCGGCTCGCCCCCTGCCGCAGCCCTGATGGGGGCATTCAAGATCAACAACATCATCCCCGGCCCCACGATCGACCCGGCGATCATCCTGCGCGTTGTCGCCATCATGGTGCTTGCGTCCGTGACGATGTTCATCATGGGGCTTTTCACTGCCCGCCTCTTCATCAGGATCCTCACCATTCCGCAGGTCGTATTCCTGCCGATCGTCATGGTTTTGACAACCATCGGATCGTTCAGCGTGGGAGGCGGGATCAATGACCTTTACCTGATGCTGGGCGTCGGCTTCGTGGCCCATTTCATGAACCTGCTGAAATTCCCCATCGCGCCACTGGTGATCGGGGTGATCCTTGGCGGGCTTTTCGATGAAACCTTCCGTCGGTCCCTGCTAATCTCCGGCGGCGATCTTGCGGTCTTTGCATCGCGGCCCGTTGCCGCCATTCTGCTGGCACTCAACGCAGCACTGGTGTTCAGCCAGATCGGTGCGATCAAACGGATATATTCGAGGTTTCTGGGAAAGAGCGCGTGATGTTTGCAGTCGTTGTCACATTTCAGATCAAGGATGGCGCCGTGGCGGCATTCCTGCCCGCCATGACCCAGAATGCACGCAGCTCGCTGGCCGAGGAAACGGGATGCCATCGCTTCGACATCTGCACCGATAGTACACGCCCGAACGAGGTATTTCTTTACGAGCTTTATACCGACCGCGCAGCCTTTGACGCACATCTGGACAGCCCGCATTTCAAGCTGTTCGATCGTCACGTGGCCGATATGATCGCCTCGAAGGACGTGCGCACCTACACAGAGGTCATGTCATGAGCCTTTGGGACGTCTATGCCATCAAATATGCGGATCGCAACGCGCGGACGCGGGCGGACAGCTTCATGTTTGACGACAACCATGATGCGCCCCATGCGATGGACTACTTCATGTGGCTGCTGCGGCGGGGCCCCGAGGTGATCCTTGTCGACACCGGCTATGACGCGGCCGAAGCGCGGTCGCGCGCGCGCCCCATAAGACTTGATCCCGTGGCGGCATTGGCCCCTTTCGGGATCACACCCGCGGAGGTGACCGACATCATCGTGACGCACCTGCACTATGACCACGCCGGCGGCCTGCATCTGTTTCCCAACGCCAGGCTTCACCTGCAGGCGGCGGAAATGGCCTATGCAACGGGGCCTTGCATGTGCCACGACACGCTGCGCATGCCATTCACGGCAGGTCATGTCTGCGAAGCTGTGACACGCCTTTATTCAGGCAAGGTGGTGTTCTACGAAGGCGATGCCCAGGTCGCAGACGGCGTTACCGTGCATTGCATCGGCGGTCATAGCCGCGGGCTCCAGTCCGTGCGCGTGCGCACCCAGGCGGGATGGCTGGTTCTGGCCTCGGATGCCGCGCATTTCTACGAGAACGTCTTTGCCCGAAAGCCTTTCCCGATTGTGGTGGATCTGCAGAACATGCTTGACGGGTTCGATACGCTTGCCCGCCTCGCGTCAATGCCCGGGCTGATCATTCCGGGGCACGATCCGCTGGTGCGCCAGTATTTCCCACGTGTCATTGCCGATCACATCTACCGTCTCGATGCGGGTCCGATAACAGACATACCCCTCTGAACACCGGCGTGATCGCGGATGGTGCCGCCAGAGATCCTGTCCATCAGGCTTTGGCCGCAGGTCATGCTGACCGGGCAGACCGAGCCAGAGCGGCGGCAGCCCCTCATCAGGCCAAACCGGTGGCTCCGGCCCTGGATTGCGCGGTCTCGACGGCCTTCACGAGCGCCGCCAAATAGGTGATCGTGTCGCCCGTGGCGACCTCAAGATCAAAGCCCGCCCGTTGCGTCACCGCAATATGGCCTTGGGTGTTCCGGCTCACCCATCCCTTTTGCTCCAGGATCACAAGCTTGCGCCGCACCGTCTCGCGCGGGATGCCCGTGAACTCGGAAATGGACTGAATATTGATCGGCAGTTGCTTGCTCCGCGCGTCCTCATCCCTGGTCAGTTGCCCAAGTGCCGCCAATTCGGCGTTCCAGCGGGCATCATGCGTCCGGCTGCCGATCACCGCAAGGACAAGCATCAGGTCCAGATCACCGTGGAAATGTGCCCGCAACTGGACCAGCAGACGTGTGAAACCCACAAGATGAACGGGCCAAACGGTCCCGAAGTTGTCCTTGATGAATGCCGTGTGTTTTGTCCCGCCTGTCGGCATCGCTGCTGCCTCCTGATCCGCACCCATTTTGGGCGAATAGTTTCTTGAGATACATAATAATCATGCTAAAGCTGATTAAGTAATAAAATTACGCGAGGTATTATGTCTTTTGCTCAAGCCTCGATGGCGCGTGACGTCCGCCCCGATGAACGCCCCGGGCCCGACGAAAACGCCGGGTTTCCCATGGGGGGCCACATCGCAAATATCTCGGCCTTCATTGCAGTTTTTCTATCTTGCAGCGCGTCTTTGGCACTGGCGCAGGAGCGCGATCCGATGCTGCTGCATGACGCGGATGGGCTGACGCTGCGCGGCCATCTGCAATTCGGTCTGAACGCAGTCAGCGAAACCAACCTGTTCTGGGACCTAGCCGCGACCACGGCACCGACAAGCGGCTTCGATCCCGACACGCAATGGCTTGAGGGCTATATCAAACCCGGCATCAGCTTTGAATATCAACTCGATGCGGGCGCGGTGCTTTACGGCAAGCTTTCGGCTGTCGCCTCTCATACCTGGGGCACGGATGCCTTTGATGCAGGCGACACCGGGGCGGCGACGCTGGAAGAGGCCTACCTGGCCCTGCGCGGCGATCTGGGCACTGGCCTGTCCTACGATCTTTCGCTGGGTCCACGCGAGTTGAGCCTTGGCACAGGCATGTTGATCGCCAATGGCGCCACCAGCGGGTTCGAACGCGGCGCGCTGAAATTCGGGCCGCGCAAGGCTTGGGAAATGGCCGCGATCGGGCGACTGTCCTCGGGGAATGTCACGGCCACGGCCTTCTATCTTGACCCGAACGAGTTGCCGTCAACAGACGGAAAAAACGAGCTGGCGGGGTTGGACCTGCGCCATGACGACCCGCGCGGCGGTTATCTGGGGGCGACCTATGTGCATGTGCTGAACTCGGAGTCGCCCTATCCGCAGGCCGCGGCCGGAGGATCCGGTCCCCCAACAGTGACGCCAGGTGCCCGCGACGGGACGAACACCTTCAACCTTTATGCCAAGACAAACCCATTTGCGGGCAGCCTTGAGAACTGGACGTTCACGGGCGATGTTGCCTATCAGTGGAACGATCGCATCGACCTCAAGGCCTGGGCCGGGCGCGTAACGGCGGGGTATACTTTCGCCAACCTGCCCTGGTCGCCGAACCTGACCGTTGGCTATCAGACCTTTTCCGGTGACGATCCGAACACGTCCACGCTGGAAAGGTTCGATCCGCTTTACTACCAAGGCAGCCCCAGCGCCTGGGCCACGGGATCCAAATCGGCCTCGACCTTCATCAATTCCAACGTGAACGCCCTGACGCTGGCGCTGCGGGTGAAACCCACGCCGCAGGACACATGGACCCTGCGTTATGCGCATATCCGGGCGAACGAGTTGAACAGCCCGGTCCAGTTCGGACAGGCCACCCGTGTCGACGTGAATGGAAACGTCGTGGCAGGTGTCACGGACAAACACCTCGCCGATGACCTGTTCCTCGAATACAGCCGGATCATCAATCGCAATACATTTCTGACGGCCGGCGTCTCAGTCTCCTTTCCAGGGGCCGGGATCGACAATGTGATCGGCCGCAGTGCGGCCCCATGGACAGGAGGTTTCGTTAATGTCGTCTTCAACTTCTAATCTGGCCGCGCTGGTCACAGGGTGCGCAATTGCCTTCGGATCGTCACAAGGCGTGATGGCGCAGTCCGCGCCGCTGTCGGCGCAGGATTCCGATCCGAACGTGCTGGGCTGGATGCAGGGGTTTCCCCCGCCTGAAGACAAGATGATCACCCAACCCGACAGCGTCTATTTCAGTTTTCCCAGGCTGCGCTGGTCCGTGTGCCACCTGCGCGAGTTTCTGCCCACCGAGGAGATCAGCCGCGGCATAGGCGCGCCGGTGCCATTGGATTATCCGTCTGCCGCCGCATTCGCGGATCTGCGGGCACAAATCGATGCCGTCACCTTCACGCCGCAGAACAGCGACAAATCGATGACCTGGGAAGAGTCGCTTTATGCCAATTACACCGACGGGATGCTGATCCTGCACAAGGGACAGGTTGTCTACGAGCGGTACTTCGGCTGCCTGAAAGAAGATGGCAAGCATGCCATCATGTCGATGACCAAGTCCTTCACCGGCCTTCTGGCCGAAATCATGGTGGTCGAGGGGACACTGGACGACACGGCCCTTGTCCGCGACATCATTCCAGAAATCGGCGACAGCGCCTTTGCCTCGGCGACTGTCCGTCAGGTCATGGATATGACCACCGGCGTGAAATATTCCGAGGATTATTCCGATCCAAACGCCGACATCTGGCTTTATTCCGCCGCGGCAAGCCCCTTGCCCAAGCCTGAGGGATACGATGGGCCGAATGGCTATTGGGAATACCTGCAGCAGGTCCAACCCGAGGGAAATCACGGCGACGAATTCCACTACAAGACCATCAACTCGGACATGCTGGGCTGGATCATCAGCCGGGTCTCGGGCAAGTCGGTGACGGAACTGGCTTCGGACAGGCTGTGGCGGCGCATGGGGGTCGAACAGGATGCCTATCAGACGGTCGATGGAAAGGGCGTGCCCTTTGCAGGCGGCGGCATCACCGCGGGTCTGCGTGACCTTGGGCGGCTGGGACAGTTGATGCTGAACAAGGGCGAGATCAATGGCGAGCGCCTGTTCCCGGCACAGGTCGTGGAAAAGATCAGCGCAGGCGGCGACCGGTCCAAGTTCGGAACGGGTTTCCCGACCATCGGCGCGGGCAGCTATACCAGCCAGTGGTGGGTGTTCCACAACGACCACGGGGCCTTTGCGGCGCGCGGCGTGCACGGGCAGACGATCTATGTCGATCCCACCGCCGAGATGGTGCTTGTGCGCCTGTCTTCTTTCCCACGGGCACAGAACGGCTTCATTGATCCCACCTCATTGCCGGCCTACCAGGCGGTGGCCGAATTCCTGATGTCGCGGCAGTGATGGCGGCCAATAGGAACAGGCAACGGACGTGATCAAATGACACCGCAACCCGCGCAGGGCTGGGAACGCCTCGACAAGGCCGCCTTTGGCATCATCTACGGCGCGATCATGGTGTTGAGCATCCTGCTGGCCCAGGGCAGCCACCCTTCCCCGCCATTGGAGACCGCCGTGGTCCTTTTCGGCTCGGTCTTTGCGATCACGCTTGCAAAGGCCTTTGCCGAATTGCTGTCGCATGCCCTTGATACACGGGAAAGGTTGACGCGGCACAGCTTGTACTCGGCATGGCACCACAGCGCGCCGACACTTGCAGTCGCCAATGTCCCGACGGCGCTGTTCCTGGCGGCGTGGCGCGAATGGATCGGCGCGGATACGGCGCTTGTGATGTCCCAGATTCTTTGCGTGGTCTTGCTGGCGGTTCTGGGTGCCAGGGCTGGCTGGGTTCTCGATCGCCGTGTGATCCCGTCGATCCTGGGAGCGGTTTTCGCCGGGGGCATCGGATTGCTGCTCTCAATCGTCAAGCATGTCATCCACTGATCCCGCCGCTGGTCCCGCATCGCGACCCGGCTGCAGGCGCCACAGATTGCCGCCCGAGGCCACAAGACCCGGGCGCGCATCGGCAGGTATGTCAGCCTCGAGAAGGCTGCGCAGATCGTCGCCAACATGTTGGCTGTAGATATGATAAAGATGCCCTGTCGGCTCTTCCTGCGGCAGATCGCTCAGGTCAATGACGTCGACGCCCGTCAGCCCCGAGACATCGTTTCCAGCCTCGCCCAGCCTGGGGTAGCCATGAATTTGCGCCGAAAGCGCAAGCGGCCTGTCACCGCCCGCGACGTAAACGGTCATGGTTTGCGCGATGGGTCTGATGCGTGGCAGAAGGCGTGCGAAAATTCCGAAATCCATATCGGGCGCCAGCAGCACGACATGACCAAGCTGAATGGCTGGCTGGCGATAGGCCACTTCGGCCAATGCAAGCGCCACCCCGCGCGCGCCCAGGCTGTGCCCGATCACATCAACCGCCGCAGGTCCAAAACGACGCTCTAGTTCGATGATCATGTCGGCAAGGTCAGGCAGGCTCCAGTAGAGGTCAGCCTCGTCATGCGTGTAATAGGCCACTGCCCCGTCCGAGGGCCAGCTGAACCACAAGAACCGCCCCGCAAGCCTCGCGTTTTGCTGCAGCAGCGTCGCGCGGCGACAGCCCTTGTCGAACCCGATGTAGTAACCATGCACGTAAAGCGCAGGACCGCGCGCACCCGCTGTCTGCTCCAGCGCGTCCAGCACGGCTGTGACCTCCTGCTCCTGCACGCTTTGAACGCGCAACAGTTCTTCACGCAGGAAGGTCGGGGTGGCGTCGGCCAGGGGCGACAGAACCCCAAGATCGCGCGCGCTGACACCGCAAAGGCCTGCCTTGAGATCGCTGCGCTCGCTGCCATAAGCCTCTGCGGGATCCGAGGCTCCCGTTCTGTTGCGCAGCGTGACGAAGGGAAACTCGAGCCCCTGTATTTCGGTCTGGGCCGGGGCCTGCACCGCCAAGGCACACAGCGCCGTTGTCGACATCAGGATCACACCCATGAGACGGGCAAGGACGACGGTGGCGGGTTTCATCCCTTGGCAAGACACGATGGCACGATCCGATGGCTGAACACGGTTCCGTCTTATGCGCTTTCACCGCGATTGTCGCAAACTATCGCACCCGGCTTGCGAACCGAAGAACCCTGTAGGGGACAAGACGAACACGCGCTGCTGATCGCGGTCCTTGGCAGATCGTGGCGCATCATGACAAGATCATGGACGGTAGCGCAGTGAATGGAGGTTTGAGACCAAGGTGATCAAGAAAACGCTGGGCACACTGATCGGACCCTTCTCGGTGCCATGCCTGATGCTGGGCCTGTTGTTCTTCGCGGCATCGCTGACGCCATCTCTCATTCCGCGCGGTCCAGCAGTACAAGGGGTGTTGGGCGGGTTGGTCACGGCGATCGGATACCTGATCGGTCAGGTCGTTGCCCTGCTATGGCGGGCGGCAGATCTTCCGCGACTGTCAGGACGGCCAGCAACCTTCCTGAGTGCCGCGATCGCATTCCCCCTGGTCGGATTTTTCCTGTGGGTCCTCGGCTCAAGCCGGGTCTGGCAAAACGATATCCGCCAGAAAATGGGGCTTGAGACAGCGGAAGCTCTGGACTTCGCGACCATCCTTGTCCTGGCGTTCGCAACATTCTCCGCGGCCTTCATTATCGGACGGCTTGTCGCCGCGCTTTTTCGGATGGTGCGCGCCCGGCTTCTGCGGATCATGCCGGAACGGCGGGCGAATGTGCTGGGTTTCGTGACGGTGGTGCTGTTTCTTTTCATCGTGACGCGTGACGGTCTTGTCGACCAGACGGTGACGGCACTGGACGAAAGCTACGAGACAGCGCAGGAGTTGTTCCAGAACGCGCCACCAAAGCCCACGGATCCGCGCATGACCGGCAGCGACGCCTCGTTGATCGATTGGGGCGGCATCGGCAAACCCGGGCGGGATTTCATCACCTCTCGCCCGCGCGCGGCGGATATCGAAGCCTTCACCGGCAAGCCCGCGCTCGACCCGATCCGCGTCTATGTCGGGCGCGCCAATGCCGACAACCCGCAGGCACGGGCAGAGCTGGCGCTGGCGGAACTGAAACGGCAGGGCGCATTCGAACGCGCCGTCTTGATCCTGGCGAGCCCGACCGGCACGGGATGGATGGATCCCGGAGCGCAGGACCCGGTCGAGTACATGCATGGCGGTGACATCGCAACAGTTGCCGCGCAATATTCCTATCTGCAATCGCCTTTGGCCCTGATCCTCGAGACAAGCACTGGCCTTGAGCAGGCGACAGCGCTTCAGGAAGTCGTTCATGGCTATTGGAAAACCTTGCCCAAAGACGCGCGTCCACGCCTTTACGTCCATGGCCTGAGCCTTGGGGCCTGGTCGTCGATGCACGCGACCAACCTGTTCCGGCTGCTGGACGATCCGATCGATGGGGCCTTCTGGGCCGGGCCGCCCTTCCCTTCGGCCTTCTGGAACTATGTCCAGAACCAGCGCAACCCCGGCAGTCCCTGGGTGCTGCCGAGGATCGGGGATGGGTCACTGGTGCGCTATGCCTCGCACACGGCCGATGCATCCGAGGCGGCGTCGGATTGGGGGCCAATGCGGATCGTGTTCCTGCAATATTCCAGCGATCCGGTTGTCTTCTACGATCCGCGATCCATTTGGCGCGCACCCCCATGGATGCGAGATCCTGCAGCCCCGGACATGTCGGATCATCTGTTCTTCATGCCGGTTGTCACACAATTCCAGTTGGCCCTGGACATGGCGCTGTCCTTCGGTGCGCCTGCCGGACATGGCCATGCCTATTTCGCGAAGGACTATATCAGCCCCTGGGTAGAGGTGACGGAGCCCGCGGACTGGACCGCAGAAGACACCGCGCGACTGAAGGCGCATTGCGACATGGGCCTGCAACTTGGCTGCGCAAACGGAGAGGATTGACTGCCCCCTCGCGCGCGCGCCTAGAACAGCGCTTGGGGTAGCCAGGTGGCCAGAAAAGGCATCGCCCAGACCAGCAGGATACCGACGGCCTGCAAGCCGATGAAAGGCACCACACCCCGATAGATATGGCCGGTCCTGATTTCCGGCGGTGCAGCGGCGCGCAGGTAGAACAGCGAAAAGCCAAAAGGTGGCGTCAGGAAACTGGTCTGCAGATTGATCGCCAGCATCACCCCCAGCCAGATCGGATCATGCCCCATCAGGATCAGCGAGGGCGCGACAAGCGGCAACACGATCACCGAGATCTCGACGAAGTCCAGAAAGAAGCCAAGGACAAATACGAAGATCATCACGAACAACAACGCCCCGTTCGGACCTCCGGGCAGGTTTTCCAGCAGGTGCGCCACCCGTTCCTCGCCGCCAAGGCCGATGAAGACCAGCGAAAAGAAACCCGCGGCCAGGATCGTCGCAAAGATCATGGCCGTCATGGTGAGTGTCGAGTTCAAGGCATCATGGATGATCCTTTCGCGGATCGCCGCACGCAGCGCCAGTCCGACAGCAGCCAGCCCGACCATCGCAAGAAGGGCGTAAAGGCCGCCGATCATCCATTCCAGCGCACCATTGTCGCTGCGTTGCAGGCGCACCGGAAAGGCGCCGGCCAATAGCCCCAGAAGGATCAGGGCCGCAGCCCCCAGCAGGATCAGCCGCGGATTGAGGCCGATCCTGCGGCCCGCCATCAGCAAGGCGCCAATGGCACCGACCGATGCCGCTTCGGTTGGGGTGGCAATCCCGCCCAGAATGGCGCCCAGCACGGCAAAGATCAAAAGAACCGGGGGGACGATCGCGGCCATGATCTCGGCCCGATCAGGCTTGGCAAGACCGATATTTGCGGGGGGCATGTCCCGCGGGAGCAAGGCCCCCCGGATCAGGATATAAAGAAGATACAAGACCACCAGCAGCAATCCGGGGATGATCGCTGCGGCAAAGAACTGTCCGACCGACAGCGCCTCGACCGCGAACTTGCCCTGTTCGTACTGTGCCTGCTGATAGGCGTTCGACATCACATCGGCCAGGATGATCAGAAGCGTCGAGGGCGGGATGATCTGGCCCAGCGTTCCCGCCGTGCACACGATGCCGGCAGCAACGGCCGGGTTGTATCCGGCCCGCAGCATGGTCGGCAGCGCGATCATTCCCATCGCCACCACCGTTGCCCCCACGATGCCGGTCGAGGCGGCAAGCAGCGCGCCGACCAGAACCACCGAAATGCCAAGACCGCCGCGCAACTGGCCAAAGCTGCGCCCCATCGTATCCAGCAATTCCTCGGCGATCTTGCTTTTCTCGAGGATGGCGCCCATCAGCACGAACACCGGGATCGCGATCAGGACGGTGTTGCCGATCAGCCCGTAAGCCCTCTGGCCCAGCGCCCCCAGAAGCGTGACATCCATCACGCCAAGTGCCCAGCCCAGATAGGCAAAGATCACCGCGACACCCGCAATGCTGAAGGACACGGGAAAGCCGGACAGGACCGCCGCCATCAGGGCGGCGAACATGATCAGGTCAAGATATTCCGTCATTCCTTCGCTCCTGCGTGAAACATCCGCACCAGGATCGACACCGACTGCAGCAGGACCAGGATACAAAAGGCTGGAATCAGGGATTTCAGCAGAAACACCGCCTCGATCCCTCCGACCGAAATCGGACCTTCAAGGATTCTCCAGGAATTGCGCACCGATGGCCAGGACCAGTACAGCAGCGCGGTCATCGAGGGGATCAGCAGGAACAGGTGACCGAAAATGTCGATCCGGCGTTTGGCTTGTTCGCTGAGCTTGGCAAAGAAGACGTCGACGCGCACGTGCTTGTCGACCAGCAGCGTGAACCCTGCCCCAAGCATGAAAAGCGTCGCATGCATGTAAAGCACGCTTTCCTGCGCCGCGATCGAATTGTAGCCGAACACGTAGCGCCCGATCACGATGCAGAACTGGACCAGCACCATGATCAGCGCGAGCCACCGCACCACAAGGGCCACGGCGCTGTTGAACCGGTCGATTGCGTTTGCCAGCACAAGCATCGTTTCGCCCTGCCCCCATTTCGATGGGTGCGCGGCCAACCGCGCACCCTGTGCTGTCAGTAGCCCAGAACGCCCGCGCGTGCGTTCATCTGGCCGTTATCGGCATAGGACATGTATCCGCCAACAAGGTCACGATAGGCGATGAAGCTTTCGGTGATGCGGCGCACCAGTTCGTCATCATCGGCGCGGTACTCTTCCATGATCTCGCCCGCGGCAACGCCCATCGCGGCAATCACATCGTCCGGCAACTTGTGCACCTGCACCCCGTGTTCGGATACAAGCGTCTTGAGGGATTGCGCGTGCTTGGTCATGTATTCGGTCCAGACCGGATTATAGAGGCCGTGGCACGCCTGGGTCACGACTTCCTTGAGGTCGTCCGGCAGTTCCGCAAAGACCGCCGCGTTGACACCGCATTCCTCGGCCGAGGATGGCTCGCCCACGCCGGGCCAGTAGTAATGCGGCGCGACCTGGTAATAGCCCAGCGCCGAGTCAGTCCAGGGGCCAATGAATTCGCCCGCATCCAGCGCACCGGTCTGCAAAGCCTGGAACATCGCCGGTCCGCTCATCGCTTCGGCCGCCATGCCCAGTTTTGCCGCCATCTGCGAGGCGATGCCCGTGGTGCGGAACTTCAGCCCCTTCAGGTCCTCGACCGAGTTGATCTCGTTCTTGAACCAGCCCGCCCATTGCGGACCCGAGTTGCCACACAGGAACGGCTTGATGCCGAAGCGGGCATACATCTCGTCGTAAAGCGCCTGTCCGCCGCCGTGATACATCCAGCCGAACTGCTCGTCCGCACGCAAGCCGAAGGGCTGCGAGCCAAACAGAAGGATACCCTTGGACTTGGAGCCCCAGTAGGCGGGAACCGCATGATACAGTTCTGCCGTGCCTTCGGACACAGCGTCGAAGACACCATTGCCGGGCACGATTTCACCCGCAGCAAACAGCGTGACCTTGATCCGCCCGCCTGACAGCGTGGTGATCCGGTCGGCCAGCGTCTGTGCGGCCACACCCGGCCCAGGCAGGTTCTTGGGCCAGGCCGAGACCAGTTTCCATTCGCGCACACCCTGCGCGATGGCCGGGGCGGCCAGCGTGGTTGCTGCGGCGCCGATGGCGCCCGTGGTCAGAAATTTCCGTCTGTCCATGTCAAAGTCTCCTTGTCGGGTTGGGTTTGAGTTGGAAGTTCGACCGTCTGACGCGGCCTTCATGCGTTATTCAGCCCAGGATGCGCGGCAGGCGCAGCCCGTGTTCGCGGGCGCAGGCGATGGCATCCTCGTATCCGGCATCCGCGTGGCGCCAGACACCGCTGGCGGGATCGTTCCACAGCACGCGCTCCAGCCGCTTCGCGGCTTCGGGAGTGCCATCGGCACAGATCACGACACCCGCGTGCTGGCTGAACCCCATGCCCACACCGCCGCCGTGATGGATGCTGACCCAGGTGGCCCCTGATGCCGTATTGACCAGCGCATTCAGCAGCGGCCAGTCCGACACCGCGTCCGAGCCATCGCGCATCGCCTCGGTCTCGCGGTTGGGGCTGGCAACGGATCCGCTATCCAGATGATCGCGCCCGATCACCACGGGGGCTTTCAACTCGCCGCTGGCGACCATCTCGTTGAAGGCAAGACCCGCCCGGTGCCGATCGCCAAGGCCAATCCAGCAAATCCGCGCCGGAAGTCCCTGGAATGCGATCCTGTCGCGCGCCATGTCCAGCCAATTGTGCAGGTGGGCGTTGTCGGGAAACAGCTCCTTCATTTTGGCGTCGGTCTTGTAGATATCCTCGGGATCGCCGGACAAGGCCGCCCAGCGGAACGGGCCTATGCCCCGGCAGAACAACGGGCGGATATAGGCGGGCACGAAACCGGGGAAGGCAAAGGCGTTTTCAAGCCCCTCTTCCAGCGCCACCTGGCGGATGTTGTTGCCGTAATCCAGCGTGGGCACGCCCGCGTTCCAGAAATCCACCATGGCGGCCACATGGGTCTTCATGCTGGCGCGGGCTGCCTTTTCAACTGCCTTCGGATCGGTTTCCCGCTTGGCCTTCCATTCCGCGATGGTCCAGCCCTGCGGCAGGTAGCCGTTGATCGGATCATGGGCGCTGGTCTGGTCGGTCACGATATCGGGGCGGATACCGCGCCGGAACAGTTCAGGGAACACATCGGCGGCATTGCCCAGAAGGCCCACGGACTTGGCCTCTCCCGCCTTGGTCCATTGGTCAATCATCGCCAGGGCCTCGTCCAGCGTATCCGCGCGTTCGTCGACATAGCGGGTACGCAGGCGGAAATCGATGCTGTCGGGGTTGCACTCCACGGCAAGACAGCAAGCCCCGGCCATCACGGCCGCCAAGGGTTGCGCGCCGCCCATCCCACCAAGCCCGCCAGTCAGGATCCATTTGCCCTTGAGCGAGCCGCCATAATGCTGGCGGCCGGCCTCGGCAAATGTCTCGTAGGTGCCCTGCACGATCCCTTGGGACCCGATGTAGATCCAGGAGCCTGCGGTCATCTGGCCGTACATGGCCAGACCTTTCTTGTCCAAGTCGTTGAAATGGTCCCAGGTCGCCCAATGCGGCACCAGGTTGGAATTTGCGATCAGCACGCGCGGCGCATCGGCATGGGTCCTGACGATGGCGATCGGTTTTCCCGATTGCACGACCAACGTCTCGTCCGCCTCAAGATCCTTCAGGCTGGCCACGATCGTGTCGAAATCGGCCCAGGTGCGTGCCGCGCGCCCGATACCGCCATAGACAACCAGTTCATGCGGGTTCTCGGCGACATCGGGATGCAGGTTGTTCATCAACATTCGCAGCGGCGCTTCTGTCAGCCAGCTTTTAGCGGTAAGTTCGGGACCGGTCGGCGGATAGACATCACGGGTATTCTTGCGCGGGTCACTCATCGGGGCCTCCAATCGGACAGTGTTTCGAGAATGGTCTTGAGATGCGGGCGCAGCCTTGCAGCGCGATCATCCGCGAAATCCCACGGCGGGGATTCGTGCATGTAGGTGGATTGGGCCAGCTCCATCTGGATGGCATGCAGACCCTCAGCCGGCTTGCCGTAATGGCGCGTGGTCCAGCCCCCCTTGAAGCGGCCGTTCATCACCGTGCTATGGCCCGCCGCCTCGGCGCAGATGCGTTGTACGGCAATTGCGATCTCCGGCGCGCATGTGGCTCCGTCATTGGTGCCAATGTTGAAATCGGGCAGCGTGCCGTCGAACAGGAACGGGATATGCGACCGGATCGAATGGCAGTCATAAAGGATCGCAAACCCATGCCGCGCGCGCACCCGGTCGAGTTCCGCGGCCAAGGCTGCATGATAGGATGCATGAAAAAGCGCACGGCGGCGTGCGGTTTCGGTCGCGTCAGGCTCTTGCCCCGGCAGATAGAGCGGATGGCCGTCGAAATCGGTCAGCGGGCAGAGCCCGGTTGTATTCTGACCCGGATAAAGGCTGGTTCCCGACGGGTCGCGGTTGACGTCGATGACATAGCGATGAACCGTTGTCCTGACGGTGGTCACCTCAGGGATCAGCCCGGCGTAAAGCCTGTGGATATGCCAGTCGGTATCGGCGATCGCCCGGCCCCTTTCATTGAGCCGCGCCAGGCAATCCGCAGGAATGTCGGTTCCCGTATGAGGCAGCCCCAGAACCAGAGGGCTGTCGCCGCGCGAGATCTCGATCAGGCTCACAACGAAACCTCCAGACCTGCGGCCAGGGCCAGGCTGTCGTCCCGGACACAGGCCGCCGCCGCCTTCAGATCGGGCGCAAGATAACGGTCCTGTTGCAACGGGGGGACTTGTGCCCTCAGGCAGTTCATTGCGGCCCGCAATGGCGCCGAGGTTGCCAGCGGCGCGCGCTGGTCGATGCCCTGCACTGCACAGATCGCCTCGATCCCCAGGATCATCGACAGGTTTTCCGTCATCCTCCGCAAGCGCCGCGCGCCATGGGCGGCCATGCTGACGTGATCCTCCTGATTGGCGGAGGTCGGCGTGCTGTCGGTCGAACAGGGGTTGGCCAGATGCTTGTTTTCGCTCATCAGGGCGGCGGTCGTCACTTCGGCGATCATCAGACCGGAATTCAAGCCCGGCTCCGGCGTCAGGAAGGGCGGCAGATCGAAAGACAGGGTCGGGTCCACCATCAGGGCCACGCGTCGCTGCGCGATTGCGCCGATTTCGGCGAGGGCCAAGGCGATCTGGTCAGCGGCGAAGGCGACAGGTTCGGCGTGGAAATTACCACCAGACAGGATTTCGGCCGTATCGACGATCACAAGGGGATTGTCCGTCACCGCATTCGCTTCGGTTTGCAGCGTGCGCCCGGCAAAGCGCAACAGGTCAATTGCGGCGCCGGTCACCTGCGGTTGGCAGCGGATGCAGTAGGGATCCTGTACGCGGGTATCGCCGTCACGATGGCTATCGCGGATGGCACTTCCGTCCAGAAGCGCTGTCATTGCGGCTGCCACATCGATCTGGCCCGCATGACCGCGCAGACGATGGATTTCAGGATGCAAAGGCGCGGTCGATCCCATGATCGCATCGGTCGACATGGCCGAGGTCACGATGGACGCGCGCGCGGCGCGCCAGCCCTCGAACAGCCCGGCAAGCGCACAGGCCGTGGAAAACTGTGTGCCGTTGATCAGGGCCAACCCCTCCTTGGGGCCCAGCACCACAGGCGTCAGACCCGCCGCATGCAGCGCCTCGCCACCCGGCATGACCTGCCCGTGCAGCGTGGCTTCGCCCGCACCGATCATCACGGCCGCCATATGCGCCAAGGGTGCCAGATCGCCCGAGGCCCCCACCGACCCCTGCACCGGGATCACCGGCAGCACGCCTTGTGCCAGCATGTCCTCGATCAGCGCGCAGATCTCCCAGCGCACGCCCGAGGCGCCGCGCCCCAGCGACAGCAGCTTCAAAGCCATCATCAAGCGGACGGTCGCGGGCTCCAGCGCCTCACCCACGCCGCAGCAATGCGACAGGATCAGGTTGCGCTGCAGGGTCTGTGTGTCGCGCGGCGCGATCCGGACGGAGGCCAGTTTGCCAAAGCCCGTATTCACGCCATAGGCTGGCACATCCGCCTGAGCGGCTTGCGCGATGATCGCGGCCGAGGCATCGACACCGGCCCGCGCGGCGGGATCAAGCGCAACGGCCCCCTGCCCGCGCCAGATGGTTTCCAACTGCGCCAGCGTAGCGGCGCCGGGAACCAGGGTAACAGTCATCCATGACCTCCGAAAATGCGTTGATGCAGAGGGTTAATACCGATGCCATAGGACAGCTCGGCCGGTTCGGTGACATTCCAGATGGCCAGATCCGCGCGCAAACCCGGCGCAATCCTTCCGCAATCGTGCAGGCCCAGGGCCAGGGCCGCATTGCGTGTCGTGCCCGCCAGCGCCTCGGCCGGGGTCAGGCGGAACAGGGTGCAGGCCATGTTCATTGCCAGAAGGACCGACCCAAGCGGGGATGAGCCGGGGTTCCAGTCAGTCGCGACCGCCATCGGCACGCCGTGATCACGGAAGGCGTGCACGGGGGGCTGGCGGGTTTCGTGGATCGTGTAGAAGGCGCCCGGCAGGATCACCGCCACGGTCCCCGCCGCAGCAAGCGCTGTCGCATCATCATCCGTTGCATATTCCAGATGATCCGCTGACAAGGCGCCACACCGCGCGGCAAGCGCGGTTCCGCCCTGATGACTAAGCTGTTCGGCATGGAGCTTGACCGGCAGGCCCAGCGCTGCGGCACGCTCGAAGACGCGCGCGATCTGGGCGGCGCTGAAGGCGATCCCCTCGCAAAAGCCGTCCACCGCATCGACCAGCCCTTCGGCATGGGCGGCGTCCAGCGCGGGCAGGCAGACACGGTCGATATAGG
>JAJLKH010000028.1:0-4888 GCA_033839205.1 Rhodobacterales bacterium | reverse complement strand
ACCGAAACCCGTGTGGACCGGCTGATGGCCTCCGATCCCATCACCTGCACCATCGACACCTCGATCGTGGATGCCGCGCGGCTGATGCGGTCGCACCGGATCTCGGCGTTGGGGATCACCGAAGGCGAGCGGTTGGCCGGCATCGTCACCCTGCATGACATCAACAACCGGGTCGTGGCCGAAGGGCTGGATCCCTCGCGCCCGGTGCGCCAGATCATGACCGCCAACCCCGAGACCCTGCCCCCTTCGGCAATCGGGTCGGACGTGCTGCACATGATGATGGAACGCCGCTTCGGCCATGTGCCCGTGGTGGACAACGGCAAGCTGGTGGGCATCGTCACCCAGACCAACCTGACCCGGTTCCAGGCCACCAACTCGGCCTCGCTCGTGCGCGACGTGGCGCGCGCCGAAGCACCGTCTGATCTGGCCGCCGTCACTGCCCATATCCCGCGCCTGCTGCTGCAACTGGTCGGCGCCGGCAACCGGCATGAAACGGTGACACGGCTGATCACCGATATCGCCGATGCCGCCACCCGCCGCCTGCTGGCCCTGGCCGAGACGCAGCTTGGCCCGCCGCCCGTGCCCTACCTGTGGCTGGCCTGCGGATCGCAGGGGCGGCAGGAACAGACGGGCGTGTCGGACCAGGACAACTGCCTGATGCTGGACGATGCCGTGACCGAAGCCGATATGCCCTATTTCGCGGAACTGGCGAAATTCGTCAGCGACGGGCTGGATGCGGCGGGCTATTTCTATTGCCCGGGCGACATGATGGCGACCAATCCGCGCTGGTGCCAGCCGGTCCACGTCTGGCGCGGCTATTTCCGCCGCTGGATCGACACCCCCAACCCCGAGGCGCAGATGCTGGCCTCGGTCATGTTCGACCTGCGCCCCATCGGCGGCACCCGCGCGCTCTTCGAGGATCTGCAACGCGAAACGCTGGAATCGGCGGCGCGCAATTCGATCTTCGTCGCCCACATGGTGTCGAACTCGCTCAAGCATATCCCGCCGCTGGGCCTGTTGCGCGGCTTTGCCACCCTGCGCAGCGGCGAGCACAAGAACCGCATCGACATGAAGCTCAACGGCGTCGTGCCCATCGTGGACCTGGGCCGCATCTATGCGCTGCGCGGCCAGCTCGAGGTGGTCAATACCCGCGCCCGGATCGAGGCGGCGCATGCCAGCGGCCTGGTCAGCCAGAGCGGCGGGCGCGATCTGCTGGATGCCTATGACCTGATCGCGCAGACCCGGCTGGAACATCAGGCCGCGCTGATCCGCGCGGGCGGCAAGCCCGACAATTTCATGTCGCCCAATGTGCTTTCGGAATTCGAGCGCAGTCACCTGCGCGATGCCTTCGTCGTGGTGCGCACCATGCAATCGGCCGTGACCCAGGGGCGCGGCGTGATCGGCTGACCCCGCAGCCTGCAACTGGAATATCGGGGAGAGGAGCGACTGAATGTATATCGACATAATCACGATCATCGCCGCAGGCTTTGCCGCAGCCGGGGTCGTGATGATCCTGAACCGGCTGACCGGCAAGCGCCTGCCCCGCTGGGTGGTGCCCGCAGGCGCGGGCGCGGGCATGATCCTGATGAGCCTGTCGAACGAATACCGCTGGTATCCGCGCACGCTTGACCTGCTGCCCGAAGGCTTCGAGGTGATTTCCACCGCCGATCACCAGGCGATCTACAGCCCCTGGACCTATGTGGTGCCCTATGTTGACAGGTTCGCGGCTGTCGATATCGCCGGGATCAAGCGCAATGACGCCCAGCCCGACCTGCGGCTGAGCCGGGTCATCTTTTTCGCCCGCTGGGAACCCGTGCGGGTCGTGCCCGTCGTGATCGACTGCGCGCAGGGGCGCAGCGCCCTTCTGGACCCGGATGCGATGTTCAACGATGACGGCACGATCCGCGTCGCGCGCTGGGATCAGACGGGGATGGACGATCCCGCAACGGCGGCCATCTGCAAGGAGGGGTAAACCATGTTCGACCGACTGGGACCGCGACAGCGCACACTGGCTTTCTTCGGCATCCTGGCGGTGGGCTGCATCGGGGCCGTAGCAGGCGCGCTGATGCTGGCCGATGCGCGGGTGGATCTGCCCGAGGCGCGCCCGGCCTTTGTCTCGGCGGGCCTGATGGCGGGCTTCGCCATCCTGGGCATCTGCGCGCTGATGTGGCTGATCTTCGACGAAACGGTCGCCCGCCCCATCGAACGGCTGGCCGCCGCCATGCACGCGCGCGCCGCCACCGACATGCGCGGCGGAATCGATACGACCGTGGCGCGCCACCTGGGCGATCTGACGCTGGCCGCCTCGGCCCTGACCTCGCGGCTGGGCGAGGCGCGCACCGGCGCCAATGCCGATATCGCGCGCCACACCGCGCGGCTGATGTCCGAACGGGAACAGCTGACACGCATCCTTTCGGCCATTCCAGCCGCCGTTCTGATGGTGGACAGCGATCACCGGATCACCCTCTACGACGGTCATGCCGCCGCGATGCTGGACGAACAGCACCACCTGGGCCTGGGACAGCGCATCTTCGATTACTTCGATGAAACCTATCTGCGCACGGCGCTCAAGAACCTGGCCGACAGCGGCGGCAGCACGCTGGACCAGCAACTCGTCACCGCCAATGGCGCGCAGCTTTTCGACGTAACGTTGCACGATCTGGGCACCGGGGCGGGCTATATGCTCAGCTTCCCGGTCCCGCGCGAAACCACGCCCGCCCGGCCCGTCGTCTATGACTTCGAGATGAACACGCGCAAGGCCTCGGGCGACATCCTCGATGTGCCGCTGCGCGACCTGAGCTATGTGATCTTCGACACCGAAACGACCGGCCTTCTGCCCGACCGCGACGAGGTGGTGCAGATCGGCGCACTCCGGGTCGTGAACCTCCAGCAGGCGGGCGGCGAGGTTCTGGACACGCTGGTCAATCCGGGCCGTCCGATCCCCGCGCGATCCACCGCGGTGCATGGCGTGACCGATGCTATGGTCAAGGACGCGCCCGACATGGTCCGCGCCGGGCGCCGGTTTCACAGCTTTGCCCGCGATGCGGTGCTGGTTGCGCATAACGCCCCCTTCGACATGGCGTTCTTCCACCGCCATGCACCCGCCATCGGGGTGGAATTCAACAATCCGGTCCTCGATACGGTTCTGCTGTCCGCCATCCTCTTCGGCGGCACCGAGGGGCATACGCTGGACGAAATCGCCCAACGGCTCGAAATCGAGCTGCCGGACGAGGTGCGCCACACCGCCCTGGGCGATGCCATCGCGACGCGGGATGTGTTCTTGCGGATGATCCCCATGCTCGAGGCGCGCGGCCTGACCACCTTCGGCGAGGTCCTGACCGAAATGCGCAAGCACAAACGCCTGCTGCCCGATCTCAATGGCGATCTGACCACGAAAGCCTGACGCGGCCCGCCCGGCGCGAACAAACGCCGTCGCGCGCCTGCATCGGGACAGACCATAACCTGCGATGGCCAATCGGTTTTGCTGTCTTGTTAAGTGGTGCCCGGGGGCTGCTCGGATTTCCCGTTCAGCTCCCGCTACAGGCACCCTTGCCATCGAATTCCTCAGTAAAATAAGGGGTACCAAAAGCGTGCATTCATAGTCAACAGGCGCGTTCTGTCCTACAGTTTGTCCTACGGTCCCGAGGGTAGCCTCTGACCTGCTTCTTTTGACTTTCTCGGAGCGTGCTGGACCACCATGACGCCCCCCCCATGGGGTGAGCATCCCCAACTGAACTGGTCCACCACTATGTTTAGGAAACGGAGGACCGAGAATGGCAAACAGGCGACCCAAGCCCGAAGAGATTGTCTCGAAGTTACGACAGGTTGAGGTGCTGATGGGACAGGGCATCTCCCGTCTCGACGCAATCCGACAGATCGGCGTTGTTGAACAGACGTACTATCGCTGGCGCAAGCAGTATGGCGGAATGGGCGTAGATCAATTGAAGGAGCTGAAGCGGCTCCAGAAGGAGAACGAGCAGCTGAGACGCGCTGTATCGGATCTGACACTGGACAAGCTGATCCTGAAGGAGGCGGCCAAGGGAAACTACTGAGCCCCGCTCGTCGTCGTGCCTGTATTGATCATGTCCGCGACCGGTTCAAAGTGTCTGAGCGCAGAGCCTGTCGAGTGTTGGGGCAACATCGTTCGACCCAACGGCATGTGCCCAAGGGGCGTGCAGATGAGGATCAGCTGGTTGCCGACATGATCGAACTGGCCAGACAGTTTGGTCGCTACGGTTACCGGCGGATTGCTGCCTTGCTGAGAGATTCAGGCTGGTCTGTCAGCGATGGTCGGGTTGAACGGCTGTGGCGGCGAGAGGGGCTGAAGGTTCCACAGAAGCAGCCCAAGAGAGGGCGTTTGTGGATGAACAACGGATCATGCGTCAGGCTGCGGCCTGAGTATCGGAACCATGTCTGGAGCTATGACTTCGTGCATTGCCGGACCGATGACGGGAAGGCATTCCGCACGTTGAACATCCTGGATGAGCACAGCCGCGAATGCCTGGCAATCAGGGTGAAGCGCAAGCTGAACTCATCAGATGTGATCGATGCTCTGACAGATCTGTTCATTCTGCGAGGTGCTCCCTCTTTCATTCGGTCGGACAATGGACCTGAGTTCGTTGCCCAAGCGGTTCGGGATTGGATCGCGGCTGTCGGTGCAAAGACAGCATTCATCGAGCCAGGTTCGCCCTGGGAGAATGGGTATTGCGAAAGCTTCAACGGGCGGATGCGGGATGAACTGCTCAATGGGGAAATCTTCTATAGCCTGCGTGAGGCTCAAATCCTGATCGAGCAATGGAGGAAACACTACAACACCAAGAGACCGCACAGTGCATTGGGCTATCGGCCGCCGGCTCCCGAAACCATCATCCCAATGGAAACCAGCCCG
>JAJLKH010000027.1:0-41174 GCA_033839205.1 Rhodobacterales bacterium | reverse complement strand
GTCTGCGTAGCTGCGTGCTGTCATGACCTGTTCCCACTGCTGCCGGCCATTGTCTGAGCCTTCGCCGAGGGAACTTCAACCCCGTCCCCCCGGCGCACCGCATGTCAGTGGCAAGGGATCGCGGCGCGCCCTCGCGGATGGTGTGAAATCAGGCGCGCACACCCGATCGCCCACGCGTTTGAAGGGGCGGCAAGCGCCCCGTCGCGGTTCATGTCGTCACATCGGGTATCTGGCGGTGCTGCCAGACGAATTCGAACCAGTCTCAGCTTGGACAGTGACACTGCACCTTATGCAGCGCAAAGACCACGCCACTCGGCGAGAGCGGCGGCGCGGTTGAGCTTGAAATTGGGTCGAGTTGAGAGGCTGCGTTCCTGATTAAAGTGATTATAGACGGAAGCGTGAACAGCGGCGAATTTTTGCAAATTTCGCATGCGCCTGAAACGCAACATCGCCCTCTCCCGTCGTCGGAATGGCAATTGTGAATTTTCAGCCCTGTTGTTCGCCCACCGGCCAGTTTCCTGGCGATCTGCTGCGCCAATCTCCTTCAGCTCCGCTCCGTACGAGCGTAGCAGGTCCGTGACGATAACCTCCGGGCGACCATGCTTACGCATTGCTTTTCTTATGAATTTCGACGCCGCCGTCTTATCACGCGTCTTCGTCACAAAGCTTTCCAGGACCTCGCCTTCGTGATCCACGGCCCGCCACAGATAGTGCCGCTGACCGTTTTCCTTCACGAAGACCTCGTCCAAATGCCAGCGCCATCGGCTGGATTTCATTCCGGCAATTCGGCGCTTTCGGATCATGGCCGCGCTAAAAGGAACTGATCGGAGAGTGCTGGGAGAAAGCCTCAGCGGGTAAAGCCCTGTTCGCTATGGCGACCATGGAAAAGAGCAATCCTAAAGAAGTACGCACGCAGATCGTGGATGCTTTCTCCAAGCCACACGCCGGTTAGAACTTGTCTGCTTTGTCAAACACCTAAAAATTGCGCCGTTTTGTCGGGACCGGGTATATGGGTGCTTCGCGTCGCGCCGGGGTACGCCGGGGGGGGGAGGTCAGTGCCCCTGCCCGGCCACGTCCGGTCTGGTCCACGTCCAACCCGTGTCCGGTCCTATCCAACTTCCCCGCAACCATACAGCCGCAACCATGTCGGAGACAGGTCTGCAGGTCCGCCCCAAACTGATGCCGGGCCGTGCCCGGGGAATGAGTGATAACGGACACCACCATGTTTGCCCCGGCAGACGACCACGAGGTCCGGTGTGGTGCTCTAGATCGACGGCAGGCAGGATCACGCTGGACGTCTTGCCGTGCAGCGGGCCGGTCTTACGGGATGCATCAAGCTGCCGCACCGTCTTCAACTGGTGCGTCATTGGTTGTGCAAACGCTGCCGACGCAGCGCGACGGATTTTAGTGCCCATATAGTGCCCGCCCCCGCAGGGTTGCACTAACACATTGATTTACTTGGGGTAAGTGGCGGACTGGGGAGGATTCGAACCCCCGACCCCTTGATTCGTAGTCAAGTACTCTATCCAACTGAGCTACCAGTCCGTGGAGGCGGGGTTTAGCCCCAAGGTCGGGGCTTGGCAAGGGGCGATTGCGGTTTTTTCGTAGCCCCATGGAAACACCGCGTCAATTCACCTCCCGCGGCAAGGTAATCACGAAGGTTGTGCCCTCCGGGCCTGTCGTCTCAAGCTCCAGCCGCCCGCCGTGGCTGCGGATCAGATCCTGCGCGATCACAAGGCCAAGCCCTGACCCGCCCTTGCGTGCACCACCCTGGAACGGCTGAAAAAGATGCTCGCGCGCCTTTGCCGGCAGGCCTGGGCCGGTATCGCTGACACGGATCACCCAATCCGTGTCCCGAGCCTCGGCGGCAACGCTGATTTCACCGGGCTTGCCGGTCTGCGCAATTGCCTGCCGCGCGTTGCGCACAAGGTTGAAAATCACGCGGAACAACTGTTCGGGATCTGCCTTGAGGACAAGGGTGCCCGGGACATCCTCGGACAAGCTGACATCGGCATCGCCCACGGCAAGGCGTTCACTGTCCAGAACATCCGATACGATATCCAGCAACAGAACTTCGCGCAGGCGGGGCGCGGGTTCCTCGGCCTTGCCGAAGGCCAGCGTGCTTTCGCACAGATGCACCGCACGGGTGATCGAGTTCACAAGCTTGGGCGCCAGCCGCTTGACCGCCGGATCCTCGGACATCTCGATCCGGTCCACGAAAAGCTGGGCGGACGTCAGCATGTTGCGCAGGTCATGGCTGATCTTGGCCACCGCGCCGCCAAGCTGTGCCAACCGTTCCTTTTGCTTGAGCGCGCCGGTCAACTGGGTCTGCAGGCTTTGCAGGGCATCCTCGGCCTGCCTGAGTTCGGTGATCCCCGATGTCGGCTGGATGATCCGCCGCCCATCCTCGGGCGCCTCGGCATAATGGCTCATGGCGCGCGCCACGCGTGCGATCGGCATCACCAGAAGCCGTTGCACCGCAAGAAACAGCAGGGTGGCCGTGAAGACCGAAATGACCGCCGACAGGATCAGGATGCGAACGCCGTATTCCAGCATGGCCGTGCGCAGCGGCCCCGTTTCCATCGTAACCTCGATCAACAACCCCGCCTCACGGGTGGGGTTGCCGATCACGCGGATCACTTCGGGGGCCTGATCCAGCAGCTGCCCCAAGGCATCGCCGATCAATTCCAGCGCGGGCGGATCACGCAGGTCATAGGTGCGGTCCACCACCTGCGGCATGGGAGACGCAAGAACCAGTTGCCGTGCCTCGTCACGGCGCAGCACCACGTTGAAAACCTCGGCGTTGCGCAGAAGCTCCTCTTCGAGATCGGGTGAGATCACTTCATCGGCCAGCAAGGCCAGGCTGGCGATCTGCGCGCGTTCAAGACGCAGCAGCAGGTAGTCCTCTCTGAAGCGCGCCACGGACGGAACGAAAATCAGGATCTCCGCCAGCATCACGAAGATGATGGTCAGGATCAGGAACCGTCCTGAAAGCGAATGCAACATCGACGCCTCTTTACTGGGTCACGGCAGCCATCGCTGCACAATGCCGACAACCCTTTTCACCACAGGGTTATCAAACAGTCTGGGCGAGAAATAGGCCCCCGCCGCACGTTTGTTGATCTCGGCTATCGTCGGATAAGGGGCCACCATCCCGGCCACGGCTGACATCTTGAGGTTGCTGGCAATCGCCATCGACCACAGCGCGATCAGCTCGCCCGCCTGATGCCCGACGATGGACACCCCGACGGGCCGGCCCTTGTGCACCATTACCTTGATCAGACCCTTTGTTTGCAAGGTGGCGATAGCCCGGTCGTTGTGGTGATAGTCGAAGCGCACCACCTCGAGCGCCGCACCATACTGCTGGCGCGCCGCGGCCTCGATCAGGCCGACCTGGGCCAGTTCCGGATCGGTGTAGGTGGCCCAGGGAATATGGGCGGTTTTCTGCCGGGCGGGCAGACCGAACAGCGCCTGGCGGATGATCAGCCCCGCGTGATAGCCCGCAACATGCGTGAATTGCAGCCCGCCGGCCACGTCACCGATGGCAAAGACGCGCTTGTTCGTGGTGCGCATCCGGTCATCGACCTTGATGCCCTGGCGCGTGGTTTCGATCCCGGCCGCCGCGAGGTTCAGCTTTTCGGTGTTGGACTTGCGCCCGACGGCCACCAGCAGATGAGTGCCCTTGAAGACGCGCCCATCCTTGACCGCGACCTCTATCGCTCCGGCGCGGCCACGGACCTCTGCGGCCAGAGCATCCTCGGCGATCGCGATCCCCTCGTGACGCAGGTGATCCAGCACGACCGCCGCCATTTCCGGGTCATCCTTGCCCAGCGCCTTCGCGCCTTCGATCACGGTCACCTCACAGCCCAGACGGCGATGGGCCTGGGCCATCTCCATGCCGATGGGACCGCCGCCGATGATCAGCAGATGATCGGGTTTCTCCCGCAGATCGAAAAGCGTCTCGTTGGTCAGGTAGGGCACATCGGACAGGCCGGGGATCGGCGGCACCAATGGGCTGGATCCGGTGGCGATGACGATCCGCCGCGCAGTGATGGTATCCTCGCCTGCTTGCACGGTATTCGACCCGGTGAACTGGCCATATGCGCGGATCACCTTGACGCCCAGCCCCTCGAACCGCTCCTGGCTGTCGACGGGCTCGATCTGCGCAATCACGCGCGCCACATGATCCTTGGCTGCGGCATAGTCGATCTGAGGCGCGACAGGCGTGATCCCCATGGCGGCACCCGCTGTCATGGCATGGGCGGCATGGCCCGCCGCCAGCAGTGCCTTGGACGGGACGCAACCATAGTTCAGGCAATCACCGCCCATCTTGTGACCCTCGAGCAGGATCACATCGGCGCCCATCTGAACCGCTCCCGCCGCAACCGACAAACCACCAGAGCCTGCACCGATTACCAGAACATCCGTCTTGAGATACGCCATTACAGGCCCTTTCCGCGCCGCAGCGCCTTGATCAAAATAGGAAGCAGCGCCAGTACACACAGCCCGAGAAGCGGCAGCAGGATTTGGGGCTCGAAGATGATGCCAAGGTTCGGGGTCTCGCCACGTTCGAACACCTGCCCCAATCCAGCCCCGACCGATGTATAGACGACACCGCCGGGAATAATGCCCAGGAAGGTTGAGATCACGAAGCGATTGAGAGGGACCCCGACCAGTGCCGGCACAAGGTTGGCCACGAAGAAGGGAACTGCGGGCACCAGACGGATCAGGAACAGCATGGACCACTGATTCTCGTCGATGCCGTCCTTGATGCGTTTCACCGTGCCTTCACTGGTCTCCATCTTTGCGGCCAGACGTTCGCCCAGACCCCAGCGTGCAGCGAGAAAGATCAGCGTGGCCCCGAGGGTCGCAGCCGTGATGTTGAACAGCGCACCCGGGAAAGTGGCGAAAAGAAACCCGCCCGTCAGCGTGGCAATGGTGGCCCCGGGCAGCGAGAAGGCCACGATCACGACATAGGCCAGCATGAACAGGGCAACGGTGGCCGCATAGTTGGAGTCGCGAAAGGCCAGCAGGGCCTCCCGGTTGTCGCGCAGCATGTCGAAGGTCAGCGTATCGCGCAGGGTAAAGGCCCCGATCGCTGCCACCAGCAGGATGACAATCAAAGGCAGCCGGCGCATCCAGCCGTCGGATGAAGCCTCGGGTGTGGTCGGATCATCTGCCTTGTCGCGCATGTCGCACTGTCCTTTTCTTGATCTGGTGGCCAAGATGCGCATAAGGGCCGAACTTTGACAGGCTTTTGCGGCTGCCTCACGCGCGCTTGATCCGGGGTGACAAGATGCGTGAAAATTTGCGGCCCGCTGCAGCAAACTGAAACATTTCCGGCCCATGGGCGCCGATCTGGCCGGGCGTGTCGCGTTTTTTGTTGCAAAACCGCACGAAAACCTGCGGGCACGGTTTGACTTGGGCAAAACCCCTGTCTATAGGACGGGCTTCGGATATCACGGGCCAGCGCGAATCTTGCGCGTAATGGCATTTGTTTTGGAGACGGAGCGATGAAACGCACCTTTCAACCCTCGAACCGCGTGCGCAAGAACCGTCATGGCTTTCGTGCGCGCATGGCCACCAAGAACGGCCGCAAAGTTCTGAACGCCCGTCGCGCTCGCGGCCGCAAGGTGCTGAGCGCGTAAGCGCCCGCACGTTGTTGAAGGCATGACACCGCCGGAGGCCCCCGAAACTGGCACATCCGCCAGCGTCGGGGAAACGCCACCGGCGGTTTCCGTTTGTCCGCCGTCAACTGGATCGCGTCCGGCTATCCACGTAATGAAGGAACGCGCCGATTTCCTGCGTTGCGCCCGCGCGGGGCGGCAGGGAACATCGGGAATGATGGTGCAGGCCCGACAGCGTCGGGTGGACGAAGCAGCGACAGGGATTCGCGTCGGCTTTACCTGCACCAAAAAGGTGGGCAATGCCGTGGCCCGCAATCGCGCGAAACGCCGCCTGCGTGAAGTTGCGCGCCTTGTATTGCCAGAACATGGCCGTGACGGCTGGGACTATGTCTTGATCGGGCGCGCCGAGGCGACCGCCGCCCGTCCCTTTGAAGATCTCAAGCGCGACCTTATATCGGCGCTGAAGAAACTTCATCAGACCAGGCCATGACACCGCTTGCCCATCTCGTTGCCCTGCCTGTCAGGGCCTACCGGCTGATCCTTTCGCCCTGGGTAGGGTTCAGCTGCCGCTATCAGCCGACATGTTCCGCCTATGCGCTTGAAGCGCTGGAAAAGCACGGAGCCTTCAAAGGCAGCTGGCTTGCAGCGCGCCGGATAAGCCGCTGCCATCCCTGGGGCAGCTCGGGTTATGATCCGGTCCCAACTGCAAAAAGCTGCGGGCACGATCACGCCAAGGATTGATCAGTCCGGCTTTTCGAAGGTGATGATGACCTCGCCAATATCGACACCGAAGCGTTTCATATAAGCCCGATTCAGCAGCCGGTCTTCGGTCAGCAACCACATCCAGTCATCGAAAGTCACCCGCAGCGTGCCATCCGGAACCGGCAGGTCGATCGTGTAGCGCCAGTTGAAAGTATCGCCGCGCTCTTCACCGAAGGCCGTGCCGATCACGCCGGGCGCCGTGCCTTGCCAAGTGTCATCGCCCGTTTTGTTCAAGGTCCAGACGCGCTGTTCGGTGCTGCCGTCCTCGTAGACGAAATCCTCGACAAGCCGCAGGGTTTGACCGTCCCATGTTCCGTTGATCTCGACTTCGAAGCGGCGGCGCACGGTGCCGAAGATATCCTGAAACTGACCATAGGCCACCGTTCTGCCGTCGAAGAACTCCTCGAGGTTCAGGTTGCGCGTGCTGAGCTTTTCATCCTCCAGCGCCGGTTTGCCGGTGCAACCCGCAAGCACCACCAGCATGAGCATCGCCAAGATCCGCATCGTTTTCTCCTGTTCTCCTGTCTTTGATACGCGCCAACCGCAAGAACGGATCGACAAAGCTGCGGAACGCTGGCATTCGACGCCGTTGCGCGCTACATGGGCGCAAAGACAGGGCGCGCATATGCTTGACGAATCCGACGACATACATCCGCTGTTTCACGGGGCCCCGAAAAGCACCGAATTCAAGAAACTGCGCAAACGCATCGTGCAGTACACGCGCGAGGCCATCGAACAATACGGGATGATCGAGCGTGATCCGGCAAACCCAGAAGCGCGGCCGCGCTGGCTGGTTTGCCTGTCAGGCGGCAAGGACAGCTACACCTTGCTGGCCGTGTTGCATGAATTGCAGTGGCGCGGCCTTCTGCCGGTTGATCTGCTGGCCTGCAACCTGGATCAGGGGCAACCCGGATTTCCGGCAACCGTGCTGCCAGAATTCCTGGAACGCATGGGCGTGCCGCATCGTATCGAATACCAGGACACCTATTCCATCGTTGTCGACAAGGTGCCCGCAGGACGGACCTATTGCGCGCTTTGCTCGCGCCTGCGCCGGGGCAATCTTTACCGGATCGCACGCGAAGAAGGCTGCTCGGCCGTGGTGCTGGGTCATCACCGCGATGACATCCTTGAGACCTTTTTCATGAACCTGTTCCACGGCGGTCGCCTGGCGACGATGCCTCCAAAGCTGGTTAACGAAGAAGGTGATCTTTTCGTGCTGCGCCCCCTCGCCCATGTCGCCGAAGAAGATTGCGAGCGTTTCGCCCGCGCAATGAATTATCCAATCATTCCTTGTGATCTTTGCGGCTCGCAGGACGGGCTTCAACGCCAGCAGGTCAAGCAAATCCTGGATGGTTGGGAAAAGAACAGCCCCGGCCGCAGGCAGGTGATGTTCCGTGCTCTCATGAACGCGCGCCCATCGCATCTGCTGGATCCGGGTCTTTTCGACTTTGCGGGGTTGACCCGTAACTCCGTAAAATTCGATCAAGTCGAGACGGATCCACCGCGCCTTCGTTAAACTTGCCTTGAGAAAAGACGCCTAACTTGCCCTGGGAACAGGACAGGAACATCAGGCATGGGGCAAGCCTTCAGCAAATGGAATGCATGGCTGCGGCACATAGGACGTAGCTTGGTGACAGGGCCGCAGGCCCTGGCCTTCATGCCTGCGATGGCGCTGGCTGCCTTCTGGATCGGGGGGGAGGCGTGGTTGATCATCGTGGCGCTTGCGCTGCCGCTGATCATCGCCCTTGCGTCACGCAGTGCCGAGGGCAGTGTCGCCCCCTCCGAAAGGGACCCTTCTCCGCCGGAAGAATCGATGGATGCCCTGAACCGCGCGCTTGAAGCAGCCATGTCAGGTGCCACCAGAACCGGGCGGTCGACGGGATGCATCATGCTGGCGGTGGACGATCTGCGGGACCTGCTTGACCGGCATGGCCTTGGTGCCACGGAAACCATCATGCTACGCCTCGCCGCGCGAATAACATCGTCCCTGCGCGAGGGTGACCGGGTGGTGCGCCTGCCCGGCGGTGAATTCGGGATCGCCATCGCGCCGATGCGCCATCTCGACCTGGAAAGCGCGATCCAGATGGCCGGCCGGCTGCAACTCTCCGTCGAAGAACCGTTGTCCCTGGATGCGACCACTGTCTACCTGTCCTGTTCGGTGGGCTTTTGCCTCGCCTCGCGCAATCCAGGATCAGGCAGCAGCGACCTGCTCGATGCAGCCCGCGCCGCATTGTCCGATGCACAGCAGAACGGGCCTTCAGCCATTCGCGCCTTCAACGAAAGGATGCGGGTGTCCCGTGCGCGCGAGAGTCTTCTGGCTGATGAAGCGGCGGCCGCTCTTGAGGCCGGTCTGATCGTCCCATGGTTTCAGCCGCAGATTTCAACCGATACGGGCCTCATCACCGGCTTCGAGGCGCTGGCACGCTGGCAACACCCCGAACGTGGTCTAATCTCGCCGACCGAATTTCTGCCGGTCCTCGAACAATCCGGACAGCTGGAACGGCTGGGCGAGGTCATGCTCTATCACGCGCTGACCGCGCTGCGGTCATGGGATGCCGCCGGGCTCGATATTCCGCGTGTCGGCGTGAATTTCGCGAACGAGGAACTGCACAACCCAAAACTTCTGGACAAGATCCGCTGGGAGCTTGACCGCTTCAATCTGCCCGCCTCTCGCCTGTCAGTCGAGGTGCTGGAAACCGTGGTGGCGGCAGCCCCTGACGATACGGTATCGCGCAACATCAATGGCTTGGCGAAACTGGGCTGTGTCATCGACCTGGATGATTTCGGTACGGGACATGCCTCGATCTCGTCGATCCGGCGTTTCGCCGTTGCCCGCATCAAGATCGACCGCTCCTTTGTTCTCAAGGTCGACCGCGATCCCGAACAGCAAAGAATAGTCAACGCGATCCTGACGATGGCAGATCGCCTTGATCTGGACACACTGGCCGAAGGCGTAGAGACCCTGGGCGAACATGCCATGCTGGCGCAGCTTGGATGCGGCCATGTGCAGGGATTCGGCATTGCCCGCCCGATGCCCTTTGACCAGACGGCAGATTGGATCCGCAACCATAACACCAAGCTGCAGCAGGCCCCGACGATTGGTCGCTCTGCCGGGTGATGCACGCAGAAGCGTGACCAGCGCGGCAGGCCGTCCCGGATCGCCGCAGAGCATGGCGAATGGCCGCAGAAGAAGCGGTTTTTCCCATAATCCGCTTGACCTTTCGGCTCGCACTCTGTTGAACCTGCCTCACTCAGACAGGACTGGCGGGAGCCCCCGATGGACGATCAGAACAAGAACCTACTTCTGGCAACAGCACTCAGCTTTGCCGTCATTCTGATTTGGTTCGTGCTGTTCCCGCCGCCGGAACAGCCCACCGTTGATCCGAACGATCCCGCCGTGGCATCGGCACCTCTGGCGACCACGCCGCAGACGGCAACAGGCGACCTGCCCTCGGAAACGGAAGCTGCCGTTGCGCCGGCGGAAGATACTCCGCGCATCATGATCGAGACTCCGCGCGTGTCCGGTTCAATCTCTCTGCTGGGCGGGCGCATCGATCAGCTGTCGCTCAAGAACTACCGCGTCAGCCAGGAGCCGGACGCCGATATCGTGACCGTGCTGTCACCCATCGGCAAGCCTAACGCCTATTATGCTCTCTATGGCTGGGCGCCGGGCGCCGGGGTCGCGCCAGAGGATGTTCCAGGGGCCAACACGATGTGGCAGCAGGAGGGCAGCAATACGCTGACCCCCGAAACACCGGTGGCGCTTGTATGGGAAAACGGCAAAGGCCTCACTTTCCGGCGCCAGATCGCGATTGACGCGAATTTTATGTTCACGGTCACGCAAAGCGTCGAAAACACCGGCGCAACCAGCGCCAGCATGGCACCCTACGGGATCCTTGCCCGCCATGGCGAGCCGCAGGGTCTCAAGAATTTCTTCATCCTGCATGAAGGCCTGATCGCCATGGCCGACGGCACGCTGACCGAGACCGATTACAAGGACATGCCGGACTTCGCCTTCAACGATCGCGAGGGCGCGCGCGCCGAGGTTACGCAGGTCACCGAGAATGGCTGGATCGGGTTTACGGATCATTACTGGATGTCCACCCTGATCCCGGCCACGGGCAGCCCCTTCAAGGCCGTTGCGAAATACGACACCCAGCGCGACATCTATCAGACCGAGGCCGTTTTGCCGACACAGAGCGTGGAGCCCGGCCAGACGATCACGGCGGAAAGCAGGCTTTTCGCCGGCCCAAAGGAATGGGCGACAATTCGATCCTATGAAAAGGATGCCGGGGTCGACCGTTTTCTGGATTCCATTGACTGGGGCTGGTTCTTCTTCCTGACCAAGCCGATCTTCGCGGTACTGCATTACATCAACGTGACGCTCGCAGGCATGGGCCTGACAGGGTCGATGGGATGGGCGATCATCGGCCTTACGCTGCTGATCAAGGCGCTTCTTTTCCCGCTGGCGTACAAGTCCTACGTCTCGATGGCGAAGATGAAGGAACTTCAGCCCAAGATGGAGGAGCTGAAGAAAGCTGCGGGCGACGATCGACAGAAGCTTCAGAAAGACATGATGGAGCTTTACAAGAAGGAAAAGGTGAACCCTGCCTCGGGCTGTCTTCCGATCCTGCTGCAGATCCCGATCTTCTTCTCGCTCTACAAGGTGATTTTCGTCACCCTCGAATTGCGCCACGCGCCCTGGATCGGCTGGATCACCGACCTCAGCGCGCCGGATCCCAGCTCGCTCTTCAACCTGTTCGGTCTGCTCCCCTGGGATGCGCCCGATCCCAACTCGTTCCTGGCGCTGATCTTCATCGGGATCCTGCCGATCCTGCTGGGTATCTCGATGTGGCTGCAGCAGAAGCTGAACCCGGCGCCGACCGATCCGACTCAGGCCATGATCTTTGCCTGGATGCCTTGGGTCTTCATGTTCATGCTGGGTGGTTTTGCCAGCGGGCTGGTGGTGTACTGGATCGCGAACAACACGATCACTTTCACGCAGCAGTACCTGATCATGCGCAGCCAGGGCTACAAGCCTGACGTGTTTGGCAACATCAAGGGCAGCTTCAAGCGTAAGCCGAAAACCGGCGCGAAGTGATGGCGCGCCTCGCGCAGATCTGGCGCTATCCTGTCAAGTCGCACGGGCGCGAGGCCATTGAAGCGGCCCGTCTGACGGCAGGCGCCTGCCTGCCCGGTGACAGGATATGGGCCGTCGCACATGAGGCATCCAGGGCCGATAATTCGGCTTGGTCACCCTGTTCGGGCTTTACCCGTGTGGCCTCTTCGCCGGCACTTGCCGCAATCAGGGCCGAACTTCATGCGGACGGGCAGACTGTCACCCTGTCACACCCTGAGCAGGGCACTTTGACTGTGGCACCCGATCTGCAGCCGTCCATGCTGTTGGACTGGGTGCGCCACTTGACGGCAGAAGGGCGTGCAGCGCCCGCGCGCATCGTGCGTGTGCCAGACCGCGGCCTGACCGATAGCGACTACCCATCCCTGACCATCGGCAACCTGGCATCGCATCGCGCGGTCGAAGGACGTTTGGGGCGGACGCTCCAGATCGAACGATGGCGTACGAATCTCTGGCTCGACGATCTTCCGCCATGGGAGGAATTCGACTGGATCGGTCGCACCATCCAGATCGGAGAGGCCAGCTTGCGCGTCACGGAACGGACCGGGCGCTGCGCCGCGCCTTCCGCCAATCCCGAAACAGGAAAACGCGATAGCGATCTGTTGGGCTTTCTGGAAGAACAGTGGAACCATCAGGATTTCTGCGTCCATGCCGAGGTCATCACCTCAGGCAAGATCGCAATCGGTGACACAGCAAAGGTCTTGTGATGCAACAACTTCCCTTCCCCCTCGCTGAAGAGCCGGATGCACAGACGGCAGAAATCGGGCGTCTTCTTTTCGCGGGCGAGACCGAGTTTCTCAAAGGTGTTGTCGCCATGTCCGGCCTGCCGCCCGCCGACCGGATCGAAGTGTGTTTTGCAGGCCGCTCCAACGTTGGGAAATCCAGCCTGATCAACGCCCTGACAGGACGCAAAGGACTGGCGCGCGCATCGAACACACCCGGCCGCACACAGGAAATCAACTTCTTCACGGTCGGGAGCAGGCATTACCTGGTCGATCTTCCGGGCTATGGCTATGCCAATGCCCCGGTGGCTGTCGTGGCCAAATGGCAAAAACTGCTCAAGCAATATCTGTCCGGCCGCCAGACCCTGCGTCGCGCCTTCGTGCTGATCGATGCCCGCCACGGAATCAAACCGGTTGACGAGGAAATTCTGTCACTGATGGACAGCTCTGCCCTGGCCTTTCAGGTGGTTCTGACGAAGACCGACAAGATCAAGACCTCAGAGCGCGACGCCGTTCTGGCGCAAGTCCGCGCTGCGCTGGCCAGGCACCCTGCGGCCTTCCCCGAGATCATCATGACCTCTTCCGAGAAGGGCGAAGGCATCGCCACCCTGCGCGCCGTGATTGCCACGCTGGTCTGAGCGCCCCCTGCCCCAGTCCCTTCACACGTGCTGACCACCATTCACTTCGATCTCGGTCCCAGTGATATAGGATGACTGGTCAGAGCACAGGAAAAAGATGGTCGCCGCCACCTCATCCGGTTGACCAAGGCGCCGCATCGGCAATTTCTCGACGATTTTGTCCGTTCCCGGAGACAGGATCGAGGTTTCGACCTCGCCCGGCGCCACGGCATTCACGCGCACACCGAACGGGCCGAAGTCATGCGCCATCTCGCGCGTCAGCGCAGCCAGCGCCGCCTTTGACGTGGAATAGGCGGCCCCCGCGAAAGGGTGCACCCGCGACCCGGCAATCGACGTGATGTTCACCACCGATCCCTGCGCGGCAGCCAATTCTTCCTTCAACCCACGCGCCAGAACCACAGAGGCAAAGAAATTCACATGGAACACGTGCCCCCAGGTGCGCAGGTCGGTGCTGATCGTGTTCAGCCGTTCGCCCGTATTCCCCTTGGGCGAAATCCCCGCATTGTTGACCAGCGCATCAAGCCGACCATCCAGCCGCTCGCGGATATCGGTCAACTTGGCGATCGTGTCATTGGGATCGGCAAGGTCGATCTGCACATGGTTCTCGGCCCCGCCACCCCAGGGACACTCTGCGGGAAAGGCATGCCGCGAACAGGTGATGACGCGCCATCCTTCGGCGTTGAACCGACGCACGGTGGCGTGTCCTATCCCGCGGCTGGCCCCGGTCAGCAGCAATGTCTTCTGTCTGTCACCCATGCATGGCACCCCTTGTTGCATTGCTGCGCCGAGCCTATCACTTAGCTTGGCCGATACAACGCGACACTTGGCAGGCCGGACCCCAGCCGGTAGGACAGGGGGACAAGAGGAACACGGGATGAAGAAAAGAGACATGAACCGCGACTGGATCGCCACCGCCCGGACCCTGTCCGAGGCCCTGCCTTACCTGCAACGCTACGCGGGGGCCATTGTCGTCATCAAGTTCGGCGGTCATGCCATGGGCGACGATGAGGCAATGGACACCTTCGCCCGTGACATCGTGCTGATGCGGCAAGTAGGCGTGAACCCGGTCATCGTTCATGGCGGCGGCCCCATGATCAACGAGATGCTGGACAAGCTGCAGATCAAGTCCGATTTCGTGCGCGGCAAGCGTGTGACCGATGAAGCCACGATGGAAGTGGTGGAAATGATCCTGTCCGGCCGGGTCAACAAGCGCATTGTGCAGGCTATCAACGCACAGGGCGGCAGGGCCGTTGGCCTGTCCGGCAAGGATGCGAACCTGATCTTCTGCAAGCAGACCAACCCGGAGCTTGGGCTTGTGGGCACCCCCTCCGAGATCGACCCGTCGATCCTGCGAACACTGTTCGACGCAGGCGTGATCCCCGTCATCGCACCGCTGGGCGCTGGCCATAACGGCGAGACCTACAACATCAATGGCGACACCGCCGCCGGCGCGATTGCAGCGGCGCTCAAGGCTGACCGGTTGTTGCTGCTGACGGATGTGGCCGGGGTGAAGAACAAAGAAGGCGAGGTTCTGACCGCCATCACCGCCGAGCAGATTCGCGAAATGACCGCCGATGGCACGATTGCCGGTGGCATGATCCCCAAGACGGAAACGGCCCTCGAGGCGATCGAGGGTGGCGTGCGGGCCGTGGTCATTCTGGACGGGCGCGCACCCAATGCGACGCTTCTGGAATTGTTCACGGAACATGGCGCCGGGTCTTTGATTCGCGCCAGTTTCGATTGAGCAGGGGCGGTTCGGCGACACCCCGCTTCGACGCGGTCCAGATGGCGGCAAACGCCGTCCATCTGAATATCGCGGGCGCGTTCCATCCGGGCCCGGATAACGGATGTCCGCCCGGCACCGGCACCCTGTTGCTGTTGGCCCCGCAAGAACCGCAGTTCTGGCCAGCCTTTACCGGCAGCGCCGAATACCACGATGGTGCGCCTGACCCGATGGACAGATGGTCGGCAAGGGTCATAGGTCAATTGGCACAGGATCTTGGTGGAACCGCGCTTTTTCCCTTTGGCGGACCGCCCTTTCACCCGTTCTATTCCTGGGCGCTGGCCTCGGGGCGGGCTTGGGCCTCACCCGTGCGGCTGCTTGTTCATGACAGCGCGGGGCTGTTCATATCCTACCGTGGGGCACTGGCCCTGCCGGGGCGAATGCAGATACCAGTCCCCACGGCCGCCATGCCCTGCGCGACATGCATGGACAAGCCATGCCTCTCAGCCTGTCCCATCGGCGCATTGGGGGCAGATGGCTATGATGTCCCGGCGTGCCGCGCCTATATAGCAGACAGCGGTGGTCGCGACTGTGCCGATGGCGGCTGTCTGGTGCGCAGGGCCTGTCCCGTCAGCGCGCGTCATGGCAGGCTGCCGGAACAATCCGCCTTTCACATGAAAGCCTTTCGATGACTCTGACCTTGATTCTGATGCGCCACGCGAAATCCGATTGGGGTAGCCCCGGCCTTTCCGATCATGATCGTCCGCTGAACGGTCGAGGGGCGCGGGATGCGCCCATGATGGGAGAATGGCTGCGAAAGAAGGGCCATCTGCCCGATCAGATCCTGTGTTCCACCGCCACGCGGACCCGCCAGACATTGGAGGGACTCGGGATCAACGCGCCCACAACGTTTCTTGCCGCGCTCTATCACGCCAATCCGGCCACCATGCAAGACGCCTTGCAGCAGGCACAGGGGCGCAAGGTCCTGATGATCGGGCACAACCCCGGAATCGCCGCCTTTGCCGATGACATGCTGCAACACGCGCCGGACCACCCAAGGTTTTTCGACTATCCGACCTGCGCAACGCTTGTCGCAGAGTTCGATTTGGAGAAATGGGCCGATCTTCGTCCCGCGATGGGCCGCGCCGTGGATTTCGTGATCCCCGCTGATCTTGCCTGACCAGAATGTAAAACGCCGCCCCAAGGCGGCGTTTCAAGTCAACATCGTCTTGCTGGCCTAGTGCCCCAAGATCTGGCTGAGGAACAGCTTGGTACGCTCGGACTGCGGGTTGTTGAAGAACTCTTCCGGTTCGTTCTGTTCCACGATCTGGCCCTGATCCATGAAGATCACGCGGTTGGCGACCTGCCGGGCAAAGCCCATCTCGTGGGTCACGCAAAGCATGGTCATCCCCTCTTCCGCGAGGCTGACCATCGTATCCAGCACTTCCTTGATCATCTCGGGGTCAAGCGCCGATGTCGGCTCGTCGAACAGCATGATCCGGGGACGCATGCACAACGAACGGGCAATCGCCACACGCTGCTGCTGACCACCGGACAACTGGCCGGGATATTTGTCCGCCTGTTCGGGGATCTTCACCTTGGTCAGGAAATGCATCGCAATTTCCTCGGCCTCACGCTTGGGAATCTTGCGAACCCAGATCGGCGCGAGCGTGCAGTTCTCCAGAATGGTCAGATGCGGGAACAGGTTGAAATGCTGAAACACCATCCCGACCTCGGACCGGATCCGGTCAATGTTCTTGAGGTCCGAGGACAGCACGGTGCCATCAACCGTGATCTTGCCCTTCTGGTGCTCTTCCAGCGCGTTGATACAACGGATCAGGGTCGACTTGCCCGACCCCGACGGCCCCGCAATAACGATACGCTCACCGCGGTAAACGGTCAGATCGATATCGCGCAGCACGTGGAAGCTACCGTACCACTTGTTCATATTCTCGATGGAGATGGCGACCTCGTCCGAGACGTTTGTTGCAACGCGCCCGGTCGATTCCGTGTTCAGTCCAATCTCGGCCATGTTGGTCTCCTCAGCGATGATCGGTCCGGAGGCGCTGCTCCAGATACATTGAATAACGTGACATGAAGAAGCAGAAGACGAAGAACAGCATGCCCACGAAGACGTAAAGCTCCCAGTAGATGCCGTTCCATTCTGCAGTTGCGCGGATCGCATTGGTCAAGCCAAGCGGATCGCGCAAGCCGATGAAGACCACCAGCGTGGTATCCTTGAACAGGCCGATGAAGGTGTTCACGATCCCGGGGATCGAAATCTTCAGGGCCTGCGGCAGCACGATCAGCCGCATCGACTTCCAGTAGTCCAGACCCAGCGAATCCGCAGCCTCGTACTGCCCTTTTGGCAAAGCCGCCAGACCGCCGCGCACCACTTCGGCCAGATAGGCCGAAGCAAACAGCGTGACCATGATGATCACACGCAGCAGCAAATCAAAGTTAGTGCCCGGCGGCAGGAAATAGTTCAGCAGCAGCGACGCCGTGAACAGCCAGACGATCAGGGGAACACCACGGATCACCTCGATGAAGGACACGCAAACCCATTTGATCAGTGGCATGGACGATTGCCGCCCCAGCGCCAGCATGATGCCCAGCGGCAGTGACAGCACGATGCCCGATGTGCCGATGATGATCGCCAGCATGAAGCCGCCGAACTGGTCCGATGATACGGCGGTCAAACCCCAGGGCATGATCCCGTCCAGCGCGCCAAGCACATGCGGCAGCAGCGGGAACAGGCCTGCAGCCCCGACAAAGGACAGCGGGTTCATGAAGATCACCAGGAAAGCCAGGATACCCGCCAGCGACCCGCCCAGCATCCCGAACCGCCCAGCAACCGCCCGCCCGATCAGGATCGTCACCAGAAGCCCCAGGGCCACCAGCACCGGCAGCCAGATCGACCCACCCCAGAGCAGGAAAAACGCCACAAAGGGATAGGCCAAAGAGAACACCAGAAGGGATCTCGGCAGGCTGGAATAAAGGATCGGCGCAACCGCCACGACCAGCAACAGCAGCGCGACCAGGGGACGCCAGTAACCGAAGATGAAGATCAGGCCATTGCTCAGCTCGTTCTTCATGGCCGACACGAATTCGATACGCTGCGTGGCGTTCATACCGCCGCCAAACACCTCATCCACACCCCCGGCAGCGGCCAGCGCGTCACCATGGAAGAGCGTCGCCAGAAGCACGTCGTCGGTCGGATAGAACCCGAAAAGGATCTGCAGCCAGCGTTCGTTGATCACGGCCCAGCAAGCAGCGCTTTCAAGGCCGCGCGCGTCGCGGATCTCGCGGCACTCGCCCAGTGATCCCGCGTCCCAGATGCCACCCAGCGTCCAGGGCAGTACGCCGGACAAAACGTACCAGATGACATAAAGCGACAGCAGTGTCAGGATCGTGTTGAACCAGCCCGAGAACAGGTTCTCGCGGGCCCATTTCAGCGCACCAGTCTGCCCAAGGGGCGGCGCCGCGGCTTCGATCATGTCGCGGCGGACGAAGGCGACGGATTTGGATCTGTCCTGGCTCATCTCACCGCTCCTTCAATTTGACGCTGGAGTTGTAGAGGTTCATCAACGCCGAGATGATCAGACTGGTGATCAGGTAGAAGATCCCCAGAAGCAACATCCCTTCAAGCTCGCGCCCGGTCTGGTTGATGGTGATACCCCCAAGGGTCGACCGCACATCCATGTAGCCCACGGCAATGGCCAGCGAAGAGTTCTTGGTCAGGTTCAGGTATTGCGAGATCAGCGGCGGAATGATCACCCGCAGCGCCTGCGGCAGGATGATCAGCTGCATGGTGCGGTTGGGCTGGATCCCCAGCGCAAAAGCAGCCTCGGTCTGCCCCTTCGAGATGGCCAGAATGCCCGAGCGCACGATTTCCGCAATGAAGGCAGAAGTGTAGAGCGACAGTGCCAGCCAGAGGGCGATGAACGAGTTGCGGATCTGCACCCCGCCCGAGAAGTTGAACCCACCCAGTTCAGGCAGTTCCAGCGTGATCGGACGCCCCATGATGAAATAGGCGACAAGCGTCGGCAGGAAGAAAATCAGCAGCGACAGGCGCAGAACCGGAAGCTGCTGCCCGGTGGCCTGCTGCCGTTTGCGCGCGATGCCGCGCAGCACGAAGATGCCGATGATGGACAACACGAATACCGCCACGACGATGCCTGAGCCCGCTTCCCAGATCGGACGTGGGATGTAGACGCCACGGTTCGAAATCGCGACACTGTCCCACAGGATCATCGAGGCGCTCCCGCCTTCGCGGAACTCGCGAGGCTGCGGCGTGGCCTCTGTCATCACGGCAAAAACGATAAGGATCCAGATCAGAAGCGGCGTGTTGCGCATCGCCTCGACATAAAAGGTCATGATCCGCGCCACGATCCAGTTCTTGGACAGGCGCAACACACCCGCAAGTACCCCGATCACGGTGGCAAGGATACAGCCCAGAAAGGCGACAAGAAGCGTGTTCAGGATCCCGACCAAGGCGGCACGCGCATGCGTATCCTGCGAAGAGAAAGGGATCAGTTGCTGATTGATGTCATAGCCAGCCGTGGTCCAGAGAAATCCAAAGCGGATATCCTTGCCCAGCGCAGCCAAGTTCGTGACGGTGTTGTCGACCAGTTCGACCAGCAGCAGCATGATCAGGATGGCGGCGACAACCTGGATGGTCATCGAGCGATAGCGCGCATCGTAGAGAAGCTGGCTCAGCCGGAATGTCTCGCGCGGGGGGTCGGTCGCTTCGGCCATACGCACTCCTGAACGGAAAATGAGAGATGGAGGGCCATGCTGCGCATGGCCCGCGAAGAGGTATCAGTCGATCAGACGGTACAAGACGCGGGGGGCCGGCGCAGGCCAGCCCCCCTGAAGTCAAATATCAGCGGAACGGCGGAGCATACAGCAGACCACCTTCGGTCCACTGTGCGTTCAGACCACGTGCCAGGCCGACAGGCGTGGCTTCGCCGATGTTACGCTCGAACACTTCACCGTAGTTGCCCACGGCTGCGATGGCGCGAACGGCCCAATCCTTGTCCAGACCGATCATCGCGCCCAGTTCACCTTCGGTGCCCAGAAGACGGTTGATCTCGGGGTTGGCGGTCGGGCCAGCGGCCAGTTCCATCACGTTTGCCGAGGTCACGCCATACTCTTCAGCAGCGATCAGTGCGTTCAGGGTCCAGCGGACGATATCGCCCCAATCGTTGTCGCCATGGCGCACTGCGGGTCCCAGAGGCTCTTTGGAGACGATTTCCGGCAGGATCACGTGCTCGCTTGCGTTCTCGAAGGTTGCGCGGGTTGCAGCCAGACCGGACACGTCGGTGGTGTAGACGTCGCAGGCACCGGCAAGGTACTGCTGCTGGCCTTCTGCGTTGGTCGCAACAGGGACAGGCTCATAGGTGATGTTGTTGGTGCGGAAGAAGTCCGCAAGGTTCAGTTCGGTCGTGGTGCCGGTCTGGATGCAGACGGTGGTGCCGTCCAGTTCCTTGGCCGACGAAACGCCGATGTCATTGCGCACCATGAAGCCTTGACCGTCATAGTAGTTCACGCCGACGAAATCCAGTTTCAGGTCCGTATCGCGCGAGAAAGTCCAGGTGGAGTTACGCACCAGCACGTCAACTTCGCCAGCGGCCAGCGCGGTAAAGCGGGTCTGGCTGGTCAGCGGCACGAATTCAACAGCCTGCGCGTCACCCAGCACAGCGGCGGCGATAGCGCGGCACAGAGAAACGTCGAAGCCCTGCCACACACCGTTGGCATCCGGAGCGGCAAAGCCGGCCAGACCTTCGTTGGACCCACACTTGAGCGAGCCACGTGCCTTGACGTCGTCAATAGTGGCTGCGGCTGCGGCACCCGCGGCCAGCCCAGCAACTGTGAGCGCACCCAAGAAAACTTTTTTGTTCATTTTTACCTCTTCCTGATTGACCGCTCTTTAAGCAGAGCGCTTTTACCGGCCTAGCGGACGGTTGGATTGTTCTGAGGCGAGTGATCCTCAGTGTTCGCAACTTTGGTCGGATTCATCGCATTCCGTCAAGTCAATCATCACAAAACGCAAAGGGCTGGAGGGCCATTCCGTTGCGGAAGCCTGAGGATTCGGCAGTTATTCGGGTGACCGCGAAAGATCATGGAAGAATTTCGCATGGAGGAATGCTGATCGTTTCGCAGCGGCCATCGCCTCTGCTTCGTCATCAACGCCCCATTGCTCGATCTGCCAGTCCTCATCGACACGAGACAGGCGCCAGACCTCTTCGACTGGCAGGTGATTCATCATGGCCGCAAAGCCGAGAATCAGCGAACCGGACAGGCTGACAAGATCATGAAATGCGGCAAGCGCGAAGTTGTCCATCGCGTGAACCCGGTCCGCCAGCCGCTTGAGAGCGGCGCGATCCTGGGGCACATGCATCACCCCGGATGCAGTCGCCAAGCGCGCCTCCAGCGCCTCGGCGGCCCAGTCAAGCACCGGGTCCCACATCTGCGCCTGTCGCGCGATCAGCTCGGTCGGGCCCGGCGCGCGATAGCACAACAGATCGCTGTCACCATAATCGGCGATCATCTGCGCCACTTCGGCATGCTGGATCGCAACCTTGTCGATGGTCGCATTGGCCGAACGCGTAACGGGCATTGTGCGCGGGTCGATCGCTCCCTCTTGCGCATCCCATTCCGCCGCGATGGCCGCCGCCATGGCACGGGTCGGCACGATCAGCGGCGTCTTGGCCGGTGTCTTGACCGGACGCCCGTCCAGATGAACGGTGAAGCCTTCGGGTGTCTCAACGACAGCTGCCGCTTTCCAGAAACGCTTGGCTTTCCATTCGCTCATGCAGCAACCCTCCAGATGTCTTCAAGCCGGGTGGGCAAATCCTCGAAACGCTCGATCACGTAATCGGCGGCATCAAGCGCCGCGGGTGCGTGATAGCCCCAGCTGACGCCGATCGCCCTGATCCCGGCGGCGCGGGCCATGTCCATGTCATAGCTTGTATCGCCCACCATGACCGCATGACGCGCCTCGACACCGGTTTCGCGCAGCGCCGCCAGCAACATCGACGGATGCGGCTTCGACGGGTGATGATCGGCCACCTGCCGGGTCTGGAACAACCCTTCCAGGCCGTGGCTGGCAATCAGCGCATCCAGACCGCGCTGGGATTTGCCCGTGGCCACCCCCAGCAACGTGTGAGACTGACGCGACAGCAGATCCAGCACGTCACGCGCCCCCGGATAAAGCGGCGAGGTTTGGCGCGTGTCGCTCGCAACGCGGGACGACATGTAGGCATGCTTGTATCCTGCTACCAGATCCGAGCGCAGCTCCTCGGGAAGGTGTGGAACCAGACGGGCCATCGCCTCGTTCAACGACAGCCCCACAATGGACAAGACGGCTTCGCGCGGCGGCACATCCAGCCCATGAATGGCAAAGGTCGCAGCCATGGCGCCCAGGATATCCGCCTGGCTGTCGACAAGCGTACCGTCGACGTCGAAGATCACCAATCGCAGCTGGTCTGTCACCGCAGTGCCTCGAACGGATCCTCTGCGGCCAGATCCTCGGTCCAGCCGAAAGTGTCCCAGCTATGGGCCATGTGATCGGGCAGCGGCGCGGTAATGGTGATCACCTTGCGGGTGTGGGGATGTTCGAACCGCAGCATCCGTGCATGCAGGTGCAGCTTCTTCGAGATGATGCCCCCCAGTTGCGCGCCCCAGCCGTCGCCCAGGTTCTCCTGACCGGACCCACCGTATTTTCCGTCTCCGACAATGGGATGCCCGATCTCGGCCATATGCGCGCGCAGCTGATGGGTGCGCCCTGTCAGGGGCTCCATCGCCACCCAGGATGCCCGCCCGCCGACACGGTACAGCGTGGCATAAAGCGTATGTGCGCGTTTTGCACCGGGGGTCTTGTCGATATCGCGGGGATGCACGCAATGCATCTTTTCACCCTCGCCCTTGGCCCCGTGTCCGGGGGCCTTGACCAGGCCGAACTTGATCTCGCCCAGGTAAGGCGTCGGCACACCGGCAACCAGCGCCCAGTAGATCTTGCGCGTTTCGCGGTGCCGGAAAGCTTCGGTCAGGGCCGATGCAGTCTTGCGATCGCGCGCCAGCACCAGAACGCCGGTCGTGTCCTTGTCCAGACGATGCACCAGGCGCGGCTTTTCCTCGTAGCCAAAACGCAACGCTTCGGCCAATCCGTCCACATGCTTGACCGTCTTGCTGCCACCCTGCGTCGGCAGGCCGGCTGGCTTGTTGATCGCGATGATGTAATCGTCGCGATAGATCACCGAATCCTGCATCATCTTGATGTCAGCCGGGTTCAGCCGGGTCTCGGCAACAAGGGTCATCTGCTCAGGGTCCGGCAGCGGCGGAATGCGCACCTGCTGCCCGGCAACAAGCCGGGTCGCGGCCTTGACGCGGCCGCCGTCGACACGCAATTCGCCTTTGCGGCACATCTTTTCGACCATGCCTTGCGTCAGATGCGGAAAGATCCGCCGCAGCCAGCGATCAAGACGCTGATCGCTGTCAGCTTCAGACACGGCAATGGTTTGAACACGGCTCATTGGAGCACCTCTCTTGCGACCACCATGGCCAGGATCAGGGCGCTCAGCGACAGGATCACCGAAGCCCCGACATAGAAGGCCGCCAGCATCGTTTCGCCCCGCTCATAGAGTGCCATCGCATCCAGCGAAAACGCCGAAAATGTCGTGAAACCACCAAGAACGCCTGTCAGCAGGAAGGGCGCCAGTCGCGTTTCATCCCGCTGCGCCAGAACCACGACCAGCAGCCCCATCAGGAACGACCCGATCACGTTGACGGCCAGTGTGCCCCATGGGAAGCCGGCCCCAAACAGGCGCAGCGCCCCCATGGAGGTCAGATAGCGGGCCGTGGCCCCGATGGCGCCGCCAAGGGCGACCTGCAGCAATGTGGTCAACATGCCCGCACCAGTGAACAGGGGGGCGGGGAATGTCAAGTTTTCCCAGAAAAACGGCGCACTAGCCCTGTTCGCGCTTGGCCCGCAACTTGGTGAAATAATCCAGTCGCCGCTTCAATTCCCGCTCGAAACCGCGCTCTACCGGTTGATAGAGAACCGGGCGCTTCACCCCATCCGGGAAATAGTTCTGCCCGGAAAAGCCATCTTCGGCGTCATGGTCATAGGCATAATCGGCGCCATACCCCTGCTCCTTCATCAGACGGGTTGGCGCGTTCAGGATATGTTTGGGCGGAGGTTCAGATCCGGTCTTGCGCGCCAGCGCAATCGCGGCCTTGAACCCCACATAGCCCGCATTCGATTTGGGCGCCAGGGCCAGGTAGGTGACCGCCTGCCCCAACGCCAACTCGCCCTCGGGGCTGCCCAGCCGCTCATACGTCTCCCAGGCCTGCAGGCACACGGCCTGCGCCTGCGGATCGGCCAGCCCGATATCCTCGACCGCCATGCGCGTCAGGCGGCGTGCCAGATAACGTGGATCCTCGCCTCCGGTCAGCATCCGCGCGAACCAGTAAAGTGCCGCATCGGGATCAGAGCCGCGCACCGATTTGTGCAGGGCTGAAATCAGGTTGTAATGCTCGTCCCCCGATTTGTCGTATTTCGCGGCCCGCCGCATCAGCCGGGTCGCCAGCGCATCGGTATCCAGCTTGCCATCGACCTTCCACGCGGCCACCTGTTCGATCAGGTTCAGCAAGGCCCGCCCATCGCCATCAGCCATCTCGAGAAGGGCCTCACGCGCGGGGCCGGTCAGCGGAAGGGCGCGTCCCAGTTCCTTTTCAGCGCGCTGCGCCAAACGTTCCAGGTCGGCCAGATCCAGACGCTTGAGAACAAGCACCTGCGCGCGGCTCAGAAGGGCGGCGTTCAACTCGAAACTGGGGTTTTCGGTCGTGGCCCCCACCAGAAGGATCGTTCCATCCTCCATATGCGGCAGAAACCCGTCCTGCTGTGCCTTGTTGAAGCGATGGATCTCATCCACGAACAGCAAGGTGCCCTTCCCATTCGCATGGCGTACCTTGGCTGTCTCGAAGACCTTTCGCAATTCGGGAACGCCGGTGAAGATTGCGCTGATCTGGACAAAATGCAGATCGGTTTCATCCGCCAGAAGCCGCGCGATGGTGGTCTTGCCAACACCGGGCGGCCCCCACAGCACAAGCGAGGACAACGAACCCGACGCCAGCATGATGCCCAGCGGCGCGTCAGGCCCAAGCACCTGTTCCTGACCGATCACCTGGTCCAGGCGCTGCGGACGCAGACGATCCGCCAAGGGGCGCGGCGCACCCTTGGCCGGCTCCCTGCTGTCGGTGTCGAAAAGATCAGCCATGGTTCAAAGCCTGCTGCGCAATGACAACCGCTGCAAGCCACGCTGCAGATCCATCCGAAGCGCACCTGCCTGAAGCGCCTCGCGCAAGGCATCCCCGACCTGGGCGCTCCGCGTGATCGGTTCCCCGTTGATGGACAGGATCACATCGCCCGGGCGCATCCCGAACCGGGCGCCGTAAGGGCCGGGGTTTTCCACGACGACACCTTCGGCCCCCAGTGGCAGATTGAATTCCGCCAGCACGGCCGGATTGACGTTTAGAACCGTCAGACCGGGCAAGGGTGTGCCCTCGTCAAGCTGCACAGGCTCCCGCGGCGGTGTTTCCGGGGCGGATCGCAGCTCCACCGCGACGCTTTCCTGTACACCATCGCGCAGAAACGTGACCTGTGCTGCCTTGCCAAGACCTGCCACGCTCATCCGAAAGACCATCTCGGCGGGCGTATTCACGGGTTGGCCATCCACGGTCAGGATCACGTCGCCGGGTCGCAGACCCGCTTGCGCGAAAGGGCTGGACGGATGAAGCGCGGACACAAGGATGCCGCCGGGTCGGTTCAGCCCAAGCGAGGCCGCGATATCCGCATCGACCGGCTGCCCTGACATGCCCGCCCAGGGTCGTTCGAACCTTGTGCGCCCCTCGCGGGCCTGTTCGACGAACCGGGCCACAAGATTGGCCGGGATCGCAAAACCGATCCCGTTCGATCCGCCCGACCGCGTCAGGATCGACGTATTCACCCCGATCAACGCGCCGTTCACGTCGATCAGCGCACCGCCCGAGTTGCCCGGGTTGATCGCCGCATCCGTCTGGATGAAATAGCCCCGACCGGTCCCGGATGCCGTGCCCGACCGCGCCAGGCCTGACACGATCCCGCTGCTGACGGTCTGCCCCACGCCGAACGGATTTCCGATCGCCAGCACCAGTTCGCCCACCTCGACATTGTCGCTATCGCGCAGCAATAGCGCAGGCAGGTCGGATGCCCCCTCTAGCTGAAGAATGGCCAGATCGCTTTCCTCGTCGCCCAGGATGACCGTGGCATCATATTCGCGCCGGTCGGTCAGCACGACCCGGATATCGGTCGCCTCGCCCACGACGTGATAGTTGGACACGACAATGCCGTCAGACGACAGGATCACACCAGACCCCAGGCTGTTCTGCACCTGCGGGCGCACGGTGCCGAAATCGCGAAACAGATCCTGGAAAAAGGGATCACCTGCAAAGGGGCTCGATCGTACGGCCACCACGCGCTTGGCATAGATGTTCACCACGGCGGGCGCGGCCTGTTTCACAAGCGGGGAAAAGCCCAGCTGGATCTCGGCCTGGCTGGTGGGCACCCGCGTTTCCGCCCCAAGCGCCAGCGGCGTCAAACCGAAGGCCATGACCGACAGGATTGCAAGACCGGAACGCAGCATTGGAACCTCCCTTGTCCTTTGCCGTCATATGATCCCCGCAGCGCCAAGATGCAAGTTCCGCAAGACCCGGCGGGGCAAACGAAAAAACCCCCGCCCTTTCGGGGCGGGGGTTCTATTGATGGCCCAGCGGCCCGAGGATCAATCCTCGGCGACCTCTTCGGCAGCGACGCGCGCCTTGTCGGCGGCACCTTTGGCAGCCGGATCGCGGTCGACGAATTCGATGATCGCCATCGGCGCCATGTCACCGTAACGGAAACCGGCTTTCAGGATGCGGACATAACCGCCCTGACGGTCCTTGTAGCGCGGCCCCAGGATGTCGAACAGTTTTGCCACATAGGCATCCTGCTTCAGCTGCGATGCGGCCTGGCGGCGGGCATGCAGATCGCCGCGCTTGCCAAGCGTGATCAGTTTTTCAACGATCGGGCGCAGTTCTTTTGCCTTGGGCAGGGTGGTCTTGATCTGCTCATGTTCAATGAGCGAGCCGGCCATGTTCGCCCACAGCGCCTTGCGGTGCTCGTGGGTACGGTTCAGGCGGCGGTAGCCTCTTGCGTGACGCATTGTCGTTCTCCTTCAAGCTTTACGAAGCTTTTTGCTTTGTCTGACGGCCGATGCGTGTCAGCCGCTCTCCTTGGGGCACCATGCCCTTGTTTTCCCCGCCATCGCGGGCATTCAAGGGGCAGGCTTGCTGCCTGCCCCCTATTCTCAGAACGCGTCTTCGAATTTCTTGGCCAGATCTTCAATATTGTCTGGCGGCCAGTCCTCGACATCCATGCCAAGGTGCAGGCCCATACCGGACAGCACTTCCTTGATCTCGTTCAGCGACTTGCGGCCGAAGTTCGGGGTGCGCAGCATCTCGGCTTCGGTCTTCTGGATCAGGTCGCCGATATAGACGATGTTGTCGTTCTTCAGGCAGTTTGCCGAACGCACCGACAGTTCCAGCTCGTCCACCTTCTTCAGCAGAAGCGGGTTGAACTCCAGACCGTCATCATCATCCGAACGGGTGGCACTTTCGGGCTCGTCGAAGTTGACGAAGATCGACAGCTGGTCCTGCAGGATGCGCGCGGCATAGGCCACGGCATCATCCGGGGTCAGCGAACCATCGGTTTCGATCTTCATGGTCAGCTTGTCATAGTCGAGAACCTGACCTTCACGGGTCGGGGTCACTTCGTAGGACACACGCTTGATCGGCGAATAGATCGCGTCGATCGGGATCAGGCCGATAGGTGCATCCTCCGGCTTGTTCTTGTCAGCCGAGACATAGCCCTTGCCGGTGTTGACCGTCAGTTCCATGTAAAGGTCTGCACCATCGTCCAGGTGGCAGATCACATGGTCCTTGTTCAGGATCTCGATGCCTGCGCTGTCCGAAATGTCACCGGCAGTGACAACGCCCGGACCCTTGGCATTCACGGTCAGGCGCTTCGGCCCTTCCACTTCCATGCGGATCGAGACACCTTTGAGGTTCAGGATGATGTCGGTCACATCCTCGCGCACACCGGCGACCGAGGAAAACTCGTGCAGCACGTTGTCGATCTGCACCGAGGTGATGGCGGCGCCCTGCAGCGACGACATCAGGATGCGGCGCAGCGCGTTGCCCAGCGTCAGGCCAAAACCACGCTCCAGCGGTTCGGCAATCACGGTGGCCTGACGGGCCGGATCGTTGCCCGGCTTGACTTCAAGCTGTGTCGGCTTGATCAGTTCGGCCCAGTTCTTGTGGATCATGCGTCCCTCCATTCTTGTCTTGTCCTCATGTCCAAAAGGCCAAGACGCCCGAGGTTTCTAAATGACGTCGAGGGGCCGAGCACAAGGCGCGGCCCCCTGAAAAATAAGCGGGATCAGACCCGGCGACGCTTGGGAGGGCGGCAGCCGTTGTGCGCGATCGGGGTCACATCACGGATCGAGGTGATGTTGAAGCCGACAGCGGCCAGGGCGCGCAGTGCGCTTTCACGGCCCGAACCGGGGCCCTGCACTTCGACTTCCAGCGTCTTCACGCCATGTTCCTGGGCCTTCTTGCCGGCATCTTCTGCGGCCATCTGGGCGGCATAGGGGGTCGACTTGCGCGAACCCTTGAAGCCCATGGTGCCCGCGGACGACCAGGAAATTGCGTTCCCCTGCACGTCCGAGATCAGGATCTTGGTGTTGTTGAACGAAGAGTTCACATGCGCCACGCCTGCGGCGATGTTCTTGGAGACCTTCTTCTTGCCTCCGCGACGGGTATCACGTGCCATTGGTGCAGCCCTCCCTTATTTCTTCTTGCCGGCAATGGCCTTTGCGGGGCCTTTGCGGGTACGAGCGTTGGTATGGGTGCGCTGGCCGCGAACCGGCAGGTTACGACGGTGGCGCAGGCCACGGTAGCAGCCAAGGTCCATCAGGCGCTTGATGTTCATCTGCGTTTCACGACGCAGGTCGCCTTCCACGGTGTAGTTCGCATCGATGTGCTCGCGGATTGCGAGGACTTCAGCGTCCGACAGTTCGTTCACACGACGGGTAAGGTCGATGTTCACGGCTTCGCAGATGGCTTTGGCCGAGGTATGGCCAATTCCGGTGATGTAAGTCAGGGCGATCGGGACCCGTTTCTGGGTCGGGATGTTTACGCCGGCGATACGTGCCACGTGTCACTTTCCTTTTCGTTGCGGTTCCGTCATGCCAGAACCTTTTTTCACAACGTAGGCCCGAGGCATCGTGCCATCGGGCCGCAGCTGAATTCAGGTGTCGATTCGTATGCGGGTGCGACCCGCGCAGAATCAAGTCTCTCGTTCGAGATAGGGCTGGTTATGGAGAAAAGCAGGGGCCGTCAAGCCCCCTGCCCCCGGTTTCCTGCATTCATCCCGGATCAGTCCAGAACGGCGGCAATTGCCGTCTGTACGTCACCGATTTCGGCCAGGCCATCGACCGTGCGCAACTGGCCCTTGGCATAGTAATAGCCGATCAGCGGCGAGGTCTTCTTGTAATATTCCATCAGGCGCTGGCGCAGGCTGTCTTCGTTGTCATCTGCGCGCCGCTTCATGTTGGTGCCGCCACATTTGTCGCAGACACCGTCCACGGCAGGGCGATGTGTGACGTCATGATAGACCTCGCCACAGTCGCCACAGGTGAAGCGCCCGGTAATGCGTGCCACCAGGGCGGCATCATCTACCTGCATCTCGATCACGGCATCCAGCGTCTCGCCGGTGCTGGCCAGCAGCTGGGCCAGGGCATCGGCCTGCGGCAGCGTGCGCGGGAAGCCGTCGAAGATGAAACCACCCGCCTTGTCGCCTTCCAGCTTTTCGCGGATCAGCCCGATGACGATCTCGTCGGTCACAAGCTCGCCGCGATCCATCACATCGGCGACGACACGCCCCATCTCGGTCCCGCTGGTGCGGGCCTCGCGCAGCATGTCGCCAGTGCTCAGCTGGATCATGTTGCGCGCCTCGACCAGATGGCGTGCCTGTGTGCCCTTGCCTGCCCCCGGGGGGCCCAGAAGTATGATGTTCATCTGCGCGCCGGTGCCTTTCTGGTCGTGCGTTTCTTGCCCTTGCCGCGAAGCTGCGATTTCTCGATCAGCCCTTCGTACTGATGCGCCAGAAGATGGCTTTGCACCTGCTGGATCGTATCCATCGTAACCGACACCACGATCAGAACCGATGTGCCACCGAAATAGAAGGGCACGGCCAGTTCAGCACGCAGGATTTCGGGCAACAGACAGACCGCCGCCAGATAGGCAGACCCAAGCGCCAGAACGCGGCTGACCACATATTCCAGGTACTCGGCGGTTTTCTTGCCGGGGCGAATACCGGGAACAAAGCCGTTCTGGTTCTTCAGGTTCTCGGCCACTTCGTCCGGTTTGAACGATACGTTGAACGTGTAGAAATACGAGAAAAACACGATCATCACGACGAAGAACAGCAGGTAAAGGGGCTGTCCCGGTCCGAAATAGGCCATGATCGTCGACATGACCGGGCCGGTATCAGCACCCGAAAAGGTGCTGATCGTCGCCGGCAGCAGCAGCAGCGAGCTTGCGAAGATCGCGGGAATCACGCCGGCGGGGTTGACCTTGACCGGCAGGCTGGACGAACCGCCCTCGTAGATCTTCATGCCCGCCTGGCGACGCGGATACTGGATATGGATCTTGCGCAAGGCGCGTTCCATGAACACGACGAAGGCAATCGTCACGATCACCATCACGATCACGCCGATGATGACGGCGGGGCTGATGGCGCCCGAACGACCCTGGCTGAAGAACTGCGCCATAGCGGCCGGGATTTCGGCCACGATACCGACGAAAATGATCAGCGAGATACCATTGCCGATGCCGCGCGCGGTGATCTGCTCACCCAGCCACATCAGGAACATGGTGCCGCCCACAAGGGTGATCACGCAGGACGCACGGAAGAAGAGGCCGGGATCGGTGACAAGATCGCCCGCCTCAAGGCTGGCGGCCAGGCCATAAGCCTGCAGAGTCGCCAGGAACACTGTGCCGTAGCGCGTGTACTGGTTGATCTTCTTGCGGCCCTGCTCGCCTTCTTTCTTCAACTGCTCCAGCTTGGGCACCATCGAGGTGAGAAGCTGCACGATGATCGATGCCGAAATATAGGGCATGATGCCAAGGGCAAAAATCCCCATCCGGCCAAGCGCACCACCGGTGAACATTGACAGGATGCCACCGATCCCTGTCGCGGCGCCTTCCATGAACTCGCGCAGCGACGCGCCATCGATACCCGGCACAGGAATGAACGTGCCAAGACGATAGACGATCAGAAGGCCGAGCGTGAAGAAGATGCGATTGCGAAGATCGGTTGCCTTGCCAAGGGCGGCCCAGCTGGTGTTCGCCGCCATTTGTTCTGCTGCAGATACCATTCGCGGTCTCTCTCATGTGACAACGCCGCCAGAGCGGTTTTCCGGCTCAGGCGGCGTTCAGGAAAACTAGGGCCTATGTAAGCGGCGCGCGCGCCGCTCACAACCCGTTATTCAGCCGCAGGGGCCTCGGCAGCTGCTGCAACGTTCAGCGCGCCACCCAGTTTAGCAACCGCTTCCACGGCCTGAGCCGAGGCACCGGTGACGTTCAGCGTGACCTTAGACGAGAATTCGCCCTTGGCCAGAACCCGCACACCGTCCAGTTTGCGGCGCACCAGGCCCGACGCCACCATCACGTCTTCGGTGATCGGCGCAGATGCGTCGATCTTGCCGGCTTCGATGAACTTCTGAAGGATGCCCAGGTTGACGACAGCATAGGCCTTGCGGTTCGGCTTGTTGAAGCCACGCTTCGGCAAACGCTGATAGAGCGGCATCTGGCCACCCTCATAACCACCGATCGACACACCCGAGCGGGATTTCTGACCCTTGATACCACGGCCACCGGTCTTGCCGGTACCCGAGCCGGGGCCACGGCCCACGCGCTTGCGCTTCTTGGTTGCGCCTTCGTTGTCGTGCAGTTCATGCAGTTTCATGTCGCTTCTCCTTGTGCCGGATGCGGCCCCCAGCGACGGGAGCGGCCGAACACGGCTTTGAATGGTGAAACAGGGCGGGCCCAAACCCGCCCCGAGTGATTATTCGCGCTCTTCGATGATCTGCACGAGATGCGGGATCTTGGCGACCATACCGCGGATCGAAGGTGTATCCTCGAGTTCGCGGGTCTTGTGCATCTTGTTCAGACCCAGACCGATCAGGGTCTGGCGCTGCTTTTCCGGACGGCGGATCGGCGAACCGATCTGCTTGACCACGATAGTTTTTGCCATGGGACCGTTTCCTTACGCTTCAGCCGCTTCGGCAGCCGGCGCATCGTCCTTGCGCAGGATGTCGGCGACCTTCTTGCCACGACGCTGTGCCACGGAACGCGGGCTGGCTTCTTTTTTCAGCCCGTCGATGGTGGCGCGGATCATGTTGTACGGGTTCTGCGAACCAAGCGACTTGGACACAACGTCCTTGAGGCCCAGCATCTCGAACACGGCGCGCATCGGACCACCGGCGATGATGCCGGTCCCTTCCGGTGCGGCGCGCATCACGACCTTGCCGGCGCCGTGGCGGCCTTCCATGTCGTGGTGCAGCGTGCGGCCTTCGCGCAGCGGCACACGGATCATCTGGCGCTTGGCCTGCTCCGTTGCCTTGCGGATGGCTTCGGGCACTTCTTTCGCCTTGCCCTTGCCAAAGCCCACGCGGCCCTTCTGGTCACCCACGACCACGAGTGCTGCAAAGCCGAAACGCTTGCCGCCCTTCACGGTCTTGGACACGCGGTTGATCGCCACGAGACGATCGGCGAACTCCGGAGCGGCCTCTTCGCGATCGCGACGGTCGCGGCGGTTGTCTTCTCTTGCCATTCTCTCGTCTCCTTAGAACTTGAGGCCACCTTCACGCGCGGCGTCGGCCAGAGCCTTCACCTTGCCGTGAAAGAGGAAACCACCACGATCGAAGTAGCAGTCTTCGACACCGGCCTTCTTGGCACGCTCGGCGATCGCCGCGCCCACCTTGGCAGCTGCTTCGACGTTGTTCTTGCCAACGACACCCAGCGCCTTCTCCAGGGTGGAGGCAGCGGCCAGGGTTACGCCACGCACATCGTCGATCAGCTGCACGCTGATGTTCTTGTTGCTGCGGTGAACCGAAAGGCGCACACGACCAGCGTTCACCTTCCGGAGTTTGTTCCGAACGCGCAGGCGGCGCTTCAGAAACAGGGTTCTTTTGCTGTTTGCCATCTCTCGCGTCCTTACTTCTTCTTGCCTTCCTTGCGGAAGATGTACTCACCCTTGTACTTGATGCCTTTGCCTTTGTAGGGCTCGGGCTTGCGCCATTCGCGGATATTCGCCGCGACCTGGCCCACAAGCTGGGCGTCATCACCTTCCACAACGATTTCGGTCTGCTTGGGGCAGGTCACCGTCACACCGTTGGGCACCTCGAAGTTCACTTCGTGGCTGTAGCCCAGCGACAGTTTCAGCGTGTTGCCCGCCATCGCGGCGCGGTAACCCACACCGGTGATCTCAAGCTCTTTCTTGAAGCCGCTGGTCACACCAGTCACAAGGTTCGCCACCATCGAGCGGGACATGCCCCACTGCTGGCGGGCGCGCTTGGACGTGCCACGCGGCGTGATCTTGACCAGGTTGCCATCAACGGTGATGGTCACATCGTCGGTTGCGTTGAAGTGCTTGGTCCCTTTGGGTCCCTTCACTTCGACGGTCTGGCCGGACACGGACGCCGAAACGCCAGCGGGCAGCTCGACCGGTTTCTTACCAATACGAGACATTGCCTTCCTCCTTAGAAGACCGTGCAGAGCACTTCACCGCCAACATTGGCGTTGCGTGCTGCTGCATCCGACATCACACCTTTCGGAGTGCTGACAATCGACACACCCAGGCCCTGACGGACTGACGGAATGTCCTTGACGCCCATGTAAACGCGACGGCCGGGCTTGGAGACCCGCTTGATTTCGCGAATGACGGGGGTGCCATCGAAGTATTTCAGGCTGATGACCAGGGTCGGGTGACCATTTTCATCGGTCGCCTTCTCGTAGCCACGAATGTAGCCTTCGTCTGCAAGCACATCCAGAACCCACGCACGCAGCTTCGATGCGGGCGTTGTCACAGTGGACTTGCCGCGCGCCTGGCTGTTGCGGATGCGGGTGAGCATATCGCCGATAGGATCGTTCATATCAGTCTCTCCCTTACCAGCTGGATTTCACCAGGCCGGGGATCTGGCCCATGGAGCCCAGGTCCCGCAGCGCGATACGCGACAGTTTCAGCTTGCGGTAATACGCGTGCGGACGGCCGGTCAGCTGGCAACGGTTGTGCAGCCGGGTGGCCGAGCTGTTGCGCGGCAGTTTCGCCAGCTTCAGAGAAGCGCGGAAACGCTCTTCCATCGGCTTGGACTGGTCGTTCACGATCGCCTTCAGCGCAGCGCGCTTGGCGGCAAACTTGTCCACCAGCTCCTGACGCTTCTTTTCGCGTTCGATCATAGATTTCTTAGCCATAACTCTCTCTCCCGCGCTTAGCTGTTGAAGGGCATGTTGAAGTGCTTCAACAGCGCCTTAGCTTCCGCGTCGGTTCTCGCGGTGGTGGCGATGACGATGTCCATACCCCAGACCTCATCGACCTTGTCGAAGTTGATCTCGGGGAACACGATGTGCTCCTTCAGGCCCATGGCATAGTTGCCGCGGCCGTCGAACGACTTGCCCGATACGCCGCGGAAGTCGCGGATACGGGGCATTGCAATCGTGATCAGACGATCCAGGAATTCGTACATGCGGTCGCCGCGCAGCGTGACCTTTGCACCCATCGGCATGCCCTCCCGGACGCGGAAACCCGCGATCGAGTTCTTGGCGATGGTGGTGACAGCCTTCTGACCCGCGATCGTCGACAGGTCTTCCTGCGCCGATTTGGCCTTCTTGCTGTCGCGCACGGCTTCTGCACCGCAGCCGATGTTCAGAACGATCTTGTCCAGACGCGGGATCTGCATCTCGTTCTTGTAGGAGAATTCCTCCTTCAGAGCGGCGCGGACCTTGTCCTTGTAGAGCGTCTTGAGGCGCGGGGTGTAAGTTGCGGTATCAAGCATCGATCACGTCCCCCGTGGTCTTGGCGATACGCACTTTCTTGTCGCCTTCGATCTTGAAGCCGACGCGCGTTGCCTTGCCGTTCTTGTCCAGGAAAGCCAGGTTCGACAGGTCGATCGGCATCGCCTTGGGGATGCGGCCGCCCTGGCTGGTCTGGCTCTGACGAGTGTGACGGATGGCCATGTTGATGCCTTCCACCACGGCTTTGCCGGCCTTGGGGTCAACGGACGAAATCGTGCCCTGCTTACCCTTGTCCTTGCCGGCCAGTACGACGACCTTGTCGCCCTTCTTCAGCTTGGCAGCCATCTTACAGCACCTCCGGCGCGAGCGAGATGATTTTCATGAAGTTCTTGGCGCGCAGCTCACGAACCACCGGCCCGAAGATACGGGTGCCGACAGGCTCGTTGTTGTTGTTCAGGATGACTGCTGCGTTGCGATCGAAACGGATCGCGGTGCCGTCTTCACGGCGAACTTCCTTGGCGGTGCGTACGACGACGGCCTTGCGGACATCGCCCTTCTTCACGCGACCGCGCGGAATGGCTTCCTTGACGGACACCACGATGATGTCGCCAACGGACGCATACCGGCGGTGCGAACCGCCGAGAACCTTGATGCACTGCACCCGGCGTGCGCCGGAGTTGTCAGCAACATCCAGATTGGTCTGCATCTGGATCATTTGGTTTCTCCCGACCTTTGGGGGCCATTATCGGCTTTTCCCCAGGGTTTCGATGGACCGAAAGGCTATCGCTTAGGACGCGATAACCTCCCAGCGTTTCGTTTTCGACTTGGGCGCACATTCCTGGATACGGACGGTATCGCCGACGTTGAAAGCGTTCGTCTCATCGTGAGCCCGGTATTTCTTGGACTTACGGATGGTCTTTTTCAGAACAGGATGCGTGAAGCGGCGTTCCACCAGAACGGTAACGGTCTGGGCATTGGCCGTGCTGGTCACGGTGCCTTGAAGAATACGTTTGGGCATCTGTCAGGCTCCTTATTCTGCGGCCGCGGCTGCGGCTTTTTCGTTCAGCACGGTCTTCACACGGGCCACGTCACGACGAACCGTCTTGATGCGGGCGGTGGATTCCAGCTGGCCAGTCGCCTGTTGAAAGCGCAGGTTGAATGCTTCTTTCTTCAGGGCAACCAGGTCCTCGCGGAGCTGATCGAGGGATTTATTGCGTAGTTCCTGGGCGTTCATGTCGCCGGTCCTTTTTAACAACGTCACCGGAGAGCCCCTTGTGACAGGGTCACCCTGATTCCCGGTGGAGATGGATGAAGGGGCCGTATAGGCCGGTTCCCTCAAGTTGACAAGGCCTGTTTGCAACAGACCCGGTTCGAAAAAAGACAAGGCGGGGTTTCCCCCGCCCTGCCCTGTCATGTGACGGCGAAAACCTTACCAGTCTTCGCGCGCGACCACGCGGGTCTTGATCGGCAGCTTCATCGCGGCCAGGCGCAGGGCCTCGCGGGCGATGGTCTCGTCGACGCCGTCGATCTCGAACATCACGCGACCCGGCTTGATGCGGGCTGCCCAGTAATCCACCGAACCCTTACCTTTACCCATACGGACTTCGGTCGGCTTCGAGGTGACCGGAACGTCCGGGAAAATCCGGATCCAGACACGGCCCTGACGTTTCATGTGACGGGTCAGAGCGCGGCGAGCCGCCTCGATCTGACGCGCCGTGACCCGCTCAGGCTCGGTGGCCTTCAGGCCGAACGAACCGAAGTTAAGGTCGCTTCCGCCCTTCGCCTGGCCGTGGATGCGGCCTTTGTGCTGTTTGCGGAATTTTGTGCGCTTTGGTTGAAGCATCTGTCATTCCTCCTTAACGGCGGCCGCCGGCGCCACGGGGCGCGGGACCATCCTGGAGTTCCTGCAGACGACGGTCATGGGCAGACGGATCGTGCTCCATGATTTCGCCTTTGAAAATCCAGACCTTGATACCGATGATGCCATAGGCCGTGGTGGCCTCGACATGGGCGTAATCGATATCGGCACGCAGCGTGTGCAGCGGCACGCGACCTTCACGGTACCATTCGGTCCGTGCGATCTCGGCGCCACCCAGACGACCAGCGACGTTCACCCGGATACCCAGGGCGCCCATACGCATGGCGTTCTGAACCGCACGCTTCATGGCGCGGCGGAAGGACACGCGGCGTTCCAGCTGCTGTGCAATGCTTTCACCGACCAGCGCAGCGTCCAGTTCCGGCTTACGGACTTCGACGATGTTCAGGTGCAGTTCGCTTGCCGTCAGCTTGGCCAGCTTCTTGCGCAGGGTTTCGATATCGGCGCCTTTTTTGCCGATGATCACACCCGGACGGGCTGCATGGATCGTGACGCGGCACTTCTTGTGCGGACGTTCGATGATCACGCGGGCAATACCGGCCTGCTTGGCTTCTTCCTTGATGAACTTGCGGATCTTCAGGTCTTCCAGAAGAAGATTACCGTAGTCCTTGGTATCGGCGTACCAGCGGCTATCCCAGGTGCGGTTGACCTGAAGGCGCATGCCGATCGGATTGACTTTCTGACCCATTAGGCTTGCTCCTCAACTTGACGCACCTTGATGGTGAGTTCCGAGAACGGCTTGACGATACGGCCAAAACGGCCGCGCGCACGCGGACGACCGCGCTTGAGCGTCAGGTTCTTGCCCACATAGGCCTCGGCGACGACCAGTTCATCGACGTCCAGGTTGTGGTTGTTCTCGGCGTTGGCGATGGCGGACTGAAGGCATTTCTTCACGTCCACGGCGATCCGCTTTTTCGAGAAGGTCAGGTCCGTCAAGGCCTTGTCCACCTTCTTGCCACGGATCATCGCAGCCACCAGGTTCAGCTTCTGCGGGCTGGTACGAAGCATGCGCAGTTTTGCCATTGCTTCGTTATCTGCCACGCGGCGGGGGTTTTTTTCCTTGCCCATGACTTACTTCCGCTTCGCTTTTTTATCGGCCGCGTGACCGTAATAGGTCCGGGTCGGGGAATATTCGCCAAACTTCTGGCCGATCATGTCTTCGGTCACGTTGACCGGGACATGCTTCTTGCCGTTGTAGACGCCAAACGTCAGACCCACGAACTGGGGCAGGATCGTCGAGCGGCGCGACCAGATCTTGATAACTTCACTGCGTCCGGATTCGCGGGCCGCTTCGGCTTTCTTCAGCACGTAAGCGTCAACGAACGGACCTTTCCATACAGAGCGAGACATCTGTTAACGCCCCTTCTTCTTGGCGTGACGCGAGCGCAGGATGAGCTTGCTGGACGCTTTGTTCTTGTTCCGGGTGCGCGCACCCTTTGTCGGCTTGCCCCACGGGGTCACCGGATGACGGCCACCCGAAGTACGGCCTTCACCACCACCATGCGGGTGGTCGATCGGGTTCATGACCACACCGCGAACGCTCGGGCGGATGCCCTTGTGACGCATGCGGCCTGCCTTGCCGTAATTCTGGTTGCTGTTGTCGGGGTTCGACACGGCACCGACGGTCGCCATGCATTCCTGACGCACGAGACGCAGTTCACCGGAAGACAGGCGGATCTGGGCGTAACCGCCATCGCGGCCCACGAACTGGGCATAGGTGCCCGCCGCGCGCGCGATCTGACCACCCTTGCCGGGCTTCATCTCGATGTTGTGGACGATGGTACCGATCGGCATGCCCGAGAAAGGCATCGCATTGCCCGGCTTGATGTCGACCTTGCTGCCTGCGACGACCTGATCGCCGACGGCCAGACGCTGGGGCGCCAGGATATAGGCCTGTTCGCCATCCTCGTACTTGACCAGCGCGATAAAGGCGGTCCGGTTCGGATCGTACTCGATCCGCTCGACGGTGGCCGCCACATCGAATTTGTTACGTTTGAAATCGACGATCCGATAGAGGCGTTTTGCCCCGCCGCCCTTGCGGCGCATCGTGATCCGTCCGGTGTTGTTCCGGCCGCCGTTCTTGGTCAAACCCTCGGTGAGGGCCTTGACCGGACGTCCTTTCCACAGCTCCGAACGGTCGATCAGAACCAGCCCACGCTGGCCCGGCGTCGTCGGCTTATACGACTTGAGTGCCATGCTTTCTGTCTTCCGTTGTGCGTAGCGGGGCCAGGCCCCGCGATGTTGAAGGCCCCCGAAGGTGCCCATGGTATAGGGCCCCGAAGGTCCCCGTCTCAAAAATCCATGGCCCCGGCAATTCCGGGGCCATGGAAGATTCGCGCCCTACTATCAGAGACCCGTGGTCACGTCGATAGTGTTTCCCTCTTCCAGGGTCACATAGGCTTTCTTGACGTCCCGGCGCTTGCCCGGCTGGCCGCGGAAGCGCTTGGTCTTGCCTTTGGTGATCGTGGTGTTGACGGACTTGACCTTGACACCAAACAGCGCCTCGACGGCCTGCTTGATCTCGGGCTTGTTGGAATCCATCGCAACCTCGAAGACGACCGCACCGTTCTCGGACACCATGGTGGCCTTTTCGGTGATGATCGGCTTGCGGATCACGTCGTAATGTTCAGCCTTCGCGCTCATTTCAGACGAGCCTCCAGTGCTTCGACACCCGCCTTCGTGATCACCAGGGTGTCACGCTTGAGGATGTCATAGACGTTTGCGCCCATCGACGGCAGGATATCCAGACCTTCGATGTTGCGGGCGGCCTTTGCGAACGTGTCGTTGACGGTTGCCCCGTCGATGATCAGCGCGCGCTTCCAGCCCAGCTTTGCGACCTGCTTGGCCAGAACCGAAGTCTTGCCTTCGGCTTCGGCAGCAGAGATGACGACCAGTTCACCAGCCTTCAGTTTCGCGGACAGGGCATGCTTGAGGCCCAGCTTGCGGAACTTCTTGGTCAGCTCGTGGCCGTGGCTGCGCGGGGTCGGGCCCTTGTAGACACCACCGTGACGGAAGATCGGCGCGTTCTTGTCACCGTGGCGTGCGCCGCCGGTGCCCTTCTGGCGATAGATCTTCTTGGTCGAATAGGAGGTTTCCGAACGGGTCTTCACCTTGTGGGTGCCGGCCTGCGCATTGTTGCGCTGCCAACGGACCACGCGGTGCAGGATGTCGGCACGCGGCTCAAGACCGAACAGCGCCTCATCCAGATCCACGGAACCGGCCTTGCTGCCGTCCAGATTGATCACATCAAGTTTCATGCTTCACCCCCTTCGGCGGGCGCTTCTGCGGCCGGCGCCTCGGCGGCTGCCGCGGCCATGGCCGATTTCAGGGCCGCCGGGAACGGAACGTTCTCGGGCAGCTTCTTCTTGACGGCGTCCTTGATCGTGACCCAGCCACCCTTGGAACCGGGAACCGCGCCCTTGACCATGATCAGGCCACGTTCCGCGTCGGTTTTCACCACTTCCAGGTTCTGCGTGGTCACACGCACGGCACCCATATGGCCAGCCATCTTCTTGCCTTTGAACACCTTGCCGGGGTCCTGGCACTGACCGGTCGAACCATGCGAACGGTGGCTGATCGACACACCGTGCGAGGCACGCAGACCGCCGAAGTTGTGGCGCTTCATCGCACCGGCAAAGCCTTTACCGATGGACGTGCCTGCAACGTCGACCTTCTGACCGGCGACATAATGCTCGGCCGAAATTTCCTCGCCCACACCGATCATGTTGTCGGGGCTGACGCGGAATTCCGCGATCTTCCGCTTGGGGGCCACGTTGGCCACCGCGAAATGACCACGCATGGCCTTCGAGGTCCGCTTGGCCTTGGCATTGCCAGCACCCAGCTGAACGGCCGTGTAGCCGTCCCGCTCGGGCGTGCGCTGTGCCACGACCTGCAGGTTCTCAAGCTGGAGAACGGTCACAGGGATCTGCTTTCCGTCTTCCATGAAAAGCCGGGTCATGCCGACTTTCTTTGCGATTACACCAGAGCGCATCCTGGATACCCTCCTTCTTACGACTGCAGCTTGATCTCGACGTCCACACCAGCGGCCAGGTCGAGCTTCATCAGCGCGTCCACGGTCTGGGGAGTCGGATCAACGATGTCGAGCAGACGCTTGTGCGTACGGATCTCGAACTGATCGCGGGATTTCTTGTCGATGTGCGGCCCACGGAGAACCGTGAACTTCTCGATCTTGTTCGGCAGCGGAATCGGGCCACGCACCGTCGCGCCAGTGCGCTTTGCGGTGTTGACGATTTCCTGCGTGCTGGCGTCCAGTACGCGGTAATCGAATGCCTTCAGCCGGATGCGAATGTTTTGGCTTTGCATAGTCTAGCCTTTCGCGGCGTTGGAGTTGATAGGAGGACCACCGGCTCATCCGGTGGCCCTCTTCGAACCCGAAGTGGTCTTTTACTTCAGAATTTTGGACACGACACCCGCGCCGACGGTGCGGCCGCCTTCACGGATGGCGAAGCGCAGGCCGTCTTCCATCGCGATCGGGGCGATCAGTTCGACGGTGAACTTCAGGTTGTCGCCCG